>JBKEAI010000048.1:0-8522 GCA_047972145.1 Microthrixaceae bacterium
AGCGTGGTGACACCCGGCTGGTACGGGTCGTTGCCCGACGGAGCCTCGTACGCCCACACCCGCAGGTTGGTGCGCGGGCTTCCACCGTCCTGCGGGTTCGGTGACCACGTCACACGGATGCAGCCGTTGGTGAGCCTGGTCGCCACGGGGGTGGACGGCTTGTCCGGGCCTGTGGGCTCGGGGTTCATCGGTCCGTAGGCGTCGGACTGGGGGCCAGGTCCCATGTCGTTCACCGCCACCGCGGTCACGTAGTAGTTCACCGGTGGGCCCCCGATCGGCCGCACGTCGAGCGGGGCGTCGCCCGCGGGAGGACCGAAGGTGACCTGATAGTAAGGCGGCACCGGTCCAGAGACGTTCACGGTCTTGGTCATCACCACCGGGGCATCGGGGGCGCCCTTGCGCAGGCTGAGCTCGTAACGGGTCACCGGTTGGGGCGTGGAAGGCCGGAACCTCACGTTGACGTACTGGTAGCGCGCGTCGTGAGCGAAGATCGCCGGTGGCGGCGGAGTACCGGTCGGCAGTGTGTTGCCGTCGTAGTTAGGAACCCGTCGCGTGACCGTGAGGTCCACGTTCAACTCCGGGATGACCAGCGTGCACGTGCGCCCGACACCGTACTGGTCCGGTGGGCAGAACTGGTCGGGGGAACCCACATCGGGCCCGCGCACGGTGGCGGAGCTCAGCGGTCCCAGGCCCTTGGCCAGCTTCTTGGTGAACCGGAACCCGTCCTCGCAGACCCGCCGTTCGAGGGTGGTCGAGTCGCCGTCCTGCACCAACACCCAGGTGGCGGTCTTGGGAAGCTCGTCGGGCCCCGCGTTGAGGTCCCAGTTGAACGACACCCGAGCCAACTCGGGCGGTGCGGTAGGTGACACCGATGCCGGGTCGACACAAGCGGCAACCGAGCCCTCATCCACACCCTGTGGGTCGACGCTCTGCACGTCCTTGGTCCAGGCCTCCTCGATCTTCTGCGCAGCACCGTTGTCGATCAGGCGCTCGTGGCTGTCGCTGGAGCTCGTCAGACCGCTGATCATCGCAGCGGCGAGCGGACCCATGATCAGACCGGTGATCGCTATGACGATCATCGCCTCGATCAGGGTGACACCTCGTTGCTCGGCGGTGCGGCGTAGTCCGGCGGCGCTACCCATCAGCACTTCCTCCCCACTATCCCCTCCGGGCAGCGCGTGTCGCGCTTTACGAACACCAACTCGGTGGACACCTGGCCACGGGTACGAGCCTGCACCGACACCGTCACACGCTGTGCCCCCTGATCGGGATCAGGACAGGTGTCGGACCACGCGGCGACGGGATCGTCGTCGGACGCGAGGTACTGCACATCCACGATCTCCTCGGTGTAGGTGGCATCGGTAGCAAGGTTGAGCGCCGACTCGTACAGCGCACCCTGGTCGGCTCCCGGACACGGGATGTAGTCCATGTCGTCGATCGCCTCGGCGAGCTCGGCCGCACGGTTGCCCACACGGACCTTGCTCTGGTGGGTGCCGGAGGTGAGCACGATCGCGTACAACAGGCTGAGCGTGGCCAACAGGGCGATGCCGATCAGCATCACTGCGATCGTCACCTCTATGAGGGACACACCGGATTGGTCGCGCATGGACCACCGGCGGGCCAGCGCGTGCATCACACGTTCCCGGTCGAGTCGTCGGAGTACCACAGCACCTCGGGCACATCCGCGCTGGTCGGGTTGGCCTCGGTGACGTCGGGGTCGAAGCGCACCCCACTGCGGGCGAGGACGCGGTCCACGTCGGGATCGCACGGCCGCGGTGAAGCGGGTAGCGGATCCTGGATACATGCTGTGAGCGTCGCAAGGCGCGGGTTGGGAGTCTTGTCGATGAAGTTGCCGAACAGCGGCTCGGTGAACCCCGAACGGGGCCTAGCTCCGCTGATGCGCAGGTGTCGCAGGATCACACCTCGGGTGGCGAGCGGATAGCCGATGTCGTTGTCATCGACCTCCACCGCCGCGGACGGTGCGTAGATCGTTCCCTTCACGCTCACGCGGCCGAACCAGTTGGTACGCCGCCCGGGACAGCTCCCCCAGCAAAGGCCACCGTCGTTGGAGTCCGATCCGTTGGCCGTATAGCTGTCGGCACGCACGAGGGCGCAATCGGGGTTCTGGTAGTCGACCCTGTTGGGGTCGGAGTAGTCGGGAGCCTGCCCGCCGTCGTAGTTCGGGTGCGCGGTTACGCAACCCGACTGCGGGTCGAGGATCGGCGTCGAGGTGTCCGACGGGGATGCCAGAGTGCCGATCGGTTCGATCTCGACGTCGAGCTCCAGTCCCTCCAGCAGGTCCTCTTGGTCGTAGGTGCAGTAGAAGATGGCAAGGCACCCGCCTCCGGATCCGAATGAGAAGTTGGAGGGCACGTTGGCCTTCCAACGGATCTGTGTGGGAGCAAAGCCCTTCGCATAGGTGCCACTGGTCGGTTGTGCGACGCAGTTACGCGTGGCGCCGTCGTAGAGCACCAGCGGCGACGCGGAAGTAGCCGGCTCGTTGGCCCACTGGCGCAGGTCGCCCTTGGTCTGGCGGGCAGCCTCGTTGCACGCACCGACCTTGAGCCGCGAGGAGTCGCCGCCAATTTCGATGGTGAACTGGCCGCCCTCGGTCGCATACGAGGTGCGCGCCGACACCTTGGACACCCGATAGCCGGCCGGTGGGGTGAACCCCGGGAAGCCGTACACGATGTCCTTGGCACCGTCGTCCTTGGGTTCGCAAACGGCCAGGAACAGCCCGATGCACTGACCCTTGTAGGAGATCGTCGCCGCCTGGAGCGTGGTCGGCTCACCGATGCGGATCGCACCGTTGGAATTGGAAAAGCCGGTGGTACCTCCACTCGATCCGTTGTCGCGCACCGGCGCCGCCGATGCCCTCATCTCGTCGACACCCGGCACCCCGTAGATGCCGGTGACCATCGAGTCCTCTGGGTCATCAGGGTCGGGACCACCGCAGACCTCCAGGCTCCCATCTGCCGCGTACACGTGCGACTCACCACCGAAGATCAACTGACCACCAGGCTTGGAAGGATCGCAGTCCGACTTGGCGGGCTGGACCGGCTGGGACCCGGTCGGAGCAACCAACTCGCAGGTGTCGAACTCGTCGACGTCACCGTCGCCGTCGGAGTCGGAGCAGTTGTACGGCTGGGGAAAAGCTGCGCCCTGGTAGGAGTCGTAGTAGATCCTCACACCGTCGAGGTCGAAGGTGGGAACCCCGGAGTTCCAGATGTTCTTTTCGACCTTGAAGGTCACACGCAGGTTGTTGATCGCCTGCACCGACCCGCAGTTGTTGGCGAGGATCGCGGCCTCACCGGGGCTCAACGACGCGACGCTGGTGGAGGGAACCGCGCTGCCCGCGGCGTGACTCGTGTCGATCGCCCCAAGGTTCAGGGTGAACTCGCCGCACGTCTTGGCCACGTTGTCGCGCGGATCAAGGTAGTCAACGACGATCTTGGGGATCGTGCCCGTGGCGTTGTTCATGGCGAAGTTCACATCCACGAAGATCCGCCCGTTGGGGAGACCGACCTCGGCGATCGGGTTGCCCGTGACCTTCGGGGTGAACTGGGCGAGGCGCATCGAACGCTGACCAAACGAAGGACATGTGAAGATCCAGAAGCTGCACGGCTTGTAGGTGGCGGGGATCGTGTCGATCACCTTTGCCTCACCCTGGTTGATCCAAGACGTCAGGAAGTTGCCCTCGACCGCACCGGCAGTGTCGATCTCCACACCCACTCGCTGGCCGTACCCGATGCTGCCCGAACCGCTACCGGTCGGATCCACCTCGGGCAGAGCGGTCCAGCCGTCGGGCCAGCCCACGATCACACGCGGCTTCGAAGAGGCGTTCTGATCCGCCCCGCCGAGGCACCAGCGGTACGGGCTCTCAGACTCGAAACCGCCACACTTCGACCTGCTGGCGACGTTGTCGAAGTCCATGTAGAACGCGGCGGTCTCGTCGTCGCCTGTGAGCAGTTCGCGGTCAGCACCGGGGTTGGGAGCGAACCAGAACGTGCGGTCCGGGCACGCCGGATTGGCGGTGTAGGCGTTCAGCGTCGACACGTCGTCGTAGCGGCCCCACAGGAAGATCACCGGGGTGCCCGCGGGGATGTTGCACACCGAGCCCGGCTTGGGCAGTGGCACCAGGTTCTTTGGCACCGTCGCACTGCCCGATGGGTTCGCATTCTCGTCGAACACGTACGCGGTGGTACGGGTGGGCAGGGTGTACCCGTTGGACAGGCTGCCATCGGCATCGAAACCGACCGGCAGGAACTCGGCGCGGATGTCACCGATGGGCGTGATCGTGTCGTTGATGCGGCCGGGGTCGGAAAAGAGCGGTCTACCGTCCCATGGCATTCCGGGATCATCACGGTTGGTGTTGGCCCGGTTGCACTGCACGTCATCGGAGATGTTGGCGCCCCCGGGAGCGGTAACCCCCGACTCGAATGGACCGCCGTTCGCGTCCTCGCATCCGTACTGAGCCTTGATCACACCACCGTCGCCTCCGGCTACCTCCAGGCTGAACCCGTCCTTGAGCTGGAGCCGACCCGCCAGGTTGACGTCCCCCTCGATTCGCACCGGACCAACACCGCGGTCCTTGGTGGTGCAGCTACCGATTCCGCCCCAGGTGGAGCGCTGCCGCTTGCGGGCACTCAGCGAGTTCTCGCTCTGGCCAGGTGAGTCGCCGGTGAGCCAACCCGTGAAGCTGTCCCACAGACTGGAGCACTTCTCGTAGCTGTAGGGACCCGGCTCGTTGTGACGGTCGCCGAGCAACAGCACCGATTCCGGCGGCGCGATGCCCGAATCCGGTGGGATCCCCGAGCCAGAACCGGGTTCGGTTTCACAGCTCACCGTGATCGTCTCACCCGCCGCTGTCCCGGACTCGTAGACGCAGTCATCGTTGGACGACGGCAGGTAGTCGGGATCGACCGCCACCTCGTCGTTGCGCGCCACCCAGTTGACCGCCTCCTTGATGGCACCGTCGGCCGCGTAGCGGGTGTCCCGAACGCCGTCGTAGGTGCGCGTCACCTTGAGGCTCGTGTTGCCGAACGCCACGAGGCTCGCAGCGATGATCCCCAACACCGAGATGGTGATGAGCGTGAACATGAGTGCCGAGCCCGTCTGAGACGCTCCGCGTGCAGCCCTCCGCTCCTCCAGCTTCAAGCTTCGCATCTGCCCTCCAACGCCTTGGCACTGCAACACAGCAGGTTCTGTCGTGTGACACGACATGTTGCTGTTTGCCTAGCCATCTCCACACTCTTCATACCATTTTTAACGGTATCAAGCCGTTTTGTACAGACCTCAGCGTGTGACATGGGGAATCCCACCTGTGCAGCTCGGCTCGGACCCAGTCCAATCGGCTGCAAAAACCAGATCGTTAGAACTGTTGGGCGGGCGGCCCGAACAACCGGTCGAAAGGTGTGCGAACCGTCAGCCGCACCCCGTCGGTACCACCCACATCCCGTTCTGTGGTGCGAGACGCGCTCGTGGAGCTAGCGAGGCACCACAGAACGATGCTCTAAGGGAGAACTCGGCTCGAGAACCGGGAGGCGCTCGGCGAGCTCGCGGCTCAGTGGGTCCGGCTCAGAGCTCGACCTGGTTGTAGATGCCGTACATCGCCGAGACCATGGCCAGGGCGACGAAGCCCACCACGATGCCGATGAACAGGATCATGATCGGCTCGAAGTAGGCGGTCAGCTTCTCCACCGCGTACTCCAGCTCTTCCTCGTAGAACGTCGCAGCGTTCTCGAGTTGGTCCGACAGCTCACCGGTGCGCTCACCTACGCGAACCATCTGGATGACCGCGGTGGGGAACAGGCCGGTGCGAACCAGAGGTTCTGCGAATCCCTGGCCCTCGATCACCCCCTCCATCGTGTCGTGGAGGCGCTCCTGGTACACCAGGTTGTTGGCGCAATCGATCGACGTGGGCAGCGCCTCGGGCAGCGGTACGCCGGATTCGAGCAGCGCAGCGAGCACCCGGGTGAACCGCTCCGTGGACGAGTAGGTGACCACCGTGGAGACCAACGGGATCTTCAGTTGGAGGGCATGCAGGTTGCGACGACCTTTGGGAGTGCGCACATAGAGGACCGTCCCCAAGATCAGCATCACGAGGATCACGCCTGTGATCAGCCCTGCGGTGGAACCGACAAAGCCGGCCACGCCCATGAGCATCCTGGTGGGCAGAGGGAGCTCCGCATCGAAATCCGCGAAGAAGTCCGCGAACTTCGGGATCGCGAACACGACGATCACGAGTACGACCAGGATGGACACGCCGAGCAGGATCATCGGATAGATCAGGGCCTTGCGAACCGAACGGGTCAGCTCCACATCACGGCGTATGTAGGAGTGGAGCTGGTCGAACGCCTCATCCATCCGACCGGTGAGCTCGGCCGAGCCGAGCAACGCCATGAAGTAGGGCGGGAACACATCCGCGTGGTTGTCGAGGGACTCGGTGAGCGAACGACCACCGGCGACGCGGTCGAGCACGTCGCCCAGGATCTCCTTGAACCGCTTGTTCTCAGCATCCTCGCGCAGGTTCGCGATCGCCTCGGTGACCGGCACACCAGCACGCAGGAAAGTCGCCATCTGGCGCGAGAAGTGCATGATCTCGACCAGAGGCACCCTCTGCTTGGTGATCTCGACGCTGAGGCCCTTGCGTTCGGAGAGCTTGTGGACCCGCATCCCCTGCACCGCGAGCTCGTTGCGTGCAACGTGCGCGGATGCTGCCAGGATCTCACCCTTGACCCGCTCACCGTCGAGGGTCTCAGCTTCGTAGCGGTACTTCGATTGCGTCGCAGTCATGTCTACGCCTCACCCGATGCCGATGCTCCCACCGTGGATGGTCCGGTGGGTATGGCGCCCTCTGTGTCCACGACAACCCTACCGCCGGAGTCGGTGAGTTGTCCGTTGGCAGATGACTGTCCGTTGGATGACTCCTCGATCTGCTTCTTCGCCGCGGGTAGCTCCGACTTGCCGGGTTCGAGCTCGCCGATCGGCCCGCTGGCGGTCTCCATGCCCGCTGCATAGACGCTGCGCAACACGTCGTCGACGGTGGTGACGCCCTTGGCCACCAGGTCGAATGCCTCCTGCTGCATCGTGCGCATACCCTCTTCCATCGCCACGGCCTTTACCTCGTGGTGGCTCGCCCTCGCGACCACGAGGTCGCGGATCGTGTCGCTGAACCTGAGGAGCTCGTACACACCCACGCGACCGCGGTACCCGGTGCCTGAGCACATCTCACAGCCGGTTCCGTGAGTCCACATCGGGGTGATGCTGGAGTACTGCTCGAGCATGCGTGCCTCGGTGGCATTCGGGGTGTAGGTCGTCGCACACGAAGAACAGACCCGGCGCAGCAGTCGCTGGCCGACTACACCGCTGAGCGCGGAGGAGACGAGGAACGGCTCGATACCCATGTCGGTGAAGCGGTGAACCGCGGCCACAGCATCCACCGCGTGCAACGACGACAGCACGAGGTGCCCTGTGAGGGCAGCCTGCATAGCGATCCTGGCGGTCTCTTCGTCGCGGATCTCACCGACGAGGATCGTGTCGGGATCCTGGCGCAGGATCCCCCGCAGACCGTCTGCGAATCCCAGGGTGCCCCCGATCACGGGCATCTGGGTGATCCCGTCGAACTGGTACTCGACGGGGTCTTCGATCGTGACGATGTTCTTTGTCTCGTCGCGGACCTCGTTGAGGGTCGCGTAGAGGGTCGTCGTCTTGCCAGAACCGGTCGGCCCTGTGCACAGGAGCATCCCCAGAGGGGCGCTGACGATCTGGGTGAACTTCTCGACCACCTCGCCCGACATGCCCAGGTCGCTCAGGCTGATCAGCGACTTGGTCTTGTCGAGCAGACGCAGCACGGTCTTCTCACCGTGCACCGTCGGCACCACCGACACACGGAAGTCGATCGGGCGGCCATCCACGTTGACCCCGAACTGGCCGTCCTGGGGGCGGCGACGCTCGACGATGTTGAGCTCGGCCATCACCTTGATGCGACTGGTGACCGCCGGGCCCATCCGGTGTGGAAGCGAGATCGCGGGGGTCATCGCGCCGTCGATTCGGTACCGGACAGAGACGTCCTGATCGGTCGGCTCGACGTGGATGTCGGAAGCCCGCTGGCGGACAGCCTGTGTGATCACGCGGTTGACCACCTGAACCACAGGCGCGTTCTCGTCCACCTTGAACGTGGATTCTCCGCGGGGTTCATGACCGGGTTCGTCATAGGTGAGCTCGAAGGCACGGATGTGCTCGTCGGCGGCCTGGAGCACGTTGTAGACCCTGTCGAGCTGTCGTTCGATGTCGCTGCGAGCGCCGATGCGCAACGCCACCTTGCCTACGTGGTACGTGATCGCACGGATCGCCTCGGTGTCGTAGGGATCCGCGGTGACCACCTGTAGGCGATCGTTTTCGAACTTGAGGGGCAGGATCGTGTGGGCTCGTGCCAGCTCCTCTGGCACGAGCTCGACAGCCTTCGGGTCGGGCGACTCGAGACGGAGATCGGCGAGTGGTACGCCGAACTGACGACTGAG
>JBKEAI010000098.1:0-2213 GCA_047972145.1 Microthrixaceae bacterium
GTGGCCCGTAGTCTCGGAACATGACAAGTCGTCGGGTGTTGGACTTCGATCCGATCGAGGAGGCACGGCGTCAGTGGGTCGACCACGATTGGGGCGAGGCCGCCGACGGCATGGCGATAGTGACCTCGATCGTGCGGGTCGACCAGATCTTCCAGGCCCGGATCGACGCTGTCCTGCGCGATCTGGACCTCACGTTCGCACGCTACGAGCTGTTGGTATTGCTCGACTTTTCCTCCTCGGGCGCACTTCCACTTGGCAAGATCGGCGAGCGGTTGCAGGTGCACCCTGCGAGCGTGACGAACGCAGTGGACCGCCTCGAGGCCGACGACTTCGTCCGCCGGCAACCCCACCCCGATGACGGGAGGGCCACCCTGGCAACGCTGACGACGAGCGGACGAAGGATCGCTCGACGAGCAACCCGCCTGCTGAACGAGCAGGTCTTCGCCACAACCGGCCTCGACACGGCCGACCTGGAGCAGCTCTTCGGCCTGCTCAGAAAGCTCCGCCACACCGCAGGCGACTTCACCTGAAGGGACACGCTCATGAACCGGCCTTCGGTGAGGTTCCGAACAAGCAACCCCGGATCGGGTGATGCGCAGGCGATGCTCACCCAGTACACGGCGCACCTCGTGGACACGGTGCCCGACGGCTTCGACATCAGCACCGACTCGCCGCCGCCCGAAGGCTCCTTCGAGGCACCCAACGGGCGCTTTCTGGTCGCGTATGACACCACCACCGATCCATCCACACCCATCGGATGCGGAGCAGTCTGGGTGATCCGGCCGGGAGTCGCGGAGATACGACGCATGTGGATCACTCCGTCGCATCAGGGTCAGGGGCTGGGAAGGGCGATGCTCGAAGCACTCGAGGCGGCGGCCATCGAACTGGGATGCCACACCGCGAGACTCGATTCGATGCACGCCCTCGAGGCGGCTGTGGCGATGTACCGCTCGCACGGCTACCAAGAGATCGAGAACTACAACGACAACCCCAACGCGACGATCTGGATGCAACGCCCGCTGCCGACCGGGGATGGGTGAAGCGACCAGCCATCGCCTTGCCTGAAGCGCACCGCCCGATCAGGAACTACTCGAGTAGTTGGTCGAACAGAGGGTCCATCTGCTTGCTGGAGAGCATCGAACCACCGTCGATGACGAGGTTCTGGCCGGTCATGTACGTCGCCTGATTCGACAACAGGAACACGATCAGCTCAGCGGTCTCCTGTGCGGTACCGAGCCGTTGCGCCGGGGTACGCGACTCGATCTCGCCACGCCAGGCGTCGTCGGCGGCCAGCACCTCGTTGAGGTCGGTCCGGATGAAACCCGGTGACACGCAGTTGACCCTCACCAACGGTGCCCACTCCAGAGCCGCAGACCTGGTCAACGCCACGACCGCCGCTTTGGCCGCGGAGTACGGCGCCTCTCCCCTCGTCGGCCTCACACCAGACACGCTGGCGACGTTCACCACTGCACCACCGTTGGCTCGCAGCGCTGGGGCCGCGGCGCGCAGGCAGTTGTAGGTACCTCCGACGTTGACCGACCAGATCAGGTCCACCTCCGCTGGTGTGTAGTCCTCGAGCAACCTGAGGTTGCCGACCCCGGCGTTGTTGACCAGGCCGGTCACTGGAGGCAGGTCGGCGATGGGACCGGCGAACGCCTGCTGCACCGCATCTGCATCCGCGACGTCGACCGGCAATGCGGTCCCACCGATCGACTCCGCCACCTCGGCGGCAGCGTCACGATCACGGTCGAGCACCGCGACGTGTTCCGCCCGGCAACCACCCGCAGTCCCTTGCGCCAACAGCGTTGCTGCCGCTGCGCCGATACCGCGTGCGGCGCCCGTGACCACGACGGTCCCGGGCCGGATGGTTGGCTGATCCGCTTCGGTGGGTCCCGTGTATTGCACCGGCAGATGCTCGCACATCTGGTTATTGTTCGGCGCGTGAACGCACCGAGGGACAACCACGACACCAAGGCCCACTTCCGCTCACTGCCGATCTTCGCTGGATGCTCCGAGGACCAGCTCGCGGAGATTGACCGCCTCGCGGACGAAGTCCACGTGGAAGCAGGCCGCACCGTCATGCGCCAGGGTGACCTCGGCCAGGAGTTCGCGATGATCATCGACGGCGAGGTCGACATCGTCAAGGACGGCGAGGTGGTTGCCCGGGTCGGTCCGGGGGCCTACTTCGGCGAGGTCGCGCTGCTCGATTCGAT
>JBKEAI010000112.1:0-3357 GCA_047972145.1 Microthrixaceae bacterium
GTGACTCAAGTACCCGCTAGTGAGTCGCCGGCGCGCAATACAACCGTGGCTGACTGAGATGTCGAACCTGAGTCGGCTGGTACGTTCGCCGCATGGCTTCTACGTCCGCGCCCGAACCGGAACCCCAGCACGTCGACGGACCGTCCTCCGGTCCGATGGGAGCACCCACTCCGGCTGAGCTGTTCGACCTCTCGGGCCGGGTGGCGCTCGTGACGGGCGCGTCCTCGGGGCTGGGTGACCGGTTCGCCCGCGTGCTGCACGCCGCCGGAGCACAGGTGGTGATCACCGCCCGGCGCGCAGAGCGCCTCGAAGAGCTCGCCGCATCGTTGGGCGAGCGCACGCACGTGATCCCGGCCGACCTAGCGGACGCTGCGGACCGCGAACGCCTCATCGAGCGTTGCGCTGCCGAGGTCGGCCCGGTGGAGGTGTTGGTGAACAACGCCGGCTACGGCACCCCTGCCCCCGCCGAGGACGAAACCCTCGAGCACTTCATGTTCACCATGGAGGTGAACCTGGTGGCCGTGTTCCACCTGAGCCAACTCGTCGGGCGGTCGATGCTTGAGACGGGCCGCGGGAGCATCGTGAACATCGCGTCGATCCTGGGATCGGTGGGGGCAGCGCCGATCAAGGAGGTGTCCTACTGCGCCGCCAAGGGAGCGGTGGTCAACCTCACCCGGGCCCTCGGCGCGGACTGGGCCCGCAAGGGTGTGCGGGTGAACGCGATCGCACCCGGCTGGTTCCCCACCGAGATGACCATCGAGCAGATGTTCGAGGATGCCGCGAGCCTGGACTTCATAAACCGCAACACGCCGATGGGCAGAGGTGGTGAGCTCCGCGAGCTCGACGGTGCACTGCTCTACCTGGCCTCGGATGCGTCGACGTTCACCACCGGCGAGATCCTCACAGTCGACGGAGGCTGGCTGGCCCGTTGATCGGACAGCGGCAGCGCCGGGTTTCCTCGCAATCCGCCGGAGCGCGATCAACCTGTCATCCACGATCCGCTGCAGACCGCCCCATCGACTCAAGTTCCACCTCTCAGTCACCCAAGGCCGTATTGAGCCTGCGTGACTCACTCACAGGTACTTGAGTCACGCAAGCAATTCGAGACACCCACGCGGCTCGAACCACCCATGCGGCTCGAACCACCCATGCGGCTCGAACCACCCACGCGGCTCGGACGCGGGAGCACCGCCACGCGTGCCCGAAGCTCTAACGTCGGCGCGGTGAGTGCCGAGCATCGATACGACCCGGCCGAGGGGCCCATGGACCCCGGCGAGCACCCGATCGACCTCGGCCTAACGCACGTGGCGCTGCCGGTGAGCGACATGGCCGCGAGCATCGCGTTCTACGCCGAGTACGCCTCGATGGAGGTGGTGCACGAGCGCGGTCAGCCCGGCCAGCGCGTCGCGTGGATCTCGGACCGCACGAGACCGTTCGTGGTGGTGCTGTTGGAGCGCAAGGTCGACCATCGCCTCGGCGGGTGGTCGCATCTCGGGGTGGGAGTCGGCTCCAGCGTCGAGGTGGAGCGAATCCTCGAACGGGCCGCAAATGCCGGCCACGAGGTGCTCGGCCCCTTCGATGCGGGGCCGCCCGTGGGCTACTGGGGGATCATCGCTGATCCCGACGGACACAACCTGGAGATCGCGTACGGCCAGGAGGTCGGCTTCACCGTCGAGTCCGCCGACTGAGGATCCGTCTCGCACCTGGAGGTGCCCCGACGCCGCCGGCTCAGGCGCGAGCGTGGTCGGCCAGCCAGGCGTGCATCGCTATGCCGGAGGCGACACCTGCGTTGACCGACCGGGTCGAGCCGTACATCGTGATCGAGCGGACCTGCCCGCATGCATCGAGCACCTCCGCTGACAGCCCGGGGCCCTCCTGGCCGAACACGAGCACGCACCGCTGTGGCAACGGCGATGATTCCAACGGGACCGCGCCGGCCACGTTGTCGATGCCCACGATCTCGAGCCCTTCGACTTCGGCCCAGTGCACCAGCGAGGCCGCGTCGGGGTGGTGCTGGATGTGGCAGTACCGGTCGGTCACCATCGCGCCGCGGCGGTTCCAGCGGCGGCGACCCACGATGTGCACAGCCGCTGCACCGAACGCGTTCGCGTTGCGCACCACGGTGCCGATATTGAAGTCGTGTTCCCAGTTCTCGATCGCGACGTGGTATCCGAAGCGTCGCCGGTCGAGCTCCGCGACGATCGCATCGATGTGCCAGTACCTGAACTCGTCCGCGACGTTGCGACGATCGCCGTCGCGCAGCAACTCCGGGTCATAGCGCTCGTCCGTCGGCCAAGGCAGAGGGTGTGGTCCCACCCCCACTGCGCTCGGTGAATCACCCTGTTCGTCAGCGATGGTCGAGCCACTGGTTGTGCCTCCTCCCGTACGACAACCCGCAACAGGAGCACCAACAGCGTCAGGAGCACCAACAGCGTCAGGAGCACCAACAGCGTCCGGAGCACCAACAGCGTCAGGAGCACCGCCGGGGTCAGGAGCATAGTCAGCCACGGCGCTGCACCGTACCGTGGCGCGATGACCAGCTCGCAGGCCACGATCCTCGTGGCGCACGGGAGCCGCAACGCGCTCGCCCAACACGAACACGAGCGACTCGTGCGTGAGGTGGCTACGGCGAGTGGGCTCGACACCCGCGGCGCCTACCTGGAGATCGCCGAACCGGCGATCTCCGACGCGATCGACTCCGCTGTGGCCGACGGCGTCCCCAGCATCGTGATCGTGCCCTGCTTCCTGCATCCGGGCAACCACGTCCTGGTCGACATACCGTCGATCGTCGGCGATGCCCGCGACCGCCATCCGAACGCGTCGATCCATCTCACGGACCACCTGGGAGCCTCGGACCAACTGGTGCCACTGCTGGTGGACCTCGCCTCGATCTGACCACCAGTGTCCCGGAACCGGGAAGGTGCGGCTGTTGTGGTGGAGTCACCACCTAACGTGGGGTCGTGAGCGCCCCAGACCAGCCCGTCGTCCCCACACAGCAGCTCTGGGCCGCCCAGGTGCTCGGCGGCTACAAGGTCTACGGCCGTGACGACAACGAGGTCAGGGCACTCGACGGCATCAGAGTCGGCTTCGAACCGGCCCGGTTCACCGCGATCATGGGTCCCTCGGGTTCGGGAAAGTCCACCCTCATGCAGTGCGCAGCGGGCCTCGACCGCCTCACGGCGGGCCAGGTGATCATCGGCGACGTCGACATCACAGCCATGAACGAGAAGCAGCTCACCTTGTTGCGCAGGGAGCGGATCGGGTTCGTGTTCCAGCAGTTCAACCTGCTGCCCACGCTCACCGCCGGGGAGAACATCACGTTTCCCCTCGATCTGGCGGGCCGCAAGGTCGACCAGC
>JBKEAI010000137.1:0-8508 GCA_047972145.1 Microthrixaceae bacterium
GGTCCTCCTCGACGTCGGTGGTCAGCAGATCGGTCATCGGCTCAGCTCCCGGAACGGTACGTCCTTGTCCACCCGCGTCTCCGCGGGGAGCCCGAGCACCCGTTCGGCGACGATGTTGCGCAGGATCTCCGAGGTCCCACCCTCGATCGAGTTCCCCTTGGCCCGCAGGGAGCGGTACCCTGCGTCGCGACCGGTGAAGTCCACCTGTTCGGGCTGCACCATCGTCCAGTCGGAGTAGCGCAGGCCGTCCTCGCCGAGCAGTTCCAGCTCCAGTCCGGTCAGCTGCTGGTTGATCCGGGCGAAGGAGAGCTTCATCGCCGCGCCCTCGGGTCCGGGCACCCCCCGGGCCAGCTTCTGTCGCAGCCGTTCGCCGGTCAGCCGGGCCACCTCGGCCTCCACCCACAGCCGCAGCAGCCGCTCGTGCAGGTCGGCGGTGCGCAGTTCGGGGCGCGTGCGCCAGACCTCTGCCACCACCCCGACCAGCCTGCCCTCACGGGGCTGGGCGCTGCCGCCGATCGCCACCCGCTCGTTGTTCAGGGTGAAGTTGGCGACCTGCCAGCCCTGCCCCGGTTCGCCGAGGCGGTGCGCGTCGGGGATCCGTACGTCGGTGAGGAACACCTCGTTGAACTCGGCCTCGCCGGTGATCTGGCGCAGCGGACGCACCTCGACGCCCGGCGCACGCATGTCGAGCGCGAAGTAGGTCATTCCCTTGTGCTTGGGGGCGTTGGGATCGGAGCGCGTGACCAGCATCCCGCGGTCCGCGAGGTGTGCGAGCGTGTTCCAGACCTTCTGGCCGTTGACGACCCACTCGTCGCCGTCGCGCACCGCCGAGGCCGCGAGGCCTGCGAAGTCGCTGCCGGCACCGGGTTCGCTGAAGAGCTGGCACCACAGCTCCTCGCCGGTGAACATCGGGCGCAGCAACCGGTCGCACTGCTCCTCGGTGCCATGGGTGGCGATGGTGGGGCCGGCAAGGTACACGAAGAACTCGACCGGCCGGCGTATGGACAGACCAGCAGCATGCAGGTGCCGCTCCACATGTGACTGAAGGTCGGGACGGGCTCCCATCCCGCCAGCGTGGGGTTCGTGGTGCACCCAGGCGAGCCCGGCGTCGTACTGGTGCCCGCGGAACTCCTGCGCGGACTCGGTCGACGGGTCGTGCTCGTCCAGCAGCGCCTTGAGGCGTTCGAGAACGCTGCGTGCCTCGTCGTCGCTTGGAAACTCCGTGGTGGCGTCGCGGTCGGTGGTGTCGCTGTTGGTGGTCTCTGTGCTGGTGGTGGGAGTGTTCGTGTCTGCCATCGAGCGGGTGACGGGAATCGAACCCGCATAGCCAGCTTGGAAGGCTGGAGCTCTAGCCATTGAGCTACACCCGCGAAGGGCCTGATCCTCTTGTTTCCCAAGGGTTTCAGGCTCTGCGACCTGTCCGCGAGCGCCCCAGGGGTTTCGGGGTGTTGCGGGGATGTGGTCGGGGGAGACGGTAGCAGGGTGATTCGGCCAGTCCCGATTCCACAGCGCCGCTCCAGTGCCGGCAGCCGGTTCGGAGCACTCGACACCTGAGGGCTGTGAGGTGTGTGCCCAGATGGGTCTGGTTCGTCGGTCCCTGGGTACCCCGGCGTCGCTGAATCGCCGGTCTTGGAATGCAGAACCGGGGAGGTCAGCGCGTAGGGTCCGTTTCATGAACAGGCGAACGGTTGGTACCTTGGCGGCTGTGTTGACCCTCGTGGTCGCAGGGTCTGCCGCAGGCTGCGGTGAGAGCGATCCGGGCGGGAGTTCCGGGAAGTCCGACTCCGAAGTCGACCTCGAGGGCAAGGACTTCGCGGATGAGACCGGCTCGGACACCGTCGATGTCGAGGCTGTCGACAACAACTTCCGCAAGCCCTACATCGAGGTGACCAAGGGTGCCACGGTCACCTTCACCAACGACGGGCGCAACGTGCACGACGTGGTACCGGTCGCCGAGGGAGCCTTCCCCGATATCCCCGCCGAGGACTTCAAGCCCGACGACGCCGGCTCAGTCACCTTCGACGAGGTCGGCGACTTCGCGTACTACTGCACCCTGCACGGCACCAAGACCAAAGGCATGGTCGGGGGGATCCGCGTCGTCGAGTGAGCGACCGCCCCCTGGGTTCCCGCGAACTTGAACGGATCCGCGCTGTCAGTGCCCTGTCTCGTTCAAGGTCGGCTCGGGGAGGGCTGGCGGGTGCCACAGGCTACCGGGCGGCCGCGTTGGGGCACCGGCTACCCGGTGAAGAAGGGGCTACTCGGTGAAGAAGGGGCCGTCCTCGTCACGGTTGGACACCAGGTCGCACACCGCACCCCGGTTGATACACATGGAGACCTCACGGGCGAGGCCTTCAGGGTCCCACGAGTTGAAGAAGTCGCCGTGCGCCGAATGCACGTTGCCCGATGCGAGCGACAGTTCATGGCCGGTACCGCTGATCGGGTACTTGATCGCCATGGTGAGCTGCGGGACGTTCACCCGATAGCCCTCGGGGCATTCACCGTCGGCGGAGTAGACCGCGTGCGACACGAAGTCCTCGCTGCGCAGCGACTCGCCGTTCCAGCAGTCGGGGAAGGTCAACACCATCGTGAGCGGCGCTGTCTGCGGGCAGTTCGGTGGCTCTGTGGCGAGACGGGTGGAGCTGCCGCAGGTCCAGCCCGCAGCCTCGGTCATGTCATCCGCGCTGGTGGTGGTCATGTCGCCGGCGATCAACTCGATGCCGAAGGGGAACGGCACCACCGAGGTGGGATCCACGCCGGGCGCTGCCCGGTAGTAGGCAGCGACCTCGATGGGCACGACCACCTCTTCGCCATCGAAGAGGGTCGGCTGCCAGTAGGCGGCGGAGTCAGCGGACTTGTCGCATGTGGTCGAGTCGTCGAGGAGTAGGTCCTCGACGGTCGAGTAGGCGTCTGTGGCCTGCGCACCGTAGAAGTCGTGACGGTGCGAGCGACCCGGGAACCCGTAGTGCAGGATCGGGTCATCGGATGCCGAATGGCTGTAGGTGCAGGTCGCCACGAACTGCCCGGTGCGCCCCTGTGGCCCTGTCCAACGGGCGGGTTCGCCAAGGTCTGCTCCAGGCGCGCCGTCGAGGAACAGGGTGTCGGATTCCCGCCGCTCGGCATAGGTGCCGAGCGGATCGCCGGTGAGAGCGCCGCCGTCGATACCCTCGGCATCGGTCGAGGTTCCGGTGCGGCTGGCACCCAGGGCGAGCGCGCCGAGCAGACCCACCGACACGAGCACCGCCGCGGCCGCCAGAGCGGTTCGCGAGTCGGTCCTACCAGATCTGCTCCCGGTGCCCGCCACCGGGATCAGGCCGGTTTGGTCGGAACCGATATCGAGTCGATGTCGGGGATCTCGGGCCCGGTGAAGCGCTCAGGCGCCGAGGTGGTGGCGTCGGGCATGTTGTCCTGCGCGGGTGGTTCCGGCGTGGTCTGCCAGAGGTTCTCTTCGGGCTCGGGTGCCGGGTTCGTGAACAGACCGATCAGGTCGAGCTCGTTGTCGCTCCAGTTGCCGCCATCACCCGCTCCGGTACAGGGTGCGAGTGATTCCAGGTTGGCCGGCGCGGATGTGGCGAAGGTGTTGTCCGAGAAGCAGTTCTCCAACTTGTCTGTGGTCTCGCCGGTCTTGAGCAGGTCGACCGTCGACACCGCCAGGTCCGCGACGCCGGAACCTTCCACGACGTTGTCGGTCACCCTGTTCTCCCAGGGCGACCAGATCACGACGCACCCTTCGAGGAGCCCGTCGATCGCCTTGCACTCTGCGTCGGGGATAGGCGGGATGTCGTTGTCGCGCACGTCGTTGCAGGGCGTGTCCCAGGCTTCACGGGCAGGCGCGAGATCGTTGGCGTCCTCCTCGGGGAACGGCACCAGGCCGATTCCCGTGCGCTCGTGGTTGTACACCAGGTTCTTGGTGATGTCGGATCGGACCGCGCCGGCGACGAGGATCCCGTTGCCCTGGGCCAGCAGGGAGACGTCGATGCCGGGACCCTCGGTGTAGTTGTTGTCGAACACTGTGTTGCCCGCGACGGTCGTGCTGCGGCTGGGGTAGCACAGCTCGTAGGAACCCGAGTTGGGCACGATGCCGGCACGGTTGTTCGAGAAGCTCGAGTTCACGACGTAGAGGTCACCACCGGAGTTGGTGCCCGAGTAGCCGAGCCCGTTGTACTGCGAGTCGACGTTGTCGAGCACCGCGTTGCACGGGTAGCACTCGCCTATGTAGAAACCCGCGTCGGGGCTTCCCCATCCGAGGGAGTTGTCGAACTGGCCGTTGTACGCGTCGTACGCGTAGATGCCGTAGTCGCCGTTGCGGTACGCGGTCAGATACGAGCCGCGGTAGTTGTCCGAACCGGTCCAGTAGAAGCCGTTGGAGAGGTAGTTGCGGGCGGTCAGGTTCTCGACCACCACGCCGTCGGTGTCGATCACGCGGATGCCGTTGTCGAGCTCGAACTCACCGTCGAGGATCACCTCGTTGCGGTCCACTCCGCGGACCGTGATGTCCGGCGTGGACACGTCGACCGCTTCGTTGTAGGTGCCCTTGTCGATCAGGACCAGGTCGCCCGATTGCGCCGAATCGACCGCCTCTTGGATGGTCGGGCAGTTCTGGGGCACCAGGAACGCTTCGAGGCCGTCGTCGGTCTCGGCGATCGAACACCCGCCCTCCTGGGAACCCGAATCGCCGGAGTCGCTGGCGGAGTCGGTGCTGTCGTCGCTGCTACAGGCACCGCCGACAACGGCGATCGCCCCCAGCAGCACGACCAGTATCCTGAGCTTGCTCTTGAGCATTGGTTCAACCCCTCGTGCGTTTCGCGGCCAACACCGTCGGAGAACGGTCCCGGGCGCACATTGTGGCCCAGATGCCGCCTCCGGTGGTGGCTCCTGATGGGTGGCTACCCGTCGGGACGGGGAGATTTGAACTCCCGACCCCCTGCTCCCAAAGCAGGTGCGCTACCAGGCTGCGCCACGTCCCGTCGCCCTCACGGGCGGTCGCCAACCCTAACGGGCGACATCGGGGTCGCCACAACAGAACCGGCGCCGCCCGGGGTGCCAGGCCCACCGCCTCTCTGGAGGATCCCACCCTAAGAACCGATCGAGAGGATCGATCCGGCTGATCCGATCGACAGGATCGACCCCGCAGAGCCGATCGAGAGGATCGATCCGGCGGACCCGACCGACAGGATCGACCCTGCTGAGGCGAACGAGAGCATCGATCCCACCGATCCTGCGGAGAGGATCGACAGCACCGAAGCGAAAGACAGCGAGGAGCCAACCGAGTGTCGACTGCGGTGTGAGTACATGGCACGACGGTAGGTCACCCAGAGCTCTCCCAACCGCTGCAAGCACCCGTGGGGCTGTGGTCTGGCCGTCCGTACGCTCTAACCTCTCCCGACTGTGAACAGCACAGTCGAGCCCCTCGAGGGCAACAAGGTGAAGCTCGTTGTCAACGTGGACGAGCAGGAGCTCGAGCCCGCACTTGACCTCGTGTGGAAGGAGATCGCAAAGGAGGTCCGCCTCCCCGGGTTCCGTCCCGGCAAGGCCCCCCGCAAACTCCTGGAACGTCAGATCGAGCCCGGCTACGCCCGTGGTGAGGCGCTGCGCAACGAGTTGCCCGAGCAGTACGCCAAGGCTGTGATCGAACATGACGTCGACGTCGTCGCACCCCCCGAGCTCGACATCACCTCTGGTGAGGAAGCGGGCGACATCACCTTCGAGGCGACCGTCGAGGTACGCCCCGTGGTGACGATCGAGGGCTATGACTCCCTGCGGGTGGAGGTTCCTTCGCCCGAGGTCGACGAAGACGAGATCGAAGAGCAGGTGGATCGCCTGCGGTCCCAGTACGGCGAACTGGTCGACGTGGACCGCGAGGCCAACGAGGGCGACTACGTGACGATCGACCTGTTGGGTTCGCGCGACGGCGAGGTGCTCGAGGGCCTCGAGGCGGAGGGCTACAGCTACCTGCTCGGCTCGGGTGCGGTCGTCGCCGCGTTCGATGAGCAGCTTCTCGGGGTGTCCGCCGGTGACGAGGTCGCGTTCGGTGCGGCGCATCCCGACCCCGACGACGAGGACGGTGTCGACTGGGAGATCAAGGTGCACGGCGTCCAGGAGCGCGAGTTGCCCGAGCTCACCGACGAGTGGGTCTCCGACGCAACCGAGTTCGACACGGTCGCGGATTTCCGCAGCGATGTCCGCGAGCGCCTCGAGTCCGGCCGGGCCGAGCAGACCCGGGGCTCGGTGCGCGCCCGCGTGGGCGCGGCGGTGGGGGAGCTGGTCGACCTGGAACCCTCCGAGGCGATGATCGGTGCCGACTTCCAGGCACGCCTCCAGACGATGACCTCGCAGCTCGCCCAGAGCGGCATCGCGATGGAGGATTACCTGCGGATCATGGGCAAGGACCCCGAGTCCTTCGCTGCCGAGCTGCGTGAGGCCGCCGAGGAGGGCGTCAAGGTGGATCTTGGGCTTCGTGCCGTGGTGGCCGCGGAGGGCCTCGAGGCCTCCGACCGGGAGGTCGAGGACGAGGTCGCCACGATGATCGGTTCGGGACCGCTGTCGATCGAGGAGGGCATGGAGCAGCTGCGCGCCGGTGGGCAGCTTTCGGCTGTACGATCGGAGATCTCCAACCGCAAGGCGATGGAGTGGTTGGTGGAGCACTCCACGATCGTGGATCCCGACGGCCTTCCCATCCCCGCCGAGCTACTCGAAGAGGCCGTCCACGATCACGATCACGAAGGCCACGACCACGGCGATCACGACCAAGCTGACCATGACGATGGCGACCGAGCCCAGGGCGACCGAGCCCATGGTGAGGAGGCCCATGGCGACGAGGCCCACGATCACGACAGCACAGACCAGGAACCCGACGAAGAAACCGAGTGAGACAGTGAACGACCCGGCAGAGGCACTTCCAGGCCAGCCCTTCAGCTACATGGTCCCCAACGTCATCGAGCAGACGAGCAGGGGGGAGCGCTACTCCGACCTCTACTCGCGCCTGCTGCGCGAGAACATCATCTTCCTGGGCACGCCCATCGACGACACCGTGGCGAACCTGATCTGCGCGCAGATGCTGTTCCTCGAATCGGAGAACCCCGACCGCGACATCAGCATCTACATCAACTCGCCCGGTGGTGACATAAACGCCTTCATGGCTATCTACGACACGATGCAGTACATCCGCCCCGAGATCAGCACGATCTGTCTCGGCCAGGCAGCCTCGGCCGCCGCGGTGCTCCTCGCTGCGGGGGCGCCAGGCAAGCGTCTCGCGCTACCGAACTCGCGTGTGCTCATCCACCAGCCCTACGCCCAGTCGGGCTATGCGCAGGTGTCCGACCTGGAGATCGCGGCCAACGAGATAATCCGCCTCAAGGAGACCCTCGAGGGCGTGCTCGCTCACCACACGGGCCAGGACACCGAGCGGATCGCCAAGGACACCGACCGCGACTACGTCATGACCGCCGCCGAAGCCAAGGAATACGGCATCGTCGACGAGGTCATCGACACCCGGGACGCCACCGATCTCAGCGGTCCCATCGCACCGGTCAAGTGAGCCGGGCCCCCGGTGGGTCGGGTGCCCCGGGGCCAACATGGGCGACCCACGGCTCTCCATGTGGAACCATGGTGGGTTCATGACACACATCGCGGGGGCACACATCACCGGGGCACATGCCCTGGCGCAGCGCGCGACGGGGGAGCACAGTGGCGAAGTTCGGTGAGGGCGGCGAACTGCTGAAGTGCTCCTTCTGCGGCAAGACCCAACGGCAGGTCAAGAAGCTGATCGCCGGTCCGGGTGTGTACATCTGCGACGAGTGCATCGAGCTCTGCAACGAGATCATCGAAGAGGAGCTGGCGGAGAGCTCCGAGTTCGAGATCACCGAACTGCCCCGGCCCAAGGAGATCTACGAGTTCCTCGACGACTACATCGTCGGTCAGGAACAGGCCAAGAAGATCCTCGCGGTGGCGGTCTACAACCACTACAAGCGGATTCGCCACGAGCCCCGCACAGGCACCGACGACGTCGAGCTCGCCAAGTCCAACATCCTGCTGATCGGTCCGACCGGCTCTGGCAAGACCCTCTTGGCGCAGACCCTCGCTCGCATGTTGAACGTCCCGTTCGCCATAGCGGATGCCACGGCGCTCACCGAGGCCGGTAACGACGGCGAGGACGTCGAGAACAACCTGCTGAAGCTGATCCAGGCGGCGGACTTCGACGTCAAGAAGGCCGAGTCGGGGATCATCTACCTCGACGAGATCGACAAGATCGCGCGCAAGAGCGAGAACCCGTCGATCACCCGGGACGTCTCCGGCGAGGGTGTGCAGCAGGCCCTGCTGAAGATCCTCGAGGGCACGGTCGCATCCGTGCCGCCGCAGGGCGGTCGCAAGCACCCGCACCAGGAGTTCCTGCAGATCGACACGACGAACGTGCTGTTCATCGTCGCCGGGGCATTCGCGGGTCTGGAAGACATCGTGTCGTCGCGCGTCGGGAAGCACGGCGTCGGATTCGGCGCCCCACTGCACGACAAG
>JBKEAI010000151.1:0-13998 GCA_047972145.1 Microthrixaceae bacterium
ATGGCCCGCAAGCGCCTCATAACCCGAAGGTCGCAGGTTCAAATCCTGAGGGTGCCGAATACTCGTACGGCTTGTGTTTCGGGGGATTTTGGCGATGCGGCGTAACACCCTCACCTCAAGGGAGGCGTCATCTTCGACTGGGACCGCACCCACCGAACTCGCCGGGCGGCACATGGTCGGACTCGAACCGCGGGCCACCGACATGGCTCGATCAGGACCATCGTGTCGCACACGGCGCCCAGCCGATGCCCCGTGCCGCGAGCCCGATCAGCCCCGGAACGAGTCGATGAACTCGATGATCCCCGCGGCGTCCTCGGCGCCGGGATCTCGCAGGGCCTGGACCAACGGCCGCTCTTCCGGAAGGTCGGCTGGTGACGGGTTCGTGTGCAGCGTGGTCCACGGCCCGAGGAGCTCCAGCTCGGCGAAGAGCGATTCGAGCTCCTGTGTGTACTGCTCTGGAGTGACCGCGGCCGGGTCGTCTGCGGTGAGGTTCCCGCCAGTTTGGGCGGCTTCGGGGCACGCCGAGCTCGTCTGTGCGAGGAGGCGCCGCATCGGGAGGTCGTCGGTGGCGGCCATGAACCCGAGTCGGGCGTCGGGGTACCGGTCGGCCAGGTACGGGTAGATGTTGCCCATCGCCTCGGCTCCGGTGGCGAGTTCCTCCGGCCACCCGGGAGGGAGCCGCAGGCCCCAGGTGGCGACCAACTGGTTGGCCCAACAACGCCGAACGAGGTCGCCCGGGTCGAACCACGGTGCGGTGTCGACAAGGAGCGACACCTCGGGTTCGCCGAAGGCAGATTCGATGGCCGGATAGTTTCCGAGGGCTGCGAAGCCGCCGCTGCCGGTGCCCACGACCAGCACACGGTCGAGCTGTCCGGTGAAGGGCATCGCCGCGATGCGCGAGACGAGGGTCTCCACGTTGTCGCGTCCAACGAAGTGCTGTGTGCCCGCGAGACCCTCCACCTTGCCGTAATCGAGAGTGCCCAGACCCATGTCGCCGGTCACCTGTGGCATCCACACGACCGTGGCACCCTCGAATGGCGACCCGGATCCCAGCAAGGTCGGTGGCGACACCTCGAACCCTGCTGGCAGCTCCTCGGACGGGGTCTCCATCAGCTCCTCGAACTCAGCGGAGTCGAAGTGGTCTGTCGAGCGGGCGCAGGTCGTCGCGTCGGCGCACAGCTCGGAATCGCCGAGCACGATCACCAGCTCTTCGATTTCCGCTCCACGGGAGATCGCGAAGCCGGACTCCGATCCGTCGCGGGCGACGATCCCTGGGTCGTCGTGCCATTCCCAGGTGGTGCCGTCACCGGATTCGACCGACAAGCTCGGAGCTGCGGGTGGGGTCTGAACCGACACCGATCCCGGATCGACGGCGACGGCCACCACCGCGAGCGCGACCAGACCGCACAACACCGACGAAACCGCCGTGACGCGGCGCCTGCGGCGTCTGCGGACACGACCACGGACACGACCTCGGACGACCTCGACACCGGGGGTAGCAGGGATCTCGATCACGTCGAGCACATCGCCCAGAGCGACGGTGAGATCATCGTAGCGGGGGTCGGACACGGGGTCCGGACGCTCAGACAACGCGCACCTCTTCGTCGCTCAGCGTTCGCCGCAGCGCCTTGCGCGCACGGCTCAACAGGGCACTCGCACCGCCTTCGGTCAGCCCCATCGCCGTGCCCACTTCCGCTTCGGACAGACCGCCGACGTAGCGCAGCGCCATAGCGGTGCGTTCGCGTTCCCCGAGCTCTTCGACCGCCTCCCAGACCACGAGGCGGTCCAAGGTCGACTCGTGGCCTCGGTTGCCCTGCTGGTCGGCCGAAAGCAGGGCGCGCACCGCGGAGACCTCAGATGCGCGACGGCGGAACCGGCGACGCAACACGTTGAGCGCGGTGCGGTAGGTCCACGCTGCGGGGGAGTCCATCCGGCTGACACGCGGCCATCGTTCGAGGGCGCGCACGAACGCCTCGTCGGTCGAGTCGACCGCCGCGTCCACGTTCCCGCCCGATGCCACGATGAGTGAGCGCGCGAGCCGGGGCCGGTTGTACCGGTACCAGTCCTCGAAGCCATCGTCGTCGCCCATCCAGGTGCCGAGTCCTCCGGACCGCTCACCCGAAAGGATAGTGGCCGGGATCGGCCGCGATCACCCCGTTGAGCCAGTTGTCCACGTCGTCGGCCAAGTTCACCAGATTCGGGTTCTTGGTTGGAACGTGTCCGGCGCCCTCGACGAGGATCGCGGCGTGCGGCGAGTCGTCCTGGGCGGCGATCGCGTCCGCGAAGCCCTGGTGCACGTACTCGCAGTTGCCCATCCCGGCCGGGACCCCCGGGACCGGTGCCACGTCACCACTGCAGTGCGGATCCGCGGTACCCACCACGTCGAGCAGTGGGACCGCTCTGAAGTCGTCGACCTCGACTGCCTTGGTCGGGTAGATACCGTCGGCGCCCTCGACGTCCACGAAGCGTCCGACCTTGTCGACCACGGCCTGGTAGGAGAAGTCCGGGTCCATTTGCTGCTGGGGCGTGTACCCGGCTGCGAAGATCGTCAGAAGCCTCGGGGTGATGAGGTAGGCATCCAGGATCGCCGCGTTGAGGTCGATCCCCTCCTCGTGCATGCGCTGCGCGAGCGCGAAGGCGCCGACCGAACCCGCACTCGTGCCGTGCACCACCACCCACGTCGTCGGTCGCAGCTCGGCCACGAACTCGAGCGCTGCCACGTTCGCGTCCAGTCCGTCGACCGTGTCGCCCGCGGTGCCGTAGTACGGGTTGTTCGGATAGTCGTTGCCTTCGCCGGAGTGCATGTCGTGGTCGCACAGCGAGGGCACAAGGATCCGCCAGCCCTCCGCGAGCCGACGCATCATGATCGTGTCGCCGTTGGAGTACACCCGCTTGACGAGGTCCGTCAACGACTCCTCGTCATTCATCGACTCGCCGCCGACGTACTCGGGGTTGACACCGTCGCTCGGGTCCTCGTCGGGTTCGAAGTAGCCGACGCCTCCCCCGTGCAGGAACACCCACAGGGGAGCTTCGGCCGCGACGTCGTTGTCGGGCGCGATCACAACGAAGGTGAACTTGCCCTGCCTGCCGCAGTCGAGGTCGTTGTTGCGGTACAGCTCGGCGGTGACGCTGAGCCCGTTGTAGCTCACCACACGGGTCTCCACGAGCTCGATGCCCGACGGTTCGGTGCCACCACCATCGGGTGTTGGGATGCACCCGAGCGCCAGGATCGCGATGGCGCCGAGCACTGCGAGCACCAACGGTATGCGCTTCGATGAGCGGAGGTTTCGATCCTCCCGCGGCATCGGGTGGGAAACGGATCTGGTTGAGGTGTGCTCGTTCATACCCATACCAAGTCACGGGGCCGCTGTTTCCCTTCAGAAATGTTCCGGAGCGGGCCCAGCTTGATCGGGTGCCCGGCGCGCCCTTCGAGTTCCAGAGCCACTGCCGCCGACCCGCTCGTGGCCGAGCGCGGAGAACCGCTGCGGACAGACCTCCGAGCACGCCCACAAGGGAACCCAGCAAACACTTGGTGCAGCAGGTGTGCGATCAGTGCCACTTGCTCCCGTGGGTCGAAACAGGCCAGATCACGCATACCGTCATAGAGACGAGCTGACATACCCGCTCCGGGCGGGGTGGCATGCCACACGTACGCGCGGTCGATTCCGACGGCGCGTCGGAACTGTCCGAGCCGGCACGTGAGGTGCTCGAGACCGGTCTCGCCCAGTTCCTCACCCTGGACCGGGAGCTGCGCGCTGGTAGCGAGGCCCCGCCGCGCACCGTCGGTGTGCCCGACCAGCAGATCACCACCGCGACGATTCGACGCACCAGCAACGGTGAGCTGGTGACCGTCTTCGCCGCGCCGGTCGAAGCCGGTACCGGCGAAGGGGACGATGTCGAACGGGCCACAGCGGGCTTGGACGAACGGCTACGAAGTGCGGGCCACGCCGCTTGGTGGGATGTCGTAGCCCCGCAACTCGACGTCGAGGTGGCCCGGGTGGTCCAACCCGGTGGGCTCTTCGTTGCCAGCGACAGCGTCCACAGCGCGGATCTCGAGGTGTTCCACGAGGGTGACAACTACCTGCCGATCGACCCCGACACACTCGGTGCTCGTCTCGAGGGTGCCGACTTCCACGACGTGGTGGTGCGCACCAACGATCTCGGTTGGGCGGCCGTTGCCAGGGCCTGATCGCCGCAGTCTTCAAGCGGACGTTCCGGGGGTGCCCGTCGTGCCGTGCTCGGTGGGTCGTCGTCACCCGGTGTCGGCACGACGGCGTTGCGCCTGAAGCGTCAACCGGTCGCGGAATCTGCCCAGGTGTGCGGACAGTACGGTGGTGGTGGATTTGTCCACGGGGTTCGCGTCGAGCGCGGAGGTTTGTCATGGAGCAGCTGAGCGGTCTCGATGCGACGTTCCTCTACATGGAGACGTCCACCCAGTTCGGCCACGTCTCGGGTCTGTCGGTCTTCGCCCGCCCCGACGATGACGACTACGACCCACTCACTGCATGGCGCGACGAGATCGGCCGCCGGGTGCACCGCCTGGAACCCTTGAGGCGCCGTGTCCGCAACGTGCCGTTCCGTGTCGATCATCCCTTCTGGGAAGACGACGCGGACTTCGACCTCGAATACCACGTGCGTCACTCCGCTGTCGCGCCGCCGGGCTCCGACCGCCAACTCGGCGAGCTCGTAGCCCGAATAATCGGTCGTCCACTCGATCGCCGTCACCCGTTGTGGGAGAGCTACGTGATCGAGGGCCTGAGCGACGACCGGTTCGCGATCCTCACCAAGTTCCACCACGCGACCGTCGACGGCGCGTCGGGTGTGGAGCTGCTCACCCTCATGCTCGACGAGGATCCCGACGGTGGGCCCGGAGATGACGTCGAGCTTGTGCAGTGGACACCCCAGCCACCCGAAAGCGATGCATCGGTGTTGGCACGTGCGGCTCTCGGGCTGATCCGCAAACCCGGGCGGGGCATGGTGCTGGGTGCGCGCACGGTGCGCCAGATCGGCGCGGCGACCCGCAACCCGGTACTTGTCGCCGCGGCGGACCAACTCCGGTCGAACCTGCGCGGGCCGGTGGGCTCGTTGCTCAACATCGGGCGCGAACGCTCACCCGAAGGGGAGGTGGCAGGTCCACTGCCGTCCGCGATGGCACCTCCGACACCGTTCAACGACACCATCTCGGCGCACCGTCGCATGGCGTTCCGTTCGATCTCGTTGACATCGGTCAAAGCGGTCAAGAACGCAGCGGGTGTCACGCTCAACGACGTCGTGATGGCGATGTGCGCGGGAGGTCTCCGGCACTGGTTGGAGGACCACGACGCTCTGCCCGACAAACCGCTGGTTGCGATGGTCCCGATGTCGATCCGCACCGGGGACGAGGAGCAGCGCTGGACCAATCGGGTGTCGGCCATGTTCGCCGGGCTGCCCACCGACGAGCCGGACCCACTGGAGCGGGTCCACAAGATCCACGAGTCGATGGTCGGCGCCAAGGGACTCCACGATGCGGTACCGGCCGAGGAGCTGACCGACTTCACCCAGTTCGCCCCACCAGCGGTGTTTGCCACGGCCATGCGCACCGCGTTCAGGCTCACCGGACGCTTCACCTCTCCGGTCAACCTGGTGGTGTCCAATGTTCCGGGGCCACGCCAGAGCCTGTACACCGCTGGTGCGGAGCTGTTGCACTACTACCCGGTGTCCACGGTGGTCGACGGTCAGGGGCTGAACGTCACCGTGCAGAGCTACCGCGACACGCTCGATGTGGGTCTCGTCGCCTGCCGTGAACTTGTACCGGACCTGTGGGACATGGCCGACGCGATCGTCGAGGAGCTCGCTGTGATCGGCAAGACCGTCGGAGTCGACGTCGAGCTGTAGTGCCTTGGCGGGTGCTTCGTGTCCGCAGCGACTCTGAGTCCCACCCCAGCTTGCGATACAGCCGACCTGTCGAATCGTCGCCCTGATCCAGCACATGATGCGCCGCAGGCCGGCGGTCGGGGCGGCGCGTACGATCGACTCGACGCCCAAAGTCGATTCCGCGCAGGAGCAGCCGCTGTCCGGGGGCCTTCCTCGCGTGTGAATCCGAAAGTTGGAAGTGATCCATGTCCCAAAGGCTCTACAACGTGGAACTCGACGGCAGCGGCATCGTGTTGTCGTTGCCGATCGTCAACGTCAAGGGCACCGATATCGCCCTGTTCAATCCGCGTGGCAAGACCGAGCTGAACCGCAGATGTGCCCAACTGCTGGCTGCGAGGTTCCCCAAGGAAGCCACGGTCATCCTGATGGCGGCCGGCAAGGCCGAGGGTCTGTTGCAGGCGACCTCGGAGGTGGCGAACATTCCCGCTGCGGTAGCCGTGAAGGAGATCAAGCCGTACATGACGAACCTGGTGTCCCTGGACGTCGGGACCGTCACCAGCGACCCGCAGCAACTCCACATGGACGAGGAATCGCTGGCGATGATGAGGGGTGCCTTCGTGATCATCCTGGACGACGTCGTGTCCAGCGGCGCCACCGAGAGCGTGCTCAAGAGGTTCATCGAGCTCGCTGGAGGGACCCACATCGGTACCGCAGCGGTCTTCACCGAAGGCACCCGCCGCGCGGAGGTGATCTCGCTGGGTCACCTGCCGCTGCCCGCTGTGCCCAACGAATCTGCGCGTTGACGCGACCTCGTCAAGCGCACCGACGATCTCGGCTGGGCTGATCGTTGCCGGCCGCACCGACGCATCGTCGGGTCTTTCGGGTCGGCAACACGACGTGGCCGAGACCAGGCCGAGCCGGTTCGTGACCCTCGACCGTGCATGAGCTCACCGTCTGATCAAGGTCACCGGTTGGGGTGGATCAGGATCTTGAGCTCGCGGGGGTCGCCTGCCAGGTCGTCGAACGCGCCTTCTGTCTCTTCGAGCGGCCGGTCGCTGGTGATGAGCTGGCCGAACACGTCGGGGTGTGACGCGACCAGTTCGATGCTGGCTCGGAACTCATTTGGTCGGTAGGCGAAGCTCGCGGTCACTGTCGCCTCGTGAAGGGTCAGCTGCAACGGGTCGACCTGCACCGGATGGCTGCACGCCCCGGCGAGCACGACCCGACCGTGCGATGGCACCTCGGCGATGATCGATCGCACCACCTCGGGTTGCCCGACGCATTCGAAGATGGTTGCGGCTCCCGGGTCGGCGTCGAGTAGCGGGGAGATCGTGGCGACCCTGTGGCCATGTTCGGCCAGTAGCTCCACGATCGGGGTTCCGGGCCCGTAGGTGGCATCCGCACCGAGACGTGCGGCTGCGTCCCGCCGCTGCACGGATGGTTCGACCGCAATGATCGGGCCCCGTCCGGCCAGCGACGCCACCGCGATGATCGCGAGGCCGATCGGGCCCGCCCCGATCACGACCAGCGGTCCTTCTTCGCTCGCGTGGGCGAGCGCGTGCGCAGCCACCGAGATCGGCTCCACCAGCGCGCCCAGCCGTGGGTCCATCCCATTGGGGAGCGCCCAGGTGCGCGTCGCGTCGAAGGCCACCAGGTCGGCCAACCCACCGGGATGGATGGGGGAGAGGCCGATCGTCTCGGGTGCGAGCTGGCCCGGGGTGAACGGGATGGACGTCGCGAGGTCACCGACTCGCAGAGAGGTGTCGGTGTCGGGGCCGATCGCCACGATCTCACCCGCCACCTCATGGCCGGGGATGATCGCCATGACCATCTCGGGGTTGTTCTCCGCGAGCTCCGCGAACACGACGCGGGCGTGAAGGTCGCTGCCGCATATTCCGGTCGCATCGGGGGCGATCACCACCTGACCCCGCGCCGGTATCGGATCCGGTACTTCTTCGATGGTTATGACGCCACCACTCATCACTGCTGCACGCATGTTCTACCTCCCCGATCCCGTTGTTCACCCCTGCGGCGGGATATTCGATCGCCGCGCGGGTCGACGCTGTTGCGGATCTCTTTGTGTTGGTCAGCTAATCGTTGCCGAGGAACAACCTATTGAATTGAGACTCAAGTCTCACTATATTCGGCTTCCAGGTCAACAGCCGACGGGTGCGCGAGCCCGACGAGGCCACTCGCGCTGAATCCAGGGGGAAAGTCATGGTCGACGGATCATCTGAAGCATCCACGAGGGCCAACGGTGGTGAGCTGGCCGCGTGGGCGTTGGCCCAAGGCGGTGTGGAGGTCGTATTCGCTCTCCATGGTGGGCACCTCGATTCGTTCCTCACGGGCTGTCGAGACGTCGGGATCGAACTGGTCGACTGCCGTCACGAGGCAGCGGCGGTCAATGCGGCGGACGGATACGCCCGCAGCACCGGACGTGTCGGCGTTGCCGCGGTGACCGCGGGCCCGGGCCTGTTCAATGCTGTGGGAGGGATAAGCAACGCCGCTGCCGACTCGATCCCCGTGGTCGTCATCACCAGCTCACCGCCGCTGGGGGAATCCGAGACCGGTGAGATGCAGGGTCGGCTCGACCAACTCGGTGTGGTCGCTCCGATCACCCGCTGGGCCCAGCGCGCGTATGCGCCCCAGAGGGTTCCCGACCTGGTCGGACTCGCGATCCGTCACGCCACCGGGGGAGTGCCCGGCCCGGTGGTGTTGGACCTGCCGATCGATGTCGCGTTCACCCCGGTCGAGTGGTCCGTGGTGCCGCCCTTCGGTTCGCCGGTCGCGGCGCGACCCCCCGTGCCCGGCAGCGAGGTGATCGATGCTGCGGTGGAGCTGATCGCGGGCGCGCAACGACCGGTGATCGTGCTGGGTGACGCGACGATGACCTCCGATGTCGGCCCGGCTCTCGAACGCCTGGTGGATGCCACCTCGATGCCGGTGTTCGCAACCACGCTCACCCGCGGGATGTTGCCCGGCCCACACCCGTGCAACGGCGGCGTGCTTCCCTCACTTGCAGGACTCTCGATGATCGGTGCGGGGCCACCCGACGTGGTCATGCTCGTCGGCGCGTCGTTCGGGTTGCTGCTCGGCGGGAGGGGCTTCCAGGAGATGGTCGGCGGCGCCAAGATCGTGCAACTGCACGTCGACCCAGCCGAGATCGGCCGCCTCGGTCCTGTCGAGGTCGGGGTTCTGGGTGACCTCGGCGCTGGCCTCGACGCCATCGGTGAGCGTCTCGGCGAGGTTGACCACAGCGGGTGGGCTGCTCAGGCAACCGGTTTGCGCAACTTCGGCGACATGCTCTTCGAGGGTGCCGCCATGGAGGACGACGGCATCCACCCGCACCGCGTCGCGAAGGAGATCGCCACCCGGTTGCCGGGCGGATCGATCCTGGTCCGCGACGGCGGTGAGAGCGCGGTGTGGATCGACTGGGCAAGCGCAGGAGTGGACCTCGAGCAGTCGATCTCCTATGGCTACCAGGGGCATCTCGGAGTCGGTCAGGGCATGGCCATCGGGGCCCAGGTCGCCTACCCGGACTGTCGGGTGATCCAGGTGACCGGCGACGGTGCGATCGGGTTCCACATCCAGGAGTGGGACACGATGGTGCGCCACCGTCTGCCGATCGTCACCGTGGTGTTCAACAACTCCTCATGGGGCATGTCGATCCACGGCCAGCACGCGGTCTACGGACCCGACGGTGACGTGATCACACGGCTGGCTCCGACCCGCTACGACCTGGTTGCCGAGGGCTTCGGTGCCTTCGGCCAACACGTCGAGCACGTCGATGAACTGGGCCCTGCACTCGAACGGGCCATCGAGGCGGACCTTCCGTCGGTGATCGATGTCGCCACCTCCGCGCAGGTCGTGCATCCGCTGACCACCTCGATGCTCGGCGACCTCGAATCGGCCGACGAGATCCCGATCCCGTACTACGACAACATCCCGCTGCGTTGAACGGCCACACCGGATCGTCAACCGCCCCCGACGCGCGCAACGGTGCGCCGTCAATGTCCGATGCACGAATCGGACATGCATCTATGCCCGACGGGCGTAATGGACGGCGCCAGCGCAATGCCGTTCGCCTCTTCGACGCGGCATGTGAGTTGCTGACCGAACGCAGCTACGACGAGGTGACCGTCGATGCGATCTGTGAACGTGCCGAGGTCGGCCGTGCCACGTTCTTTCGCATCTACGGCTCCAAGGGTGGGCTGCTGCGGGAGTTGAACCGCCGGCTCACCGATGATGCCCAAGAGCGTCTGGCCGCCGGGGACACCTCGGATGCGTACACCCGACTCGACACGGTGCGCACAGCGATTGTCGATGCGTGGAACGGAGCCGATGCCGCTCAGATGGCGATGGCACGGGAGTTCATCCGCAACGGCTCGTTGCTCGAACCCCACGCAGCACACCCTGAACTGGCCGCGCTCGTGCGCGGCATCGTGGCAGATGGGGTGAGTTCGGGTGAGCTCCACTCACAGGTGCCTGTCGACCTGGCGGCTTCACTTGCGTTGGTGCAGTTGGTCGCTCCGGTTGCCTATCTGCTCGGTGAGCCCACCGAGCACCGCGTCGATATCGACGCGGTGTCGTCGACGTTGTTCGAGCAGTGGTACCAGGGCATGGCAACCCACCCGCTCCGCGCTGATGGGCATGCCCGCTGAACCCGGTCCCGAAACCCGCCAGGTGGGCCAACCACATGTACAGGCCCGTAGGGGGATCCGGTCGAACCGTCCGAGGAGGACATGATGGGTACGCGATTCGAGGGCCGCAGCGCGGTGGTCATTGGAGCAGCTTCGGGTATCGGGCGGGCAACAGCCCGGGTGGTGGTCGCGGTGGAGGTCCCGTAGGTTTGATGCCTGTTTCCCACGGCGGTCGATGACAGGAGCGGGAATTGGCGACGATTGCGGTGTTGGGCGGGGCCGGCGGAGTCGGTCGGGTCGCGGTGGAGACGCTGACCCATCTCGATGAGGTCGATGACGTGATCGTCGCAGATCTCGACCCCGGAGCGGTCGAGGCCGTGGTGAAGGAGTTCGATTCGTCCAAGTTGCGCGCGGTGGCACTCGATGTGAGCGACCGGGCTGCACTGGTGGACCTGCTCGGCGGTGTGGACGTCGTGCTGAACTGCGTGGGCCCGTTCTACCGGTTCGGTCCACCGACCCTCGCAGCCGCGATCGAAGCCGGCGTCGGCTATGTGGATGTGTGCGACGATCTCGACGCCACGCGGGCACTGCTCGACCAACACGACGCCGCGCAGGCAGCCGGGATCACCGCATTGGTCGGCATGGGCAACTCACCCGGCCTCGCGAACGTGTTCGTGAAGCTGTGTGCGGACGAGCTGCTCGACGAGGTCACAGCGGTTGACATCTTCCACGTCCACGGCGGTGAACCCTCCGAGGGTGCGGGGGTGCTCAAGCACCGGATCCACGCGATGGTCGACGACGTGCCGTTGTTCATCGACGGCGAGTTCATCGACGTGCGCCAACTCGAACCCAGTGGCCTTCAGCACGTGCGCCAGATCGACTTCCAAGGGGTGGGGACCTATCCCGCCTACCCGTACCCCCATCCCGAGACGATCACCCTGCCCGGGGTGTTCCCCACGCTTCGCCGCGCCACCAACCTGGGTGTGGTGTACCCGCTGTCGTACTTCTCGATGACCCAGGAACTGGTTCGCGCCGGAATGGCCGAAGAAGAGAGCCTCACTGTGGGCGATGTGGAGGTCGCGCCGATCGATGTGATGGTCGCCCTCATCCAGAAGCACCGCCCCGCGTTGTTGGCAGCCGAGGGCATCACCGAACCGGGTGGTTGCCTGCGGGTGGATGTGACCGGCACCGTCGACGGTGCAGAGCACACATATATCTGCTCGCTCACCTCTTCGGGTGCCGGAGCCGGTCAGGGCACCGGCATCCCTGCCGCGCTCGGCGCGGCGCTGCACCTGCGAGGGGCACTCGATGGACGCACGGGGGTGTTCCCACCGGAGGCGATCGTGCCGGTGGGTGACCTATTGACTCTCGCCGGTGACGTTGTGGGTGTGATGGGCGTCGCAAGTGGCGGTGACGCTGCCGGTGGGGAACCCGGTGGTGCCATGCCCCTCACCGTGGAGCACATAACCCCCGACGGCAGGCGCGAGACGGTACCGATGGGCTTCTGATGAGCTCTACCGGACCGAACGAGCCGAGCCGGCCACTGGAGTCGCTCGCTGGAGTGGCGAGTACCCGTGAGCGTGGCCAACCTGCCACGGTGCTAGCGGTCGACCTCGGCACGGGCGGACCGAAGACCGCGTTGGTTGCCCTGGATGGCACCGTGGTGGCGTCGGTGCACCGACGCGTCGAACCTGTCGTGTCCGCCGATGGAACCGCGGTGCAGGACCCGTCGGCCTGGTGGCAGGCCGTGTGCGACGGCACCCGGGAGCTCACAGGTACTGAACCTGACGCTGCCGCGAGGGTGGTCGCCGTGGCGGTCACCGGGCAGTGGGGATCCACCGTGCCGGTCGACGAAGACGGTGAGGCTGTGGGTGAGTGCATGCTCTGGATGGACACCCGGGGTCGCGACCTCGCGCGCGGTGTGCTCGGCGGGCGGATCTCGGTCGAGGGGTTTGCCCCGCGTGGGATCCTCGAGTGGATTCGCCGTGCCGGCGGTGCGCCCTCCACCGAGGGCAATGACCCGCTCGGGCACCGGTTGTGGATCCAACACGAAGAGCCCGCGATCTACCGGCGAACCGCCACGTTCCTGGAGCCGCTCGACTACCTCAACGCGAAGTTCTGCGGCACCGTCGCGGCCTCGCAGGCGTCGATGCTGCTGTCGTGGCTGACCGACAACCGCCAACTTCGCCAGACGGCATACGACCCGACCCTGCTCCGCCAGGCGAAGGTCGACCCACAGCGCCTGCCCCGCCTGGTTCCGACAGGTTCGGTGGTCGGGACGGTCACCCCCGAGGTGGCCGCCCAGATCGGGCTACCCGAGGGGGTGCCCGTACTCACCGCGCTGCCCGACCTTCTCTCAGCCACGCTGGGTTCCGGCACGATCGGCATGTACGAGGCACACGTGTCGATCAGCACCTCGGCATGGATCGGATGTCACGCGCCGACCAAGCGCACCTCGATCTCCAAGCAGATGGCGACGGTCCCTTCGGCACTCGACGACTGCTACGTGCTGGCCAACAACCACGAGACCGCAGGTGTGTGCCTGGAGTGGGCGCGGGGCCTGTTGGTCGCGGCCGATGATGGGCTCACCGAACCCGCCGCTGGTCGTTTCACCGCTGGGTCCGAGGTACCTCTCGCGGCACTCGACGAGGTGGCGGCGACAGCGGCGAGTGGCAGTGGTGGGGTGTTGTTCGCGCCGTGGCTCAACGGCGAACGTTCACCGGTGGCCGACACCGACCTGCGCGGCGGGTTCCACAACCTGTCGCTGGCAACCACCCGGGCGGACCTGATCCGCTCTGTGCTCGAGGGGGTGGCGCACAACAATCGTTGGCTGCTCGAGGAGTCCGAATCGGTGCTCAAGCATCCCCTCGGGGATCTGCGGATCATCGGCGGTGGCGCGCAATCGGATCTGTGGTGCCAGATCCACGCGGATGTGTTCGGTCGACCGCTGCACCGGGTGGCCGATCCGCTCCTCGCCAACGTGCGGGGTGCCGCGGCGTTCGCCGGGTTGTCGCTTGGTCTGATCGATCGCTCCGATGTGCCCTCGATGGCGAGCATCGAGGAGACCTTCCGCCCCGATCCCGCCGCTCAGCGCGTACACGGGGTGATGCACCGCGAGTTCGTCAAGCTCCACAAGGTGGAACGCCGCATGTACCGCCGCCTCGCCAAGCTGCGCTGACCCTGCGCCGTCGATGGTAGGTGGCGATCAACGTTCGAAGGTCTCGTCCAGCCAATCCCAACAGGTCTCGTTGCTGACCTGTGGCGCCATCGGTCCGCAGTGGTACTGCACGCCCTGCACGGAGGTGAACTCCACGAACTTCCGTGATCTCGAGCGGGTGAGCATCTCGTAGAGCTCTGCCCCTTCATCCTTGAACGCAGTGTCTGCCTCATATTGGGTGACGAGCGTGGGTGCGGTGATCTTCTCGGCCACACCCAACAGGTCGTACTTTTCGATGACGCGCGACAGTTCGTACCAGTCGGTCGGGTAACCGCCTGCCTTCACCTG
>JBKEAI010000209.1:0-1856 GCA_047972145.1 Microthrixaceae bacterium
CGAACCCGGTGACCCCAACCTCGACACGGTCGTCGTCGACTTCGACGGGATCGGCACCATCGACCTCCCCCGGACGTTCTTCGACCACCACCAAGCCGCCGGGGGACGGACCGAAGTCGGCATCGACCACGCCTATGCGCTCACCAGCTACGCCGTCCAAGGCTCCACCCGCAACGTGTCGACCAGCCGGGTCGATGCCACCACCACCCGGGCCGATACCTACGTCGACATCACCAGCGGCCGCAACGCCAACCACCTCTACCTCACCGCCACACACGACCCCCACGAGGGCGAAGCCCTACCACGAATCCCCACCCCGCCCGCGGATCCAGCCGTCGCCCACCGCCTAGAACGCTCCACCCGCGAACACACCGCCTGGGAACAAGACCACCCACCCGACAACCCGCGCCAACCCGAGGCAAAGCGCGGGCACGCCGTCGGCCTATGACCGCGCTGTCGTGAGCCGGGCCGCCACGCGATGAGCAGAGCTGTTCGATGGCCTAGTGGAGGTAGCCGTTCGACTGCCCAGGAGGCTGCCGATCATGTCCAGCGTCGACACCACCGCTGAAGTGCTCACCATCGAGGAAGCCGCTGTGATCCTGCGGATCAGCCGCAACGCGGCGTACGCGGCGGCCGAACCAGCCGCTTCCCCCCGAGCCGACCTCGACCGCCTCCTCAACCACCCAGCATGATCACCCACACACCGTCGTTTGAATCTGCGAATCTGAGGATTATGCTCAGATTCGTGAAGACAGCGAACTTCGCCAATCTGTGGGACGACCTGCTGGCCGAGGGCCACAGCACGTTCACGACCACCGACCTTCAAGAACGCACGGGCGCGTCCTTGGCCTCGGTGTACTCGGCGGTGAAGTACGCCATGGACCGCCACCGGTTGTTCTCACCCGCACGGGGCCTATACGTCGTGGTGCCCCCCGAGCACCGAGCAGCGGGGGTAGTGCCTGCGGTGCATTTCATCGACCCCATGATGCGCCACCTGGGAGTCGACTACTACGTGGCCTACGCATCGGCCGCCCAGTGGTGGGGAGCCGCACACCAGGCGGCTCAGGCATTCGACGTGGTCGCTTCGCGCAACGTCCTGGACCGCGACCTCGGCCCCGTTCGGATGCGGTTCCACACCTCATCGCGCATCGACACCGACGCCGTCCGCCGAGTGGTCGGGCCTCGCACGATGCTCAGCGTCGCATCGCCCTCGTTGACCGCAGTCGACCTCGCCTCTCGGCCCCGGATCGGTGGGGGCCTGTCAGCTGTGGCGACGATCCTCTCCGAGCTGCCCGACCTCGACGGGAACCAGCTCGCTGATCTGGCCGGGCGTCGAACCATGGCCGATGCCCGGCGGCTCGGCTGGCTCCTGGAGCTGATCCGCTCCGACGTCGACCTGGCTGCACTGCGCCAGGTCGCCCAACCCGACGACGGGCGTCCCACCCTGCTAGCCCCTCGCGGCACACGCCAGGGCCACATCGATGACCGCTGGGGTGTCCTCGTGAACGCGACGGTGGAGCCCGACGAGACGTGATCTCCCCCGACGCCCTCAACGCCTGGCGCACCACCCACCCGTGGACTGATGACAACCAGGTCGAACAGGACCTCGTGATGACCCGCGTCTCTATCGAGATCGCATCGCATCCCGATCTGCGCGACCGGCTGGCCTGGCGAGGCGGAACCTGTCTCCACAAGCTGTTCCTCCCAAAGGCGCTGCGCTACAGCGAAGACCTCGACTACGTCGCCTACGGCCTCTCGGTTGCTGACAACGACATGCGGACCATGCGCGCTGCGATCCGTGACATCGCCGAGCACATCGGTCTCGGTCTCGCCCCGCATCCGACCACCACCAGGAA
>JBKEAI010000215.1:0-3270 GCA_047972145.1 Microthrixaceae bacterium
AGAGGTGGTTGGCGTTGCGGCCGCGGGTGATGTCGACGTAGGTCTCGGCCCGGGTGGTGGTGGCATCGACCCGGCTGGTCGACACGTTGCGGGTGGAGCCTTGGACGGCGTAGCTGGTGAGCGCATACGCGTGGTCGATGCCGACTTCGGTCCTTCCCCCGGCGGCTTGGTGGTGGTCGAAGAACGTCCGGGGGAGGTCGATGGTGCCGATCCCGTCGAAGTCGACGACGACCGTGTCGAGGTTGGGGTCACCGGGTTCGGTGTGGAGGGCGGTGATGGTGCCAAGGGCTCCGTTGCGGACGTACGCGTTCGGTTGCCTGTCGGGGTGCAACTGGCGGTTGGGGGCTCGGGCGGTGACTCGGTCGCCGACGGAGAAGCGTCGGTCGCCGCTGGCGACGAGTTCTTGGTCACCGAGTTCTCCGTTGGCTCGGAGCAGTTGGTGGGCGAGCCGATTGAGTTGTCGGCGGGTGGTGTTGCGTCGGTCGACCATGGGGTGGTCGTCGCCTTGGCGGTGGGCGTCCCACCAGCGGCCCAGGACGTGGCGGTACATGGTGAGGTCGTCGTCGACGACGTGCAGGTGCCCGGCAGCTTCAAGATGGCCGAGGGCGTCATCGATGCGTCCTTCGCGAAGGGCTTGGGCGGCGGCGCGGTCATCGGGGTCGAGGACCCGGTGGGTCGTTTGGAGTTCCGGTGTCACATGGCGGTGGCGCTCGCAGAGGACGCGGAACATCCCACCGGCGGAGATGGCGCCGTGCTGGGGTCGGGACGCTCGAGCGCACGTTGGAATCGGGCGATGGTCATCGATGGGATGCCGGAGCCGGCTTCGAGCTGGCGGGCGGCCTGGGCGGACAGGGCGACACCGATCACCGTGCGCCCCGATGCGTTCCACGCGTCACGTGCGGCGGCGAGGGCGTGGGTCTTGCCCGAGCCGGCGACACCGGGCACCACGTCGACACCATTGCCCGATCCGCAGATCCACCACACCATCACCTCCTGCTCGTCGCTCAGGGCCAGACCCTCCATCGCTGCGTGGATGTGGTCGGGGTGGGCGAGCCCGGCGCGGGTGTGTGAGCGGGCGGCAGCCATGCGGACGAGGAGCTGCTCGACGCGGAGCATGTCGGGTGTAGTCCAACGCTGCGGGTCGGTGGGGATCGGGGCGCTGCGACCGTCGGCTCGACGGATCGTTTACAGGTGGTGGCGGCGCTCTTGGACTGCGGTGATGCAGTCTTCGAAGCTCGGGGCGTCGGCGCCGGGCCACAACAGGAAGGGGAGGACCCGTTGCTGGTACTCGGCGTGGGCGGCGGCGATGTGGGGTCCGTCGCCGAAGGCGGGGCTGGTGGCGAACCCGTCGCTGGGCCGATCGACCGCTGGCATGTCGGCGGCGCGGGAGTAGGTGCAGACGTCGCGGGCGAGGATCGCGATCCCGGTCTCGTGCAGTCCGGCGACGATCTCGGGTCGCACGAGCAACTGGTGGACGTCGTAGTAGTGACGTGCACCGCGGATAGCGGCGCTGGGGTCCTCGGCGCTGTGAGCGGTGTGGAGCAGCACCAGCTTCTCCACGAGCGTGCGCCACGGTGCGAGAACGCGGACGGTGAACGGTTCCGCCTCGGCGGCTCCGGCGATCTGGTCGACAGCGTGGGTGGCGATGAGCGATGTCACCGGGAGCGGGGTGGTGGGCAGCGCACCGCCGCGTGAGCCAAGTTCGAGGAACACGCCGGGCGAGAGCCCTCCGGTAGCGGCGGTGGCGTCGGGTCGGTAGTGGAACCGTGCGCCGCGCTTGGAACCGCGTGAGGTTGCGCCGGGGACCCCTGCTGGTTCCAGAGATGTCGCCGCGGCGGCGCCGGCGACGAGGCCCTTGAGCGTGCGGTCTCGGGCTTTGGTGGAGTCCTGGGGTGAGAGCACCACGAGCACATCGACGTCTTCAGAGAACCGTTCGATCACCGAGAACGCTTTGGACAGACTCGTTCCGCCCTTGAACACGACCTCGACGCCCAGATCGTGGGCCGCAGCGACGACCCCGCGCAGCACTTCGGTGACCCAGAAGTCCTTCTCGACGTGATCGGCGGGTACGCCGATGTGGCGGCTGACGGTGGCTGCGAGCACGGCGATGCCATCGGGATCATCGACGAGACGGTCGGTGCTTACGCGGCGACCGCCGACCAACGTTGACGGGCCTCGACCCGTGGTTCTGATGTAGCCGCGGCGCCAAGGACACCAGCTCGCACGGTCCCCTCCGCGATGAGGTCGCGAATGCGGGCCTGGACCTGGGGCCATGGCATCTCCGCTGCGTGGGGATCGCGCAGGATCTCTAGAACCGCTACTTCGATAGGGGTGAGGCGGCGTTCGCGACGCTCATAGGGCCTCGATCGGAACCGCACGCCGGGCATCGGCTCGGGGACCTTGCCCGGCACCGCGACCTCAACGGTGGCTGGCACCTGGGTGGTCAGTCCGAGGAGCTGCGCGGCAGCGACACCTGCGGGGCCTGACCCGGGACCGCCAACGACAACAGCGGCTTCGAGCACGCCCGGGTGCGTCATCCCGAACCGGGTCTTCGTGCCCCGCCAGTACAAGCCGCGTCGGACACGGACCAGCTCGCCCTCGGCAGCGAGGCGGCTCAACGCGGACTCGACCGCACGGTCGGTGCCCTCGAAGTCGCGGCGACGAAAGAACGTGCCGGGGCGCGCTCGCTCGACCCGTCGTCGCACAGCGCCAGCAACCGACTCCTTCACTTCGACATCCATGCCAGAAAACAGTACCGGAAACCTCGCATGATGCCAAGCGTCGCGATCCGGCCAGCAGCGTCCCCCATTCTCAGAAGCCGACGGCATAACCACGCCGGCGTTCGGGCTGGGGTGGGTTGTCGGGTGGGTGGGCGAGTTCCCAGGCGGTGAGTTCGCCGGTGGAGCGTTCGAGGCGGTGGGCGACGGCTAGGTCTGCGGTCGTGGGATGTCGGCCCCAGTCCTGTGGCGGGGGAGCGCGACGCTGGATGAGTTCCTTAGAGCGATGAGTGGGATGCCGACCTCCCGCGGCACGTGATCGTTTCAAGCGCTCTGGCCGGTACTACTCGATAGGGTGTCGACCCTCGAGAGGGAGGGTCGCAGTGCCGGATGCAGACTACGAGCGGTGCCATTTCAGCGTGTCCTGTGAGACGCACGATCTGGCGGTCCTGCACTGCCTTCGAAGCCTCTCGCAGTTCGCAGAAGGGTCGAACATCCCGAAGAGCATCCCGTGGGGAGGAACGAAGGAGGCGGCGTGGCACAAGAACAACGA
>JBKEAI010000275.1:0-1515 GCA_047972145.1 Microthrixaceae bacterium
CGCCTTCGTGATCACCCGTCGCTGCGCCACCGTGAGCTCCATCTCTCAAGGATCACCACGCGGGCAATCCGAGATGAGTCAACGAACAGCGCTACGCGGGCATCCTCGACGAGTCAACGCGTCGATCCTGTTGCCTCATGTCAAGATGCCCGCTTGGGTTGGGTCGTTGACTCATCGGTGTTTGCCCGCGTGGGGTGGCTGAGTTTGCGGCGGCTGAGGTAGACGGCGTTGGTCTTGGCGCGTTGTTGGACGGCGCCGCGGCGGCGGGCGAGTTCGATGAGGTTGCCTTGGATGTCGGCGATCTGGTGGCGGACGCTGATGATGTCGGTGCTGGTGAGTTGGGTCTCGAGTCGGGCCCGGTCGTGGGGGTCGACGAAGTCGTTGTGGTGGTCGAGGAGGCGGCGTAGCGGGGTGGTCGCGGTGTCGTGTGTTTTGCGGACGATCGCGCCGGTGCGGGTCTTCGTCAGCAGTTTCTGTTGCGGGAGAAACAGGTTCACCTGGACGGAGACCAGGGGCCAGAGTTGGTCGAGGAGGGCGAGTTCGGTGGGGGTGTCGTAGCGGAAGTAGCCGACGTTGCGGCGCACCACGGTCCGGTTCTTCTGCTCGACGTAGGCCTGGTCGTTCTTGTGGCTGGATCGGCCGCGGGTGAAGGTGATGTGCCGGGTGTTGCACCAGCGGGCGAGGTGGTGGTTGATGAACTCGGACCCGTTGTCCGAGTGGATCCCGGCGATGTGGAACGGGAACCGCAGTTGCAGTTCCTGCAGCCCCGCGGCGACGGTCTTCTCGCCCTTGGAGCGCACCGTGGTCGACTCGGTCCACCCGGTGGCGATGTCGGTGGCGTCCAGGGAGTAGAAGAAGTGGCCGTTGTTGTCGCCGCCTTCGTGTCCGACCAGATCGATCTGCAGGAACCCTGGCTCGGTGTCATTCCATTCCCGCCACGTCTTCATCGGGATCGACGCCTTCAAGATCGATCCGGGCCGGGTGTGACTGATCTGCTTGCGCGTCGCCAGCCCTTCCCGGGCTGGCGCGAGCCGCCGATCGATGGTCGCCGGTGACATCGTGAGCACCTGGTCGATGACGTGTTGGTCGACCCCGTCGAGGTGGCCGTGGGCGGCCATGTTCGCCACCAGGGCAGGCAGCGCCGGGTGCAGCCGCTTGCCAGCCGGCCCGTCCAGCGCGGCCCAGCAGCGGGTCAGCAACGCGACCGTCTCATCGCCGTATACGAGCGACGGCTCGCGGGCAGACGCCGGCACCGGACCACCACGAGCCCTCTCCGCCATCGCGAGCCGGAGCGCCTTGCGGGCATGATCGCGATGCCACCCAGTGACCTGACACACCGCATCGAGGATCGCTGTCTTCTCCGACTTCGTCGCCTTCGACCACCTCGCCACCTGCGCCTTCGTGATCACCCGTCGCTGCGCCACCGTGAGCTCCATCTCTCAAGGATCACCACGCGGGCAATCCGAGATGAGTCAACGAACAGCGCTACGCGGGCATCCTCGACGAGTCAACGCG
>JBKEAI010000291.1:0-1713 GCA_047972145.1 Microthrixaceae bacterium
CGATCGGTGCACCTGCTCTGTTGGTCCGCGGGAAGTTGGAGCACACGGTCGACGGTGTGATCAACGTGGTGGCCGACCGTCTCGAAGCGCTTCCGGTGCCCGCGACGGTGCCCTCACGCGACTTCCGCTGAGCCGACCAGGGCGGCGAGCTCCCCGGGGCTGTCGACGAGGTGGTCGGGCGAGGCCGACTCGAGCGCATCACGCGCGTGCACACCCCAGGTGACCGCGCAGGTGCGGACGCCGGCGCTGCGGCCCATCTCCATGTCGAAGGTCGTGTCGCCGACCATCAGCACCTCCGGTGGCTCGACGCCGTGGGCGGAGCAGATGGTGAGCAGCATCTCCGGGTGCGGCTTCGGGTTGGTCACGTGCTCGTCGGTGACCACGGGGTCGAACAACTCCTCGAGCCCGAGGGCAACCAGGAGGGGATCGAGGCTGCGCGGCCTCCTGCTCGTGGCGAGAGCGCAGGGCAGTCCGCTGGAGCGCAGCGCCGAGAGGATCTCGGGCACACCGTCGAAGGTCGCGCACCGGGCGGCGCCGAAGCGGTCGAAGTCGTCGCGGTAGGCGGCGATCAGCGCCGTTACCAGATCGTCGTCCGCACCCGCCACCGCGGTGCGGAACAGCTCACCGAGGGGCAGCCCGATCGTGTCGAGTGCCGAGTCGAGGTCACCTCGGGTCGCCAACGCGTCCAGGGCTGCCGAGGCGGACAGGCGGATCGCCTCACGCGAGTCCGCGATCGTGCCGTCGAAGTCCCACACGACCAGGCGAAGGCGAGCGGCGGCGTCGCGGCTCAACGGCTCGTTCCGCCGGTGCTCGCCTCGCCTGCGGCGTCCGCGCAGCGGCCGAGGCCGTGCTCGTGGACCGGTCGCGACTCGACCATGTCGTCGTGCTCGTCGGCCACTCCTTCGAACCAGCGCCCGTAGGCCCGCGCAAGCGGCGACGCGGTCATGCCGTGGAGCAGCACGCTGAGCGCCACGGTGAGCATCACGACGTCGACCACCTTCCGACGATCGGCACCTTGGTGTCCTCCTCGCTCAGCAGGAACGAGTAGAGAACGCTCGCGATGCCGCGCGGTCCGAACCACCCGATGAAAGCGACCGTCGGAGCCCGCGAGCCGCTGCCGAGCAGCGACACGGCAACCGCCACGCCCCGGATCACGGTGAGGCTGAGCACCGCGTACAGCAGCATCGTCCAGTCGAACGCGCCCAGGTTGGGTCCCAGCACGACCGCCCCGAACACCACGAAGGCGAGCATCGTGAACAGCTCCGCCACGTCGTGGGACACGCCGTCGGCCATGGGCAGGTCGACCGCGGGCCGGTAGGCGAGTCCGACGGCGACGAAGATCATCGGGCCGCTCACCGGGGTCGAGTCGATCCGCCGTGCCACCGCGGCGAAGAGCACCACCACCACGCCCAGGATCAGGATCGTTTCGGCCTCCACATCGACAGCATTGCTGATCGGTGCCCGGCCGGGCGGGAACGACGGCCGCGCTGTGCGGGCCGGATGCCATCGACGCATCGCCGGGATCGGGCCGATACGGTGGAAGACCCCGACGGCGGGCCGCGACGGCGGCTCGGAACGACTCAGGAGAAGCCCCATGCCCATCATCGGATCCCTGTTCGAGGAGTACAGCGAGACCACAGGTCAGGACCCCTTCACCCTCCAGAACAAGAAGATGCTCAAGATCCAGATGGGCTTCGGGCCGGTCATGGCCAA
>JBKEAI010000306.1:0-1654 GCA_047972145.1 Microthrixaceae bacterium
CGCTCGGCAAGAACCTGCTGGTCGCGTTCATGCCCTGGGAGGGCTACAACTTCGAGGACGCGATCATCCTCTCGGAGCGCCTCGTGCGCGACGACGTGTTGACCTCGGTGCACATCCACGAGCACGAGATCGACGCCCGCGACACCAAGTTGGGCGAGGAGGAGATCACCCGGGACATCCCCAACCTCTCCGAGGAGATCCTCGCGGATCTCGACGACCGCGGGATCATCCGCGTCGGAGCCGAGGTCGGACCCAGCGATGTGCTCGTCGGCAAGGTCACCCCCAAGGGTGAGACCGAGCTCACCCCCGAGGAGCGCCTCCTGCGTGCGATCTTCGGTGAGAAGGCCCGCGAGGTACGCGACACCTCGCTCAAGGTGCCGCACGGCGAAGAGGGCAAGGTCATCGACGTCAAGGTGTTCAGCCGTGACGACGAGCACGAGCTACCGCCGGGGGTCAACCAGTTGGTGCGGGTCTACGTCGCCCAGAAGCGCAAGATCTCCGTCGGTGACAAGCTCGCCGGTCGCCACGGCAACAAGGGTGTGATCTCGCGGATCCTGCCCGTCGAGGACATGCCCTACATGGCCGACGGCACGCCGGTCGACATCATGTTGAACCCCCTCGGTGTGCCCTCGCGTATGAACGTGGGCCAGGTGCTCGAGACCCACCTCGGTTGGGCTGCCCGTTGGGGTTGGTCCAACGGCGACGAGATGGTCGGCGAGGAGCCGATCCGGGGCACCGAGACCAAGACCCGTCCGGTCACCCGTCCATCGACGCTGATCGCCACCCCGGTGTTCGACGGCGCCAAGTGGGACGAGACCGAGATGGCCGGTACCCACCCCACGATCAAGTCGATCTTCGAGAACCTGCGTCCCGAGTCCGCCGACGGCACCCGCCTGATCGGCGACGACGGCAAGGTCACCCTCTACAACGGCCGCACGGGCGAGCCCTACGACAACCCGGTCACCGTGGGCTTCAAGTACATCCTGAAGCTGTCGCACCTCGTGGACGACAAGATCCACGCACGCTCCACCGGTCCGTACTCGATGATCACCCAGCAGCCCCTCGGCGGTAAGGCGCAGTTCGGTGGCCAGCGCTTCGGCGAGATGGAGGTGTGGGCCCTCGAGGCGTACGGCTCCGCCTACTGCCTCCAGGAGCTGCTCACGATCAAGTCCGACGACACCCTCGGGCGGGTCAAGGTCTACGAGGCGATCGTCAAGGGCGAGAACATCCCCGAGCCGGGCATCCCCGAGAGCTTCAAGGTGCTCATCAAGGAGATGCAGGCGCTGTGCCTCAACGTCGAGGTCATCAGCCGCACCGGTGAGCAGGTTCGCCTTCGCGAGCTCGACGAGGACTACTTCCGAGCGTCTGAGGAGCTCGGCATAGACCTCTCGCGACCCGAGCGCGGCACCGACGAAGAGGATGCCCGCCGTCAGGCCGAGCGCGCCGGTCGTTGAGCCACCCGGCCCGCACCACAGCGCACATAGATCCAGCAGCGAACCAGCAACAAGCAGCCCAGCAGAAGAACCCACCAGGAACCCCGAGGAACGAATAGGTCATGGCAGAGACATCACGCGACGTCAACGTGTTCGATCAGATCCACATCGGTCTGGCCACCGCGGACGCCATCCGCACCTGGTCCAACGGCGAGGTACGC
>JBKEAI010000014.1:0-5432 GCA_047972145.1 Microthrixaceae bacterium
CGGCCCGGCCGATCGGTGTGCGGGCGGTTGCGACGATCACGGCTTCGGGCATTGGGCTACCTCGCTCCTGGTGAGATCAGTTCGGTGGAACCGGGCAGGTCCGACCGTCGTGTCGGCCCGCTGGACTCCGACGTTACCCAGTGGTAACCCCCGGGGCCCAGCCGAGCAAGCCTCCGGCTATGCCAGTGGTTGGCAGGTCATCCATCCCGGTTGTGCAGGGATCCAGTGTGCACCGGCGTGGTAACCATTGGTGGTCCCGGGTGGATTGAGGTAGTCGCAGTACTGCTGAACTTCCTGGTCTGTCGTCGTGTAGTTGGGCGCGTAGATCAGGTTGAATGGTCCGAACGTAGGAGTGGTGGTGCAACCAGCATCTGCGTAAACCCGGTATTGCTTGCCCACCACCTTGTGACGAATGCTGGTTCCAGCAAGAAGGTCGACCTTGAAGCAGCCTTCGGTCGGGGTTGGGCCGGGGCTGGTTGGTGCCGGTGTGCACGCTGCACCGATCAGCCCGAATGATGCCAGTGCGAGTACAACTACAGCGAGCTGCGGAGTTCTTTTCATTGAACGTTCCCCTGTTCGTGGCTAAGTCTGGTTGCTCCAGAACCCGAACGATCTTCCTTGCTGAGATGGTGATGGGGAATGGGGATGTTTCCCCGCTTCGCAGCCGCGAATCATAGATCAGTGTACGAAAGCCCGGTCCGGGTGGGCTAGCAGCGTACGGTCCGTCCGACCAAAGGAGTCGGTTCAAGCGTGTGCTCCCCTCTGCGCTGTCCCGACTTGGCTATGCGTCCTGCGCCAAGAGCCGAAATGCCGGTTGGGTGAGCCGACATACCAGGCGTGCTGGCCTGCCCGGCGCTTGACATGCTCCGGCTAGGCCAGTGGCTGGCAGGTGACCCAGCCCGGTTGTGCAGGGATCCAGTCGTTTCCCACGTCGTAACCATGTGTCGTACCGGGTGGGTACGTCAGATCGCAGTATGTCTGGACGTTCGACTGAGAGCCGTAGAAGAGCGAGGTGTACTCGAGCGTCCAAGGGCCGAAGGTAGGTTCGGCACTCGTGCAGTTTCCGTCGTTGTAGATGGCGTACTGCTTGCCCCACACCTTGTGTCTTATGGGGTTGCCCGTCGAGGGTGCCAACTCGAAACAGCCCGGTGTCGGGGTTGGGCCGGGGGTGCTCGGAGCCGGTGTGCACGCCGCGCCGACCAGCCCGATCGATGCCAGAGCCATTGCGGCCAGAGCGAGCTTCGGAGTTCTCGTCATCGAACGTTCCCCTCTGATCGTGGTGAGCTTCGGTGTCTCGCAATACCTTCGGTGTCTCGCAATACGAGGTCAACCGGTGCTTCGCCGCGTTGGCAGCAGCGTAGTACCGCTGATCAGGCCAGGAAGCGGCTGACTGTGTCGGCTACGCAAGCGGGCCGCTCGGAACCGTCGATCTCGACGGTTACCCGCACGACGACCTGCACGCCACCCTTCGCCTCGCTGGCGGAGAGGACCTCGCCGCGCGCGCGGAGCTTCGAACCCGATGGCACCGGAGCGGGGAAGCGGACACGTTCGAGCCCGATGTTGATCCCCGCGGAGAAGTTCTGCACCACGAGTAGTTCCGGGAGGAACAGGTTGACCAGCGACAGCGTGAGGTAGCCGTGTGCGATCGGTCCGCCGAAGGGTGACTCGTTGTTGGCCCGCTCGATGTCGACGTGGATCCACTGGTGATCTCCGGTCGCCTCGGCGAACACGTCGATGCGGTCCTGGGTGACGGTGTTCCAATCTGTCGGGCCCAGTCGGTCTCCGACATGTGCCAGGAGGTCCTCTGGGGTGGCAACCCTCAGAGGTGGGCTCGGTTCGGTCATCGGTGTACCTCCGAGGGTGTTCGACCTCTCACGGGTGCTGGCTCGACACGGCGAGCACCTCGCCGGTCATGTAGGTGGACAGGTCGCTCGCGAGGAACACCATCACGTTGGCGACCTCCCATGGCTCCGCTGCCCGTCCGAACGCCTCGCGGGCCTCTAGCTCGGCGAGCAGTCCTGGCGGGGTGACCTTGGCGAGGTTCGCGTGCATCGCAAGGCTGGGCGACACCGCGTTCACGCGCACACCGTGCTCGGCGGCCTCGATCGCGGCGCTGCGGGTGAGTGCCATCACGCCGGCCTTGGCAGCTGCGTAGTGGGACTGTCGCTCCTGGGCACGCCAACCCAGCACCGACGCGTTGTTGACGATCGTGCCGCGACCCTGTTCGTAGAGGTGGGGAAGTGCAGCGCGCAGGCAGCGGAACGTTCCGGTGAGGGTCACATCGAGCACCTTGGACCACTGGTCGTCGGTCAGCTCCGTGATCAAGCCGTTGCCTCCGAGCCCGGCGTTGTTCATCCAGGTGTCGAACCCGTCCATCTCCGCGATGGCGCCGTCGACGAGGGCTCGCACCGAGTCCTCGTCGGTGACGTCGCAGACGAACGTCGCCGGCCGCACACCGAACTCGGTTTCGAGCGAGTCCGCGGTCTCGCCGAGGCGTCGCTCGTGGGCATCTGAGATCGTGACGGTCGCGCCTTCCATCAGGCAACGTCTCGCGAGGGAGCCTCCGATGCCCGATCCTGCCGCAGCGGTGATCACGACCTTTCGGCCTTCCAGCAGCGTGCGGCCCGGAGGTTCGTCGGGGCTGGCCGATTTCTCGGGTGATGCGGTCATGGTGCTCCCATTGTCGTCCTGTTGGCTCAGCGCGGTTCGCGGGGAAGTCCGAGCGCACGCTCACCGATCAGGTTGCGTTGGATCTCGTTGCTGCCTCCGTAGATCGTGTCGGAGCGGCTGAAGAAGAACAGCTTGTGGTCGGGAGACATCTCGAGCTCGCCGGCGTCCCCCTCGTCCGCTGCGGAGTAGCGCGTCGACATGGCGTCGGCGCCGAGCGCGTCCATTGCCACCTCACCCATGTCGCGGTGCAACTGCGCCCAGTAGAGCTTGTTGATCATCGCTTCGCGGGGTAGCTGTGCGGCAGAGTCGGTGCGCAGGGCCCGTGTTGCGTTCCAACGCATGATGCGCACCCTGATCGCCAGCGACATCAATCGGTCGCGCAGCACCGGGTCGTCCCAGCGGCCGTTCTTTCTTGCGCAGGCGACTATGTGATCGAGCTCGCGCTGGAAGGCCATCTGCTGGCCGAGGGTCAGCACACCCCGCTCGAACGCAAGGGTTCCCATGGCGACCTTCCAGCCCTCCCCAGGCTCGCCGACCACCAGATCGGCAGCGGTGCGCGCCCCGTCGAAGAACACCTCGTTGAACTCGGCGGTGCCGGTGATCTGGCGGATCGGCCGCACCTCGATGCCCGGTTGGTCCATCGACACCAGCAGGTAGGACAGCCCGTGGTGACGTTCGGAGCCCGCCTCGGTTCGTGCCACGACGAAGCACCAGTCGGACCACTGGGCCAGCGAGGTCCACACCTTCTGGCCGTCGATCACCCACTCGTCACCCTCGAGTCGGGCCCTGGTGGAGACGTTGGCGAGGTCGCTGCCGGCGTTGGGTTCGGAGTACCCCTGACACCAGAACTCGGTGCCGGCGACGATGCCGGGCAGGAAGCGTTGCTGGATCGCCTCGGAAGCGAAGTGGATGAGCGTGGGACCCAACAGGCCTTCGCCGATCAGCCCCGCGCGCCCGGGCCCGCCGGCCTTCGCGTACTCCTCGTGGAAGGCCACCTCGAGGTGCAGCGGCAGACCTCGCCCGCCGTGTTCGGTAGGCCAACCCACACACGTCCAACCACCCGAGGCGAGCTCGCGCTCCCAGGCCATGCGTTCGGAGACGAAGGCATGCTCGTCACCGGGGCCGCCGCGGTGGGCGAGCTTGGCGAACTCACCGGTGAGGTGGGCCTGTACCCACCCGCGGACTTCGCGGCGGAAGCTGTGCTCGTCCGGCAGTGGCCCGTCGCTCATCGCCCGACGATAACTGTTTCTGACGACCCGTCAGAAACCTGAGGGTCGTCAGAAACAGTCGTTCAGAGTTCGGTCGGGTTGATCCTCAGCCCGCAGCGGAGAGCGGAGCGCCACCGTTCCTGGAACCGTCACCGGGCTGACCGCCCGGGGGAAGGGTGGTCTCGCTCGCGACGGTCGCCGACTTGAGGGTCACTATGCCCTGGCTGCACAGATCCTGAAACTCCTCGGGGGTCGGGTCTTCACCCTGGACGACGGTCACAACTCCCGGGCTGGGTTGGAAGATGTCGTTGATCACGGCGAGTGCGGCGTTCACATCGATCAGGTCGCCGATGTTCTCACCGAGCACCTTGAACGCCAACTGGATGGTTGCCAGCCAGTTCACCAGGTCGCCATTGGTTCCAAACACACCTGCCTGGGCGAACAGCTGGTCGACATACTCCTTTGCGGTCAAGCCGTCAGGGATCGGAGTGGAGGTATCCTCGCCCCCCTCACCCTCTTCGCCGTCGTCGCTGCCAAGGCCCTGAGCGAGGCCGATCAGGCTGTCCTTGATCTCCGAGGGGAGGAAGGAGTAGAGCTTGCCGGATCCGATCTGGTCGAGCGCCTTGTTGCCGAGCGCCCCGGTGAACTCGACGGTGTACGGCATGTACTCCATACCACCCTTGAGTGTCGTTCCCTCGGGGACGTTGCCGGCTCCGTTGCTCACGAGGTCGCCCCTGGTGACCTTCACGTTGCCGGCACCGATGGTCGGGATCGACTCGAGCCCTGCCTGCATCTCGGCCGCGGTAGGCCATGTGTGCGGGTTGAGGATGTAGTTGTTGACGTTCTGCTGCCACCAGGATGGCTCGCCTTCCTTCAACTCCTCGGTCTTGGGGGGATTCGGGAGGTTGGGGAAGATGAAGTTGGAGTCCATCGACCACACGACGCTGTCGGCAGCCTCGCCGTTGAAGGAGAAACGGCTTCCCATCTCACGCTTCAGGGCCTGGGTATTGGGGTCGAAGAACAATCTGATCTCCTGGACCTCGGAGGTTCCCGGGTCTGCATCGGTAACCTTGATCGTCCCCGCACAGACCTCGAAGGTGACGTCGGCCTGCTGCCCGGCAGCGGGCCCGGTGGCGACGACCTTGCCGTCGACGATCTGGGCATCGCCCTCGACGATCTTGAGCGTGCTCGGATCCACCTGCTGTTCGACGCCGTCCTTGGTCCTGCCATTGGTCACGTACTGGCCGAGCACGTCGACCGTGGTCGACTGACCGGCGACCGTCTCGACCTCGATCGGCTGCACGATGTCGGGTGAGCCGGCCACCTTCACCGGGATCGAGGCGAGCGTCGCACCGGTGGTGCAGGTCATGTTGAGCGGATCCGGGACCGTAGGTGAGTCGAGTTTGATCGTGAAGTCCAAGCCTGTGGTCGTGATCTTTATCAGGCCGCTGTTGCCGATTTCGTTGAGCTCACCGGCGATAGGTGGGAACGCTGCGTTGAACGGCTGGCCTGCGGTGAGGGTCAGGGTCTGGTCGGGTACCGAGGGGTTGATCT
>JBKEAI010000002.1:0-1806 GCA_047972145.1 Microthrixaceae bacterium
ATCCGATCTGATCGGTAAGGCTGTAGCAGAGTCATAGTGATCGGAAACGACGCACGGGGCCGGATCCCCACAGCCCGGCAACAGAAGTGGGGGTGGACCGCAGGGAAAGACCGCTGACAGCAGGCAAAGACCGCTGACGTTGGGGAAAGACCCGGCAGCTGAGCTTGCTCAGCCGACCCGCCGGTGCCACGGCTGTGAGTGGCAGAGTCGGGAACGGTCGTATCGGGTGTGCCAACCACCTGGCGGACGGGGGTTCGATTCCCCCCAGCTCCACGTGCGGGTATCCGGCAGTGTCCACCACTGCCCGGCAAGTACCTGAAATCCCAGTACAGCAACGGTCTGTGACTGCTCCGCGATCACGCGCCGGTGAGCGAAATCGGGAACCGTCTGGATGTCGTGCGTGAGCAGCACGCGACCGTGCTCGGCCGCCCACTCCAGAACCTCCGGATCCTCGGCGGTCCTCAAGCTGACGTCCTGGACCCGAACGAGATCGAGGTCCTCGATGCGCCGCTGGAGGCCGACGACGATCTTGCGGTTGAAGTTCTCGTCAGCGAGGAAGCGGACCGTCACTGCCCGAGCCGCGACACCAAACGGGCGCGCAGGCCTTCGGGAGGGAACGCCGCCTCGACGCGGGCTTGCACCTCGGCCCCCGCGGCCTCACGTGCGGTCAGGTACTCCTTCACCGACACCGGGTGGCGCAGGCAATAGGTGAGCACCGCGTACACGTCGCCGAGCGCGACCGACGGGTACTGCTCGTGGATCTCCTCAGGGCTGTCGCCGCGGTCGAAGGCCGCGACGAGCGTCTCCAACGTCACGCGGGTGCCGCCGACGCGCCAAGCACCGTGCTCGTCCCGGGTGAGCGGAACCGGCTCAGGATCGACTGCGAGTGACATCGTGGACCACCTCTCGACCAAGCATAGAGGTCGGTGGTGATGTCCGATTGGGGCAAACCACTTGGACAAGCCAGGATCGCCGCTTCTGACACTCTGAGACCGCCGTTCTTGACGTCCGTTGCTTTCCCAATTGCTTTCCCAGGGCGGCCATCTGACCGGACACCCTTGCTAGCACTGGCGAGGCCGGATCGACACTGGATTCTCCCCAGCTCCACCACCGAGGCCCTGCCCTCGACGACGGTGATCGTGCTCACGATGCTCGACGACGACGAAATCCTGCTCGCCGCACTGCGGACCGGCGCGAGCGGCTACATCCTCAATGGCACCATCGGGGCCAACATCCTGTCGGCGATCAGATCGACGGCGGCCGGAACTGCCGTGCTCGCCCGCGGCCTACTGGACGGCCTCACCGGCAGAGCGAGCCACGCACCGGCAGGCACTCCAGAATCGTTCCCCGAGCTCACAGCCCGCGAACGAGGCATCCTCACCCATATCACAAACGGTCTCACCAATCCCGAGATCGGCGACCGCCTCCACCTCTCGGCGAAGACTATCGCCAACAACGTGTCGACGAACCTCACCAAGCTGCAAGTCACCCAACGCGGCCAAGCGATCATCCTCGCCCGCGAAGCTGGCCTCGGCACCAGACCGCAACAAACGTCGTGAGTTCGACTCTTAGCCAGGAAACGCACCATCGGTCGCTGTCCCGACGATCAGAACTTTGAAGCCATGACCACGCGAAAGCCGCTCTCAACGGGCTTCAGTGCCAATCAGTGCACGTCGCGCATGCCCCATAACGCTCCGTGTCGTGACGACCATGGCGTATGTGCCGGTCGATGACGTCCGTTCGCCCTCTCCCCAATCGACGGTCGGGCATCGACCCCGGAGAGTTCACGACAGTGTGCGCCGGATG
>JBKEAI010000037.1:0-2779 GCA_047972145.1 Microthrixaceae bacterium
CCCGAGCGCCCTCGGCCAGCAGAGGATCTTAAGGGCTGTGACCGGGCGTGCACCCATGGAGTAGATGTCGCTGAGCGCGTTGGCCGCCGCGACGCGTCCCCAGTCGAAGGCGTCGTCAACCACCGGAGTGAACACGTCGACCGACTGCACCATCGTGCGGCCGTCACCCAGGTCGAACACACCGGCATCGTCGGAGCGTTCCGGGCCCACGATCAACCTTGCGTCGGTGGGTGCCTCCTGGCTCACCGCGGCGAACACCGCTGCGAGCTCCGACGCGGAGAGCTTGCAACCGCACCCTGCACCAGGTGCAAGCTCGGTCAACCGCATGTTCGCGGCCCCGGAGTTCGCGGCGGCCGCAAGGCGATGAGTGGCTCCGGGTGGCTCGTCGGGCCCGGTTCGAGTGTGCATCCGTTCTCCGGTCGGTACTCAGGTGCACAGATAGTGCCACCTTCGTGGACCGGTACCGCCGTCGACCAGGCGTGCTTCGCCAGAGGCGTGAAGGCACTGTGGAGGTGGAACGACCACGGCGGAGGCGGGAGGGAATCGAACCCCCCACACCCGAGATCCGGATGCCGCACGGTTTTGAAGACCGGGGAGCCCACCAGGCACTCGTCCACCTCCAGCGGAGAAGTTACCCCGGGGATCCGCAGGTCGCTCAGGTACCTTCGGGGCGGGTCGGGATCTCCTCGAAGGCGGTGTCACGGCCTTCGGCCTTGGCGGCGAACTCCTCCATCATGTCGCTGCCCACGAACATCCCCGACTGCCAGCCGGCGATGTGGCGCAGCGAATCGGCCACCGAGTGGTCCCGCGAGTAGTTGATCGCCTCCTTGGTCCCCCAGATCCCAAGGGGTGACTTCGACGCGATGCGTGCGGCGATCTCGAGGGTGCCCTCGACCAGCGAGTCGTGGTCGTCGAACACCCGGTTGACCAGGCCGACCTCCAAGGCGCGCTGTGCGGGCATCCGGTCCCCCGTGTAGGCGAGCTCGCGTGCGATGCCCTCGGGGATGATCTTCGGCAGGCGCTGGAGAGTGCCCACATCGGCGGTCATGCCGATGTTGATCTCCTGGATGCAGAAGAACGCTTCCGCTGAGCAATACCGCATGTCGGCCGCACTGACCATGTCGACCGCCCCACCGATGCACCCACCCTGGATGGCTGCGAGCACCGGCATGCGGGCGCGCTCCAGGGCTGTGAACGACTCCTGGAGGTGCTGCACCATCATCCACAGGAACGACGCCTTGCGTCCCCGCTCGGAAGCACCTCCGCTCGCCGCCAGCATGCTGTCGCCGGTGAAAACGGCGAGGTCCATACCCGCGGAGAAGTGCTTTCCGGTCGATGACAGCACCACCACCCGAGCCTTGGCACCGGCGTCGATGTCGGAGATGATCGCCGGCAGCTCGCTCCAAAAGGCGGGCACCATGGTGTTGAGGTCGTCAGGGCGGCTCAACTGCACATGGGCGACACCCTCTGAGATGGAGACTTCGAAGCACTCGTACACGGCACCGACCGTACCCTCTGAGGTTGGTGGTGCCCACCTCCTGACATGGCGGGTACGCGCCTCCGGCTACGTTCTCGACATGTCCAGCGAACCCGACGCCTACCGGCTCTCCACGACGGTCCGCCCGCTGCACTACGAGTTGGCCATGGAGGTGGATCCCGACAGCGAGGGGTTCTCGGGCCGGGTCGCGATCGAGTTGGAGTTCTCCGAGCCCACCGCTCGATTCGCGGTGCATTCGCTCGACCTCGACTGGAGCACGGTCCGTCTCGAACTGGCCGAGCCCTCCGACGCCGGTGTTGTACGAGAAGACGGTGTTGTACGAAGAGACGGTGTTGTCCGAGAGGTCGATGTCGTCGGAACCGTGACCGACACCGAGGCGGAGTGGACCGTCGTGGAACTGGCAGGAGGTGTTCCCGCTGGCAGGGCGACCCTGCACGTCGAGTACCGGGGGTCCTACAACCCGAACCTGGTCGGGTTGTACACCTCGGAGTTCGAACACGACGGGGTGACCACCCGTCTGGCCGTGACCCAATGCGAGTCCACCCATGCACGGAGGATCCTCCCCTGCTTCGACGAGCCCGAGTTCAAGGCGACCTTCGGGGTGACCCTTGTGGTTCCCGAGGACGCCACCGCTGTGTCCAACGGAGCGGAGGTGAGCCGCGAGCGCACCGGTGACCGACGTTCGGAGGTGCGCTTCGCTCCGACGATGCTGATGTCGAGCTACCTGTTGGCTTTCGTGGTGGGCCCCCTGGAGGTCACCCTCGGCCCCCCGGTGAGCGGGCGCAACGGCGACATCGCGTTGCGGGTCGTGCACCCTCCTGGCAAAGAAGACCTCACCGCCTTCGCTCTCGAGGTGGCGAACGCGGCACTCACCTTCTACGAGGACTACTACGACCTCGCCTATCCCGGCGACAAGGTCGACCTCGTTGCGATCCCCGACTTCGCGTTCGGGGCGATGGAGAACATGGGGTGCATCACGTTCCGCGAGGTGCTGTTGCTGGTCGACCCCGACACCGCCACGCCGATGGAGCTCCAACGGGTGGCGGACGTGATCAACCACGAGCTCGCCCACATGTGGTTCGGCAACCTCGTCACCATGAAGTGGTGGAACGGGATCTGGCTCAACGAGGCCTTCGCCACGTTCATGGAGATCTCCGCCAGCGACGCGTTCCGCCCCGAGTGGGACGTGTGGACCACCTTCGGGTTGGCCCGCGCAGCCGCCTTCGAGACCGACGCCCTGTGGAACACCCGTCCGATCGAGTTCGAGGTGCGCACCGCTGC
>JBKEAI010000070.1:0-11692 GCA_047972145.1 Microthrixaceae bacterium
GGTGACCACGTCGAGCGAGTTGACGACCGCCAGCCCCTCGAGGACGTCGTGCGCCGTCCACCGGAGCATCTCGGGTTCCAGGGTCTGCACAGCGTGCAGCAACACATCGCGGGCAGCTTCGACGGCACTCGTGTCGAACGGCGTCGCTCCCTGCGAACCGAAGTGCTCGGCCACGTCGTCCATAGCCTCGGCCAACCTGGCAGACAGATCGCGCGCAGGGTCCGCGACCGCAGCGAGCAGCGGCGAGTCGCCCGCCTCGACGACGTCGGTCTCGAGCACCGAGCAATGCTCCCAGATCCGGCGGGTCGACGTCCGCCAGTCGGGGGCGAGGACCAGGTCCGCGTGCCGCTCCGCCATCGCCTCGGCCCACAGCGAGTCGACTGCGTCGAGTCGGTCCTGCAGATCGATCGATGCTTGGTGGATCGCTGCGGTGTCGTCGAGCTCGGCTCCGATCCCCACCGCTGATCGTCGCATCACCTCAGCCAGGTCCTGGTAGATGCTCGCAAGCTCCCGGACCACCTTGCGATGGGCGCGTGGCGGGAAGATCGTCAGCTGCACCACCAAGGCGACGACGATGCCGATCAGCGACTGCGCCAGCCGGTTCAGAGAGTAGTGCACGACCGACGATTGGCTCATCGGCATGAGCACGATGACCGCGGCGACGAGCGCTGCCTGCTTACCGATACCCTCCGCGTCGACAAGGCTCGGCAGCCCCAGGGTGATGACGACCACGAGCACCACGGCCCACGCCTGGTCCATCCCGGTCGAGACCACGGCCGCGCCGACCACGGCCCCGAACGACGCGCTGATGATCGAGCTCCGCGCTGATCGGACCGACGAGTGCAACGTGGTCTGCATCGCGATGATCGCTGCAAGCGCCGCGAACCACGCGTCCGGGAGACCTGCGGCGCTCGACACGACCGTCGCCAGACCGGCGGCGACGCCGACTCGCACGGAGTGAGCGAGCAGTCGCCATCGACGCCCTCGATTGACCCGAGGCGTCGGGAGGTCGTCGGGAGTCGTCCGAGTGGTGGCCATGCGGAGCGCGCGGACCAAGCAGCGCGGAGCGCGTCAGTCCCGGGATGAGCTCAGCGCCGGCAGGACGAGCAGTGACGCCACGAAGAAGCAGATCGCACCGACGAACGTGCCAACGCTCGCGAGCCACGGATCGTAGGAGTCACCGCTGGCGACGATGAATGCCCCGACCGCCGAGAACCCGAACGCGACGCAGCCGAGCATGTTGACCTGGTTGGACCACCAGTCAATCGAACGCGGGTCCCATGCCTTCTGTCGGTGGCGGTACGCCCGCAGCGCAAGCGCGCCGCTGATGAGGAACATCACGGAACCCGCGGCGTCCGGGTTCCAGACGAAGTGCTTCTGGGCATCGATCGACCGTGCGCCCAGCGCCGCGCTGGTGCTCACGTTGAAGAGGATCGTGCCAACCGACTGCGCAGCGGCGCCGAGCCAGACGGCGCTGACGACGAGCAGGTCCCCCTTCGGGATCAACCTGGATCCGCTCAGCACCCACTGGAGGAACCCGGCATAGGTGAAGCCCCAGGCCCCGACGAAGTAGCACATGTTGGCCGTCGTCGCGCCGGCCCAGTCGGAGAAGCCCGGTGCCGATCCAATCGCGAACAACGCGGACCCGATCATGAACCCCCAGCACTGGCGGGTGAGCGACGGCCGTAGGAGCAGCCCCAGCGGGCCCGAGCTGTCGTGGTCGGGCCCACTGGCGTCGGTCGGCATGACGCTGTCCATGCGGTGCGGCGTCAGTGGGTGAACTGCGACGGCTCGGTGTCGGGGCGTGGGATGGGCGCGTCGAGGCTCTCGAGGAACTCGACCTCGCCGCGCATATCGGTGAGCAGCGACGTCGCCAGGTCACGGCTGAGGCCGACCTTGACCACGATGCGCTGCAGAGTCATCTCCGCGAGGTCGTCGGCCATCGGGTACGCGGGCACCAACCAGCCCTTCATGCGGAGTCGGTCCGCCAGGTCGAAGAGGGTCCAGTTCTCGGTGTGGCCCTTCTTCAGGCGCCACGCGAACACCGGGATCGTCGAGCCGTCGCTGACGAGCTCGAAGGGTCCCATCTTCGCGATCTCGCTCGATAGGTACATCGCGACGTCGATCGAACCCTGCTGCACCGCCGTGTAACCCTCACGTCCGAGACGCAGGAAGTTGTAGTACTGAAGGAGCACCTGGGCACCGGGGCGGGAGAAATTCAACGCCAGCGTGGGCATGTTGCCACCCAGGTACGCCGCGTAGAACACCATGCTCTCGGGCAGAGCCTCCTTGTCACGCCACACGATCCAGCCAAGACCGGGGTACACCAGCCCGTACTTGTGACCCGAGGTGTTGATCGACACCACACGATCCACCCGGAAGTCCCACTCCAGGTCCGGTTGGGCGAACGGAGCGACCATCGCACCCGATGCACCGTCGACGTGGATCTTGATGTCCAGGCCGGTGTTCTTTTGGATCTCGTCGAGCTTCGCGGCGATCTCCTTGACCGGCTCGTACAGGCCGTTGTAGGTGACACCCATGATCGCCACGACGCCGATGGTGTTCTCATCGACGTAGGACTCCAGGTCGTGGCCGTCGAACACGAAGTGGTCCTCGGTGCAGGGCACCCAACGGGCCTCGATCTCGAAGTAGTTGAGGAACTTCTCCCAACAGACCTGCACCGCGGACGACAGCACCAGGTTCGGCTTGTCGGTCGGCTTGCCCTCGGCCTCACGCCGGTGCTGCCAGTGCCGCTTGAGTGCCAGCCCACCCAACATGCACGCTTCGGACGAACCGATCGTCGAAGTACCGATCGCGTTGTCGACGTCGGGGCAGTGCCACAGGTCCGCGATGATCCGCCAGCAACGATCCTCGATCGCCGCGGTCTGCGGGTACTCGTCCTTGTCGATCATGTTCTTGTCGTAGGTCTCGGAGTACAGGCGCCTGGCGTCGTCATCCATCCACGTCGTCACGAACGTCGCAAGGTTCAGCCGGGCGTTGCCATCGAGGATCGCTTCGTCGTGCACGATCTGATACGCCGTCTCGGGGAGCCGCTGACCCTCGGGGATCGTGAACTTCGGCAACACCGAATCCTCACCGGGGCGCAGGAACACCTCGTTGAGCATGATGGTGTCATCGACGTTGGTGTCTTGGCGTGCAGCCGAATGGGGGTTGCTGGTGACCGACATTTAGCTCTCCTTGGTTGCAGATTCGACTCCACGGAATCGCCGCGGGGTGGGTGGAACTGACAGGGACACGGGCGCGGCCATCAGACGACAACCATCGGGTACAGGCGGTTCATCGTGTAGACCCGGTTGCGGCGGGCCGACAGCGCGGACGCAGCGAAGCAGACGACACCGATCGCGACGAGCACGCCGACCGAGATCCACAGCCGCGAGTCGGTCGGATCGGCCACGCTGAGCTGCCGGTAGCCGTTGACGGTGTAGGTCATCGGGTCGAAGGCGTGCAGCCCCTGGATCAGCCCGGCGGTGGTCTGCACGGGATAGATGCCGCCCGAGGACACGAGCTGCAGCATCAGGAACGCCAGGGTGATCACACGCCCGACGGCCTCGCCGAAGATCGCGTTGAACGCCTGGATCATAGCGAGGAACGTGGCGGAGACCAGGAAGGCGAACAGTCCCATCCCGATGGCGTGCGTCGGTCTCAGCCCGATGACCAGTACGACGCTGTAGAGGATGGCCGACTGCAGGAAGCCGACGATCAGCGCGGGCCAGTACGAGATCCACACGGTGCGCAGCAGTCCGATGCCGGCCTCGGTGGGACGGGCACGCAGCGGCGTCAGCACCATCCAGGTGATGATCCCGCCGACGAACAGCGACAAGGACATGAAGAAGGGGGCGAAGCCGGTGCCGAAGTTCGGCGCCTCGTTGAGGACGTCCTGCTTCAGCAGCACAGGTGTGCCCAAAGCCGACGCGACGCCGTCGCGCTGCTCCTCGGTCCACGTCGGCACGTCGGCCAACAACGAGCTGAAGCCGTCCGCCAGCTGCGACGCGCCGGCGGAGAGCTCCTCGAGGATGCCCGCGAACTCGGTCGCCCCGTCGACGACCTCCTGTCCACCGACGGCGAGCGCACCCATGTCGGTGTTCAGCTGGGCGATGCTGCGGTTCAGGTTGTCGGCGACGGCTCGCAGCTCGCCCGCGGCGGCGATGACGTCGGTGTCACCCTGCGAGACCCAGCCGGCGAGCAGGCTGCTCACCTCGTTCAGCCGGTTGTTCGCGGCGGCCAGGCGGTTCGCGACGTCCTGCACCAGCGGATCGTCCACACGACGCAGGTCCGACACGGCGTTGTTGAGGACGCCCGAGACCTCGGCGTTGATCGTGGCGATCTGTTGCGGCACCGGGTTGGCCCCGACCATCGTCTGGATCTGCGTGGTCACCCGGTCGACCTGGGCGACCATCTCGTTCGCCGAGGCGGCGAGCGCATTGGTGTCGGCAGCAGCAGCGTTGAGCGGTTGGGCCAGGACCGACGAGCCCTCGGCGACGCGAGCCGCAGCGTCCTTGGCCTCGTCCAGACCGGTCGCCAGATCCTTGGCGCCCGCGTCGACCACGTCCACGACCGGCTCGCCCCCGGAGACGGCGACCAGCACCTGACCGAGGGACTGCTTCGAGATCGCCGAGTTCACCTGGCCGATGATCTGCTGCGACGCGTCCTGGCCGATGATGGTCGACAAGTAGCTGTTCGCATCGTTGAAGTAGAACTTCAGCTCCGCCTGGTGGGCGGTCCCGCCGACCGGCGAGGCGACCGCCTCGCTGAAGTCCTCCGGGATGACGATCACGAAGTAGTACTTCCCGCTGCGCAGGCCGTCGAGGGCCTCGTCGGCCGTCTTCACCTGGGTCAGGTCGAGCTGACCGGACTCGATCAGCTGCTGGGTGACCTGCTCGCCGGCGTCGAGCGACTCGCCGGCCAACGTGGTGCCGGCGTCCTCGTTGACGATCGCGACGGGCAGCTTGTCGACCTCGCCGAACGGGTTCCAGAAGGTCCACAGGTACAGCGCGCCGTACAGGAGTGGCATCAGGATGACGGTCACCACCGCGATGCGCGGCAGCGAGAAGTGGAAGTAGCGGCGAGCGTCGCTGCCGAGCCCGAGTCCTGCGATCATCCGGTGACTTCCGTCGTCGCCGAGTACGCTGGCACGGCCGACATGGACCTGAGATCGACGACCTTGATCCCCCAGTCCGCCGGCGGCAGGTTCGTGCCGCCGACGATGATCGACTGCTGCTCTCCCAGCTCCTTGAGCCGGCGCAGCACGTGGGACTGGTCGTCGTCGCTGGTGACCTCGTCGAGGCGACCGACGACGAGCAGCGGCGGCTTCCTCGCGTTGGCCAGGGAGATCTTCAGCAGGAGCTGCTGCACGACCGGCAGGTTCTCGACGAAGTCGTCGAGCTGGGGCAGCGGGACGTCACCGAAGGTCTCCCCGCACATCTCCTCGAGCGCCGCTTGATCCGCCTTTGGCACCCAGGAGAAGAACGGCGCCATCCACCGTCGCTGCTCGGTGACGACGTTGCGCACCGACACCGCGGGGTCGATGTCGTCGACCTCTCGCAGGCAGCACACGGCGGACTCGGCGAAGACCGCACGAGGGTCGTTCAAGTGGCCGAGCACCTCGAGCGATCCACTGCTCAGGTGCATGCACCCCGAGAGCGCCAGGAGGAGCGCTGTCCGCGGCACGCTGGCAGGAGCCCACAGCAGGGTGACGCCGCCACGCTCCAGGTCGAGGTCGAGCGGGCCGAAGATGTGGCCGCGCTGCTCGGTCAGGGAGATCTGTCGGGCAACGGCGAGCGGTCGACCCGAGAGGGCGTCCGCGGTCGCCTCGCTGTTGGTTCCGGTATCCACGTGCCCGTGCCCTGCGTCGTAGGCGGCTCAGAGGCCCATTCCGGCGAGCAGCGTCTGGGTGGCGTCGCCGCCCATCGTGTCGAGCTGGCTCGTCAGGATCGCCCTCGGCGCGTCCGCCGCTTCCAGCGCCGCGAGGTCGAACGACGACCAGTTGAAGGCGCCGTAGGAGCGGAAGAGGAACTTCTTGCGGGACAGGTCCGCGAGGTTCGTCCAAACCGTGTACTCGCTGGGCGGGCCGGAGTCGCCGCCGATGCCCTGGAACTTGACGCCCTCACCACCGGCACCGTCGGGCGGGCTGGTCGTCGCGCCGCGAGGACGGTCGAAGTTGTCCATGATGCGCGAGAGCGTCGTCAGCGCTGCGTCCGCGTCGTCGACCTTCTCGACGAAGTTCGCGTAGAAGACCGCCCGGATGAACCGACCGACCGAGGTGTTGTCGCTGGGCAACGTGGCGGTGGCGATACCGGCATCGGGCTGTCGCACGTCGAGTGAACCGAACGTCGCGCCGGACTGGTCGACGTTGGTGAGGTGCGTCCAGTTGCCAAGGTTCGTCAGGTGCCACGGGAACGTCGGCCCGTTGGTCATTACGCCGACCGGGTTGTCGTAGACGTGCTCGACGCCGTCTTTCCACTCGATCACGATCGACGCCCCGGACTGGTCGTGCACGACCAGATGGAACGGGAACACCGAGTTGCCGACCAACGCGATCTTGGTCAGGTACACGGTCTCCTTCGCGAGCTCTTCCTTGACCTCTGCGACGGTCGAGCACTGGCTCAGCACCCACGAGCCGAGGTCCCACGCCTGGATCGCCGCGATCGTGTTGGCGGCCGCTTCACCCGGATCACCGACCGACGGATACGCCAGCAGGCTGAACGTCACGCCCTCGGAGTTCATCCCTTCGATGACCTTCAGGTCGTTCTGGGTGAGCGGCTCGTCCTTGGTGGGCATGCGGGCCGGGGCGGTCACCGCCACGAACCCGAACTTCGAGGTGTAGGTGAACGTGGGATGGTCGGGCGCCTGGCTCTCGAACTTCATCCCGGGCGGCACGTACGCCATCACCCAGGGCTCATCGACGTCGAGCTCGAGGGTGCGGCCGAAGTAAGCCGAGCCGTTGGTGTCGGTGTACTGGAGCGAGGTGCACATGATCGCCAATGCCTTTCGGAGGGAGTCGGTGGATCGACGCTGCGGGGACCGTACCACGATTCGATACGCGCCGTGTCGCCCTCAAAGCGCCGTGTCGCCATCAAAGTAGTGGGGGATTTTCTCATTCGCACGTCGAGCCGCCGGGCGGTCTCGAGTGCGATCACCCCGGACGATATCAGTCCCCCGTGGCTCCGTGCCCGAGCACGAGGTCCACGACGGTGTTGATCGAGGTGCCGTCCGCCTCGGTCAACGTAAGCGACTCGAACAGGACGAGGCCGACGCCGGACCGGAGTTGGTCCAGCGACCAGCAGCGCTCAAGGCGCGCCGCGTCAACTGCGAGCGGACCACGGAGCGTTGTCGGCCACCCTGAACTTCGGGATCGTTCCCGAGAGCACGAGGTCGACCAGCGGCTCGACCGTGTCGACGCCCGGATCACCGAGCTTCAAGGAGCGGAACAAGGCCGTCCCCGCGAGGATGTCCAACAGCAGGTCCAGGTCGGCGTCGGGCGGGAGCGTGCCCTCCGCGATCGCCCGCTGGAGGATCTGACGACCGATGTCCCTGCGGCCCTCGAGCACCATCTGGATCTTGGCGACGGCCGGACTGGTGCGCGGCTCGTTCGTGTTGAAGGCGACCTGGATGATGAGCTCGCCCGCTCGTCGCAGCTGGTTCTGGACGTTCACCTGGACGTGCTCGATCAGGTCCTGGCGGACCGACCCCATCGAGGGCAGGTCGCCGGCCGAGTACCAGCGCTCGAGGATCACCTCGAGCACGAGGTCCTCCTTCGTCGGCCACCACCGGTACACCGTGGACTTGCCGACACCGGCACGGGAGGCGATGCCCTCGACCGTGACGGCCTTGTAGGGCAACTCCACGATCAGCGCTTCGGTGGCGTCCAGGATGGCCTCGTGCACACACGGGTCCCGCGTCCGACCACCACGCGGGGTCGAACCGCCGTCTTTGCTCGACGTCGCATCGTTCGCAGCCGTCACGATGCTCTCCCTCCTGCCCGGACGAGGTCCATCCGGGGGATCTGTGATCGCGGTGCGGGTCGGCCCTCCAGCCGACGCACCACAGCGGGTGGACCGTTCAGCAGTTCGATCAGTCCCCAGCCATGGGAGCGACGTCCATTCGGGAACCCCCAGACCCGACGTCGTTTCCGGCTCAGGATGTCCCAGTGGGCCCAGAGGTCGGCGACGAGCACCGTGACCTCTCGCCGTACGTACTCGCGCACCTGCCCGGTTCGATACGCATCCGCGCCCGACAGCTGCGTGGCAGCGTCGTCCAGCCACGCGAGCAGGTCGCCGGTGTCGAGCACCCGGCGCAACCCTTCGGCCATCCGGTCCGTCGCATCGACGAAGCGAGCGGCGGCGAACCCGGTGCGACAGGCGAGCTGGGCCACCGGCCGAGCACGTTCGAGCTCGGCGGTGTCCAAGAACTCGTAGGCGGTCGTCGAAGGGACCGGGTCGGCCGCCACGCTGCCGGCGAGGTCGGCGAAGCCCCAGTCCAGCGGTGCATCGAACACCACCGCGGCACCCTTCTGGACGTCCATGATCGGAAAATACCCACTGCGGAGGGTTGAGTGCGACGACTTCTCTGCACAGGTGCCAGAGACCAGCCTCGTGAGGACCACGGCAGCGAGCACTGCGATGATCATCCCGATCGAGCCTGCAACGAGAGCTGCCCGACCAGCACCACTGGAAGAGCCGGCACCAGCTCGCCCACGCGATCTTCGAGTGGATCGAGGGACGTAGACCCCGCTTCGATCGACTTTCTGATCTAGAACGAAGTCGAAGAGGGTGAGCTCCTCGACTTCAAGTCCGACTACGTCGCGCACACGTCCGGAGCCGGTTGGACGGAGCAGCAGGATCTCGTGTCGGACGTCGCCGCGTTCGCGAACGCTCGTGGCGGGGACCTCGTCATCGGGGTCACCGAACGCAACAAGAAGGCACTCGCGCTACGACCGCTCGAGGCAGGCGGACACGAGGCAAGAGAGCAACGGATCGGCCAGGCGCTTCGCAACCACGTCACGGTCGAGGTTCAGGACCCTTGAGAGCAAAGGGTGCCCGGAGCGGGATTCGAACCCGCACGTCCCTTGCGGAACCGAGGGGTTTAAGCCTCCACCGCTACGTGCCAGCTGGTCCGAGCACGTCCAGAAATCGGGGTGTTCGTTCGGGAGATGGCAGGTCTCTGTCCGGCAAGTCCGAGCCTATCCGAGCAGATCCAGGTACGTTCGCGAGAAATCCGCGACCAACCGCCAGGTGGATCACTGTCACTCTCCGTGAGGTTCCAGCGAAAGCATGCTTTGCGAGAGAGCTGAGCTGACAGCGGTTGGGATCGGCGCAACTCTGTGCGAGAATGGGTGACAGCCAAGGGCCTAGGGCCTGCGGAAGTGAACCCAGTTGACGGTCGGACGGCCGAAGGCTGGGTTTGCGACTTTTTCAGGCGACCTCGATTACCGTCACGCTGGACCCGAGTGCTCGTCTCCACTCGCCACCGGCGCCGACGGCCCAGGCGATGGCGTCAGGAAGCCAGAGCAGTGGGTCATCAGTCGGACGAAGGTGTTGGAAGTCGAGCGATGGTCGCCGCTGGCGCGCTCGGATGATCGTCGACCGGTCGCGATCGTCGGCGCCCTCGCGGCGCTCGATGAACATCGTCGTGTCGACACCCGTGTCTTGGACATCCCGAACCAGTCGCTCTACACCAAGTTGACGCGCTGCCTCCGTACCCACCGATTCCCGGTGGCGACATTCATAGACCCGGGCGTCGAAGTCCCACCCAGCGATCGTGCCGAGGATGCGCAGCCGCTGAGGCCGGTCGGACTTGCGGATGTGGAGGCGACGCTCGTTGGGGAGCAGCAGCTTCCGGAGGTTCCGCCGCAAAGGTCCGGCGGCGATCTCCTCCACGATCACGCAGCCGAGCAGGTACCGGCCCGACCGGAGGCTCTCATCTACGAAGGCGAACTGCTCCGTCACTGCTCGTCCGCCTCCTTCGGCTGCGTCGACGTCTTGAAGATCTGATCGGCGACAGTGGTGGCGGCATCGGCGTCCATACCTTCGACAACGTGACTGTAGGTGTCGAGAGTGACCGCGACGCTCGAGTGGCCGAGACGCTCGCTCACGATTTTCGGGTGTACTCCTACCTCGAGCGCGAGGGTCGCCCAGGTGTGGCGAAGCGAGTGGAGGCCGTGAAGCTCTGGAAGGCCGAGGCGCTTGATGTGGCGCTTGAACGCGCGGGTAAAGCGATCGGGATGGACCGGGGTGCCATCCGCATGAGTGAAGACGAGGTCGTTGGAGTCGCCCCAGCCGTCCCCCATAAGTCGGCGGTCGTTGGCCTGGCGCGCCCGGTGCTCGCGAAGGACAGCGACCGTTGACGCGTCGAGGCTGATGCGACGCTGGCTCTTCAATGTCTTGGTGGTGCGACGTAGGTCCAAGACCTCCCCCGCTTGTACACGTACCCCTGCACCGTGCTGATGCCAACAGACTCGTTAGCATCTCGTGAGCACGCGATGACCTTGGGGGCTTCCTCGACCGACATGGGGAGGGCGAAACCCCTGTGTTTGCAGTGCCCGGGGCGGGATTCGAACCCGCACGTCCCTTGCGGAACCGAGGGGTTTAAGTCGAGACGGAGCGATGACACGCCGTTCGGTCTGGTGACATCGAGTGGCGTTTCGCCTGCAATTGCAGTGGCCTCGGCCACCGAGCCGTGACGACTCGTCTGACAGCGTCCAGCGCGTTCGAGGTAGTTCGCGACTATTTCGCGACTATGCCAGCGCGCTCCGAGGCCGACTGCGAGCGCCGCCGCATTGACGCTGACGGGTCAACGCGGTCGACAAGATCCGCGGGCGACTCGAGGTCGTCCCGACCCAACCAACGAAGTCGTGGGTATCCCCTAGCGGCACATCAGCCACGGATATCGATGTCCACCTCGCGGTACCGCACTTCTGCGTCGACCCGCTGCCTGCGACCGGCTACTGGGGAGGTACGAAGCCGCAGACCTTCCATTCGCCTCGTTGGCGGATCAGGTCGATTCGCCAGGTCTCGGTCTTGGTCGAGCCTTCGACAATCGTGCGTTCGTCGATGCGTTCGGACCACGAAAGGTCCGCGTTTCTCCAAGTCGCTGACAGCTCGCTGTCGAGAGTCTCAATGTCGTCGTGCTGGACATCAACTCCGATGCGGTAGTCGCCGGAATCGGATCGGGACCCGCTGTAGGAGTCAGCGGACAACGCCTCCGACACAGCCTCACCCTTGCTCTGCCGGAACTCTGACTCGCTCACGTCCCGCTGGAGGTTGTCGCAGAGCGAGCTGTAGGCGCACCCGAATGGGTCGTCGCCACCACCGGAGATCCATGAGTTGCGGCCCTGTTGGACATCACCGAAGAGCCACACGACTCGGTTGCCAGCAGTCTGAACCTCATCGGCGTGGCAGTCCTTTCCACGACTCTGCTGGGCAAAATCCGAGTCGCCCTGACCACATGCCGGGAGACCTACGGCTGCGACAGCGACCAAGACCGCAGCGCATCGAACCGCCCGACGCCCGACTGCGTTACTGAATCGCCCTGGGTTCGGTGGAGGCTCTGGCTATTTGATTCCCACCCGTGTCGGGGAGGCTTGTTGGGCAGCGTAGAACGCCTGCTCGAACTCGGTCGGGGGCATGTCGCCGAGGTAGCCGTGGAGGCGTTCGGTGTTGTGCCAGTGGACCCA
>JBKEAI010000087.1:0-1917 GCA_047972145.1 Microthrixaceae bacterium
CCCGATCGTACCCGTGGAGGTACCTACGGTCGGTAGTGGCCGGTAGCGTCCGGCCCCATGTACCCGCCCCACAGGACCTCAGCCACAGGGCTGTCCAACGGCATGGGCTCCGACGATGTGATCGATCCCTGTGGTGCTGACCCAGAGGGGTAGGTACCTCCAGACACCAACAGGTGACCGCCATCGGACCTTCTGATGTGGTCGAACGCAGGTGTGTTGCTGAGGGAGGCGGGAAGACCGAGGTCCTCAGGCTCGGCACTACCTGGTGCCCACCATCCGAGCCGGGTCGCGTGCCGTCTGTCGATCGACTCCGACTCCAATACCGATTCGGACTCCACACAGCCACATATGACGCCGCGATCACCGGCCTCGGTGATGGCGATGAGGGGACTCTGCACGGAGTCGGCGTCGGGAATGAACAGCTCACCCTCGGTTTCTCCGGTTGCCCCGTCGAGTACCACCACCAGTGAATCCGAGAACGTCACCTGGCCGGCCGCGAGGTTGTCCCCACTCAACAACGCGTGCTGCGTGACCACCTCCAGTTGAGGGTCGTCGTCAAGGTTGCCGATCGCGGGTACCGACACGCTCATCACAGCCGAACCATCGAGCGCCTCCCCCAACTGTCGAACGGTAGGGTTCTCGGCCCACAGCTCGGTGCCTGTGACGGGATCGAAGACGGTGACCAGACCGTCCACTCGTACCGCGACCGCCTCGCGCCGGTCGTCTCCGTCCAGGTCGCCGATGCTCACCGGCGCCATGAAAGAGCTCTCACCGCCCCCGGAGAGGATCTCCGAGAACCCGGTGGATGTGCCAGCTACCACGTCGGACAGGGCAATGGACCACAAGGATCCGCTGAAAATCTCACCCCCCGATCCGACAAGCACCCTGCTGGCACCGTCGTCATCGGTGAAAACCACCGGCGAGTTGTACGTCTCCTGGATCTCGGGCAGCGACACCATCCCCACCACCGCACCGCTGCTGCCGTCGACCACCACCAGGCGTGCCGCGATCGAGGGCACCTCGGACGCGGTACGCACATGATCGCCACCGGTCGCGACCAACCAGTCGTCGGTGCCGTCCGCGTTGACATCACCGGCGTTCTGGGGTGTGTACACGTTGCCCCAGGCAGGTTCCATCGCATCGACCCGCCAGATCGTGGATCCGTCCGTGCCGTCGATCGCCGCGAGAGGGCGGTCGTCGTCAGGTAGGCCCCGCCCGCCTGCGAGCACGTCGAGCGTGCTATCGCCGTTGACGTCGGCCAATCGGGCAACGGTGACGAGCCTGATGTCGGCCTCGCTGTGCCACAACGGCGCCCCATCCACACCATCGAGTGCTACCAGGCCAGCTTGCTCGCCGTAGTCCGGAGCCTCGGCGACCACGTCGTCAACGCCGTCACCGTTCAGGTCGCCGAGGGCCACCGATGCGGGCTGGAGCTCCTGCCAGCACGTAGACACCCAGCGCACACCCTGCACCTGCTCGACTGCGCTCAGCGATATTGGTTCCCCACATCCCGGACTCGGCGGTTCCGCAGCCTCGGCGGCCGTTACGTCCTCCGCCTGTACCGCACCGTCACCCCTCTCCCCACGCCCGGTTTCACCAGAGTCACCACCACAAGCGGCCGCCACCGATGCGACGATCAGCGCCAGCAACGGAGCCAGGAGACGTCTGCGTACCCGCGAGTCAATGCGGTGGCGGGCGCAGCCGTTCATCGAGCACTCGTCGTCAGCAGACAGACTGGCCCTGAGGGTCCACCCGAACTGCCTGCACTCACACCTGGGGGCACGCTAGGCACCACCGTCAGTGCTTGAAGTGGCGTTCGCCGGTGAACACCATCGCCATACCGGCCTCGTTGGCGGCGTCGATCACCTCTTCGTCTCGGATCGACCCACCCGGTTGGATCACAGCAGTGGCACCGGC
>JBKEAI010000116.1:0-5241 GCA_047972145.1 Microthrixaceae bacterium
CGCCGAGGTGCATGCGCGGGCGCTCTCGTGCAGTTCGACCGGACCGATCCCGCTGCGTGACACCTGGCGCAGCTTCGCTGGGACGTCCTCGGGTGCGATCGCGACCCCGTCGGTGTGCTCGTCGCTGAGCTCCCTGAGCCCCGATGTGGCCAGCAGGTCCCAGAGGGCGGCTTCATCGGGGGTCGCCCATTCGTCTGTCAGGCGAGCCGGAACGACCACACGCCTCGGCGCCTGCTCGTGTTCCAGGCCGGCGGGAGGTGCCGGCGACGGGGGGACAACCGTTGGTGCACACGAAGGCGCAAGGGCTGCGACCGCCGCCAACAGTGCACGGTTGGTGACCATCACCCCGTCACATGCCGCCAGCAACTCCGATTCGATCTCGCGCAGGTGTGCGACCTCGGTGTCTATGCCGGGTTGCTCGCCGACGCGCAGAACGGCCCGCGATGCCATCCGCTCTGCGGAGCGGAGTCGTTGCAGGTCGCACAAGCGCGCTCCGGGCCACTCGAGCACCGCCTCGCGATGCGATGGTGGTAGGAGCGCATCGGTGACGATCAGGGTTGCACCGGGCGTGGCGCACTGGTGGATGATGTCGGTGACACTCGAGCGCCCAGACGGGATCAACCGCACGCCCAGGTCGCGCAGGGTGCGTGGGGCGCCTCCTTCGGGTAGCCGCTCGCGCGCGATGAGCACGACCTCAGTGCCTGCGCGCACGAGGTCGCAGATGCGCCGGAACACCACCCGGTCATGGGGGTCGGCCGACAGGGGCCCTGGGATGTTGCGGTGCAGCACCACCAGTGGTCCAGCGGCTGGGCTGGTTGCAGCCTTGCTGGCTGGGCTGGTTGCAGCCTCACTGGCTGTGTTCATGGGCATCGGATAGTCATGAGAACAGGCTGAGCCTCGGGGGCCGTTACGATTCCGGCAGCGAAAACTACCAGTGCAGCGGGGATGTCCTATGAGCACCACCGGGAGCAGCCCGGCAGCAACCGACCCGAACACGGTTGCAGACACCGGAGATACAGGTTCACCGGATGCAGAGCTGGAGGAGCTGCGCCTGCGGGTGGCGGCACAGGACCGACTGATCGACTCCTTCGTGGCACAGAACGCCGACATCCACGAGCTGCGGCGCCGCAACGACCAGCTCGAGAGGTACCTCGGCAGGTTGCTGTCGATGCCGGCGGTGCAGCACGCACTGCGGCTGCGCCGGCGTATCTCGGGGCGAGGTGACGAGGTCTGACCGGTAGTCGCTGCACGTCTGACCCGTGGTTGCACAGGTGCAGCACCGGGTGCGGCTGGACGGTGCCGGCGATGGGCACCTGTAGCCTGAGGCGATGAAGGTGACCCGATGAGGTTCGTGATCATCGGCGGTGGACCCGCCGGCACCCAGGCGGCGACCACCGCGGCTCGACTCGGGGCCGAGGTCGTGCTCGTGGAGCGTGACGTGGTCGGCGGCGCGGCCCACCTGTGGGATTGTGTGCCCTCCAAGGCGATGATCGCCACCGCCGGAGCGCTCACAAGCGTGCGTTCGTCCGCTGCGATGGGGCTGTCGGAGCCGGAGGTGACCCTGCAACTCGACTCGCTGCGGTCGCGCATCACAGGAATCGTCGAACGGCTGGAGACCCAGGGCCGGGAACTGCTCGAGAGCCAGGGTGTGGAGATCGTCCGGGGAACGGGCCGCCTCGCGGATGCCCATACGGTGCAGATCGACACGGGCTCCAAGAGCCGCGAGGTGCGGGCCGACGCGATCATGGTGAGCACCGGCAGCAGGCCCCGCATCCCGGATTGGGCGGAGCCCGACGGAGACCGTGTGCTCACCACCCGCGACGCCTACCCTCCCCACGAGCTTCCCGGCCACCTGGTGGTCGTCGGCTCGGGAGTGACCGGGGTCGAGTTCGTCCACATGTTCTCCAGGTTGGGCTCCGAGGTGACGTTGATCGTCAGCCGCCAGCAGGTGCTTCCCGGCAAGGATCCCGAGGTTGCGGCTGTGCTGGAGGAGGACTTCCTGGAGCGGGGCGTGCACCTGCTCAAGGGTGCGAGAGCCACCGGGATCGAGCGGACCGACCCGGGAGGGTTGAAGGTGCTCTGCGACGACGGCCGTTCGGTCGAGGGGTCCCACGCATTGCTGGCGATCGGGTCCCTGCCGAACGTCGAGGGTCTCGGGCTCTCCGAGGCAGGGGTCGAGATGGATGGATCCTGGGTAAAGACCCTGGATCACCACATGCGCACCAACGTCGCGCACATCTACGTTGCCGGTGACGTCTCCGGGAAGCTGCCGCTCAGCTCTGTAGCGGCGATGCAGGGCCGCAAGATCGCCGAGCACGCGATGGGCCTGCACAAGGTCGACCATCGCCACCTCGACTACGACAAGGCGGCTTCGGCGATCTTCACCGAACCTGAGATCGCGGACGTGGGACTCGCCGAGGCCGACGCGTTCGCCGTCGGTCGCAAGGTGAGGGTCACCAAGGTGCCATTCGCCAGCTCGGCCAAGGCACTGATCAACAACGACCCCCGGGGATTCGTGAAGATCATCTCGGATCCCGCTACCGGTGTGATCCTCGGTGGTTCGATCGTCGGACGCAGCGCAGCCGAGCTGATCTCGGTGATCGCCGTTGCGGTCACCAACGGGTTGCGGGCGAGCGACATCGCCGAGAGCATCTTCGTGCACCCTGCCCTGTCCGAAGCGCTCACCGAAGCTGCTGAGTGAACCCTCCCACAACTCGGCTCAGGCGGTTGCCTCCGCGCCTGGCCGGTCGGTCGTCACCTGTGCAGAGGTGTCCTGGTTCGACAGACGTGCGAGGAGCTCAGCGGTCTGGTTCGCCTGCTCGGTGAGCTCCACCGACAGGCGCGACACGGAGTCGCGCACTCCGATGGCGATGTCGCGGGAGCCCCGCGGGTCGAGGGTCTCGATCATCTCCACGACGTCTCCCAACTGACGGGAGAGCACGGTCATCCGCCGGTCGAGCTCGACGGTGACCAGGTGCTCTGCCTCGATCCGCTCCTCGAGCTTGACCAGCCGGTGGTGGTCCTCGTCGGAGCGTTCGCTCACCTTGACGAAGCGGGAATAGAGGCTTCCGGGAGACCCGAGGATCCTCAAGGCACTCCTGATCTTCGAGAAGATGCGGCGTGATGACATGTTCGTTCTCCCGGGTCGTGGCACAACCGTTCGAATGTCGGTCGAGGGCCGAGGTATCCACAGGGCGCCTCGGCTCCGTGGCATTGTAGGTTCCACGTCCCTCGGGGTCCTCCGATCGGAATCGATGATGTGACGGTCGGCTCGCCAGGGTGTTACCGATGCGCCGGTGGGGCGCTGGTAGCGTTTCTCGATCCCCGTCCCAGAGGTAACAGTTGTCCTCACCCGCACAGGTCTGGCAGTACCGCACCCTCATCGGCAACCTGGCCCAGCGAGACCTCAAGTCCCGCTACAAGAAGAGTGTTCTGGGCTGGCTCTGGTCGCTGATCAACCCCGCGGTGTCGCTGGGCATCTACACGGTGGTCTTCGGGGTGTTCCTGGGCGCGGAAGCGCCCGTCACGGGCAACGGAAAGACCACGAACTTCGCCCTGTACCTGTTCTGTGGCCTGGTCGCCTGGAACTTCTTCTCCGGCACCATCAACACCCTCATCGCCAACTTCGCGAGCTCGGGGGGTTTGCTCACACGCACCTACTTCCCGCCGGAATGCCCGATGATCTCGGGCCTGCTGACCACCGCACTCCAGGCAGGCCTCGAGACGCTGATCCTGACCGGCTTCATGATCGTCATCGGCAACGTGTCATGGACGTTCCTCATAGCGATCCCCGTACTGGTGCTGCTCGGCCTGTTCTCGTTCGGTCTAGGCCTGATCGTCGGGCTGGGCAACATCCGCTTCCGAGACGTCGGGTACCTCGTCGGCATCGGGTTGCAGGTCGTGTTCTATGCCACCCCGATCGTGTATCCGATAGAGATCGTGCCGGCGGGGTTCCAGACGGTGCTGCGGCTGAACCCGCTCACTCACTTCGCGGACGCTCTGAGGCACGCCTTCTACCTGCTCGACCTACCGACGGCGCAGAACTGGTTGGTGATGGTGGCTTCGGCGGCCATCAGCCTCGCGATCGGCTGGTGGGTGTTCAGCGTGAACGCCCCGAAGGTCATCGAGGAGTTGTGAGATGAGTGCGATCGTGGTCGATGGCGTCTCGAAGAAGTTCCGCCTACAGACCGACAGGGCGTCTTCGGTGAAGGAACTCGTCACCCGACGCGACCGCAGCGCTGGGGTCGACCAGTTCTGGGCGCTCAAAGACGTGTCTTTCGAGGTGCCCCAAGGTTCGATGTACGCGCTCGTCGGCCACAACGGCTGTGGCAAGTCGACCCTGCTGCGATGCATCGCCGGCATCTACCGCCCGACCGAGGGCACGGTGGCGGCTACCGGTCGAATCTCGACCCTGCTGGAGTTGGGTGCTGGGTTCCATCCCGACCTGACCGGGCGGGAGAACGTCTACATGAACGCAACGATCCTCGGGATGAACCACAAGCAGATCGACGGGGTGTTCGACGAGATCGTCGAGTTCGCCGGTGTGGGGGATTTCATCGACTCACCGGTCAAGATCTACTCGTCGGGAATGTACGTCCGCCTCGGATTCTCAGTCGCGGTACACGTCCAACCGGAGATCCTGATCATCGACGAGGTGATCGCGGTCGGCGACGAGGAGTTCCAACGACGTTGCTTCGACCACCTGTATGACCTTCGCAAGGAAGGCGTTACCGTCGTGGTGGTCACCCACAGCATGGACACGGTGGAGAAGATGTGTGACCACGCTGTATGGCTGGACCATGGCGTGTTGCAGGAGGAGGGTTCAGCCGCCAAGGTCGCAGGTGCGTACCTCAAGCGTGTCAACGAGAACGAGGAAGCACAGCGTGCTCGCGAGGCTCAGGAGCGGACCGAGGATGTCGATTCCGATGGCAACGTGCGAACCACGTTCGACTGGACCCGTGAGGCCCACTTCGGTGAGGAGATCGAGATCACCTCGGTTGAGTTGGTAGACCTCCACGGTTCCGAGGTGTCGTTCATCAATCCTGACGATGCAGTGGAGCTGCGGATCGGCTATCAGGCGCACAGCTCGGTGGACGACCCGGTGTTCGGTTACGGGATCCACACCCAGGCCGGCGTCCACCTCGCAGGCAGCAACACAGCCCTCGATGGTGTGACCACAGGTGCGATCCATGGCATGGGCACGATCACGTTCGCATTGGACAAGAGCCCGTTGCTGCCCGG
>JBKEAI010000191.1:0-12331 GCA_047972145.1 Microthrixaceae bacterium
GCGGGCACCTCGTCCCACACGTCGATGCTGCCCGAGTAGTTGGCCACCCACACCCGCCCAGTGGAGCCGTCGTAGGTGATGCCGATGGGATGGGTTCCGGCGGGGACCGTCTGGAGGATCGACATGTCGGCGGTAGCGAGCTTGGACACATCGTTGCTCTGGTAGTTCACGACGTACAGCGAAGTCCCGTCGTCGGATATGTCCATCGAACGGGGTTGGGTGCCCGTCGCTACCTTGGCCACCACCTCGCCGGTGTTGGTGTCCACCTTGGCCACCTTGCCCTCCTTGTTGAGCGTGACGTACAGGAACTGCCCGTCGGGGCTCAACACGAGGTGTCGGGGTCCGGCGCCCACCGAATAGGTGCGGTTGACCGCACCGGTGGCGATGTCGACCGCGAGGACCTCGGTTCCACCCATGATCCCCACGTACGCAGTCGCGCCGTCGGGGCTGATCGCGATCCCCCGCGGGTAACGCCCGATCGGCACCGTGTTGAGGACCGCTCCGGTACCGGTATCGGCGATCGTCATGTCGTAGGTGCACCAGTTCGTCGCCAGCACCTTGGAGCCGTCGGGGGTGACCGCCACGTATTTGGGGACCGCACCGGTGGGGATCACCTGGTCGACCTGCCAGGTCTCGGTGCTGATCCGGTACAGGAAGCTCTTGGTGGTCCCGTCACCGGGGCTGCACTTGTCGGAGCCCTCGCTGTAGCCGGGGCCGAACATCGAGTAGTTCGACACGTACACCGACTTGCCATCGGGCATGAACGCCGCTTCGACCGGGGCACCCTTGTACTCGCCCTGTTCGTCCACCCCGAAGTCCGACAACGTCACCGTGTCGGGAACCGTGGCGATCAGGTTCCCGTCCGCGTCGTACGCGGTGACGGTGTGCTTGTACATCATGTTCTGCGCGGTCACCACACCGGTGCCCGACGCCACCACGGACTTGGGGGCGATCTCACCCGCGATGCGTGTGAGCTTCTGCATCGTCAGGGTGTCGGCGGGAGGGCGGGGAACGGCAGTGGTGGTGGTCGTCGTGCTCGTGGTCGTCGTGACATCCGGATCACCTTCGGGGGTGGCCTCGACCACCTCGGGGGTTGGATCGGTCGGTGCGGCCACGTCGGTGGTCGACGTTCCAGCGCACGCGGACAGGACCGTCAACACGAGGATCGAAGAGGGGACCGACCGTCCCAGGTTTCGGGCACGCATCCCACAAGGTTGCCAGCCCGTGATGTGCGCGGCGAGTCAGTCGGTCGACGGCTGGGGGGTTGGCCGCTCGAGACGGACGTGCTCCACCCACAGCGATACCGCCAGGATCAGCACCACGACGGTGATGAGCCAGATCCCGTCCCAGGACCCGCTGATGAGTGCCACTACCACGAGCAGGGCCGCCACGACCACGCGTTCGACAGCGAGCGCCCGATACGCCCGGCCGATGGCGGCTGCGATACCCATCTGGAAGAAGACCAGCCCAGCCAGCAGCATCAGGCGGAAGCTCTGCGGCACGGGATCCGATGGGTGCAACGTGGCCTGTTCGAGCGCTACCGCGGACAGGACCACCCCGGCGACGATCGGTGCATGGGCGAACGCGTAGACATCTCGCGTGTAGCTGCCGCGTCCACGTGCGCTCACCTGCATCTCCGAACCGTGCTCGAGCGCGACGCTGGGACGATCGAAGTACGCCCACCACAGCAGCGCTGCGAAGGTTCCCGACGCAACGAGAGCGCCCACGGTGAGAGCCGAGATTCCAGGTTCCTCCGCCAGGGACTCGACCACGGGTAGTCCGATGGCGACGATCACCTCGCCGAGGGCGATGATCACGATGAGGCCGTGTCGTTCCGCCATGTGCCCCGAGCGCAGCACCCACTCCCCACTACCGGCGCTCGCCATCCCGAACAGGACGATCAGCACCGACGCCACCCAAAGTACCGTGCGTGCACCGCCCTCCACCAAGGCGCCGGCGACCAGGACCACCACCGCTATCGCGGTCGGGATCATCCACCGTGTGATCGCCCGCCCGAAGCCGCTGTTGCGATCTGCGCTGAGCGCCTGGACGGCGAACCCGAGCACCATGATCACGGTGAGGCTGAGCGCGAAGGTGAGTCCCCCGTTGCCGAGGGCGGTCGATGTAGCAGCGGCCATCGGCACCGATGCGACGGTTGCGGCGAGGAAGACCAGCCGGATAGGGCGCCCGTTGCCCGACACGGCGTTCGCAGCCCAGGTGAGCTGCTGCCACGGAAGCCACAGCAGTCCGAACAGCAGGGCGACTCGGCCGATCCCCGACCAGTTGGGCTCGTGCAGCAGCACTCCGACGAGTTGCGAGAACGCGAACACGTACGCGAGATCGAAGAACAGCTCGACGGGATCTGCGGTGAAGTCCTCGGTACGTTCCGGCAGCTCGATCCGCTTCATGCGGGTTCAGGATACGCGTACCGCCCCGATCCGAGCGACGCTCAGCGTTCCCAGATACCCACCGGAGGCGCACCGTGGCTGTAATAGCCCGGCAGCGGCCCTCGCATGGAGCGGTTCATCCGTTCCGTCATGCCCTCGGAGAGCACACCGGCGGTCATCATCTCCATGAACAGCGCTGCCGCGTTGCCGAAGTCGAACCAGTCGCGCTGCCAATCCCACATGCCGTCACCCGCGTAGCGGAACCAGCTACCGCCGATACCCCGGATCTCGTAGTTGGTTCCGTCGTCACGCTTCGCATCGGCGACCTGACGCCAGAAACCGACAACCATGGCCTTGGTCTCGTCGATGAGGATCTCCTCATAGGGGTAGCTCCACCCATCGAGGCCGGCCATCTCCTCGCCGAGCGCGAGCTCGCGGATCTCGTCGCGACCCACCGCCATGAAGTCGGTGTCGGGTCCGTAGTTCCAGCCGTAGGTAGCGTCGGGTGTGTACAGCTCGGCCATCGGCTTCCAGTCACCGGCGGCCTCGGCGTCACGGTTGGCCTGCAACCAGCGCTGCACCATCTCTTCGAGTTCGGCACGTTCGAATCCAGCCATCGGGGCTCCTCGGTTCTTGTTCGGGGTTCAGTCTCGTAGCGCGCGAAGTGCGTGGGTAGGGCAGTACTTCACCGCCAGTTCCACACCGGCAACAAGTTCCTCATCCGGTGCATCGTCGAGAACCACCACCTTGTGGTCCCCACCCACCTCGAACACCTCGGGGGCCTCGGACTCGCATACCCCGTGGCCCTGACAGAGGTCACGGTCGACCACGATGCGGATTCCCATCAGCGCCCAACTCCGGGTTGACGGCGCCGGTAGCGAACGACGCACGGCTGGGCGAGCTGTACGACCATCTTGGAGTGGTCGTTGCGGTAGGTGTCGGGAGGTTGGGTCATCTCGAAGGACCACTCCCTCAGAAGCACCGAGAAGATCGCCTTGAGCTGCATCATCGCGAACGCGGAGCCGACGCAGCGGTGCCTGCCCGCTCCGAAGGGGATCCAGGTCCACGGGTTGTCGAGGTCGTCCCGGCGGGGATCGACATAGCGGGCCGGATCGAAGCGATCGTGGCCCTCGAAGCACTCCGGGATCCGGTTGGACACCGCCGGGGATGCACCGACGAGCTTTCCCACCTCGACGCTCACCCCGCCCACCTCGAAGGGTTCCATCACCATTCGCAGCAGCAGGATCAGCGGCGGGTGCAACCTGAGTGCCTCCTTGATGGATGACTCGAGCAGAGGGATCTCCCGGAGCGCCTGGTAGCTCACCTCGGAGCCGTCCGCATATAGCTCGTCGAGCTCGCTGGCCACGTTGTCAATCCACTGCGGGTTGCGCAGAAGCTCGATCAACGTCCAAGCAGCGGTACCCGAGGTGGTGTGGTGCCCGGCGAACATCATCGAGATGAACATGCCGGTGATCTGGTCGGCTGTGAACTGCGGCTCGCCGTGGTCGTCGCGGATCGACAACAGCACGTCGACCAGGTCCATGTCGTCCTTGTCGGGCGCCGGCTCGGCGAGGCGTCGTTGCTTGATCCCCTCGATGCGCTCCACGAGCGCTTCGCGTGCACTGTCGCGACGCCGGAAGCTCTCGATGTCCATGTAGGGGTCGACGAACGCGAGCGCATCGGTGCCCTGTTCGAGGTCGTGGAACAGGTGCGCGTAGGTCACGTCGAGCTCGTTGCGGAACTTCGGACCGATCAGACACGCCGAGGACGTGTAGATAAACAGCTCGGCGAACCAGTCGAGCAGGTCGATCTCGCCCTCGTCTCCCCAGCGGTCGACCATCGCGCGGACCTCGGTGGAGATCGTCTCGGCGTGGCCGCGCATGAACTTGTCGCGCAGGGACTGGTTGTGGAGCATCCGGCGCCGTTCCTCGGGGGTGGCGTCGAAGATCACACCCTCGCCGAACACGGGGGTCATGAACGGATAGGCGGCGCCCTGGTCGAGCTCCTCGTCGGAGGCTCTGAAGAACACCTCGTTGGCATCCGCGCCTGAGACCAGCACGACCTCTTTGTCGGCGAGGCGGAACTCACCGACGTCGCCGCACTCGTCACGCACCCGTTGCATCAACCCGATCGGATCCGCCCGCAACTCCTCGAGGTGGCCGGTGTCGCCGTCGTCGCCGGAGACCTTCGGAGGTTCGGTGAGCATCGTCATGAGAGAACCTTTACAGGTGTAAGGACTACTGTCAATATATACCCCTGATGACAACCTCCTCCAGTGCTCGATGACGATGGGCGACAACGCCACCGCCACCCCGACGCTCACCACCCGGCAGCATCTGTCGGACCGACAGCGTGAGACGGTCACCGCGCTGCTCGACGCGGCGGAGAGCCTGCTGCGCACCACGAGCTACGACGAGCTCACGCTGCGCATCGTCGCGACGCAGGCGGGTGTGACCCACACCACCGCGTACACCTACTTCTCATCCAAGGACCACCTGGTCGCTCAGATCTTCTGGCGGAGACTCCAGGGGATAGCGCACCCGGTCCATGACGACAGAGCCAGCCTCCATGAGCGCGTCGACTCGGCTCTGCGCGAGCCGGGACTCGCGTTGCGCGACGAACCGGTGCTCGCCCAGGCGGCACTGGCGGCGCTGCTCACCCACGATCCCGACGTCCAACGCCTGCGCGACGAGATCGGCGCCGACCTCGCTGCGCGCCTCGGTGTCGCTCTCGGCGATCGGGTTCCACCCGCGGTGGCAGAGTCGATCCTGCTGGTGTTCAGCGGCGCGATGCTCCAGGCCGGTATGGGGTACTTCGACTACTCGGGCGTGGTCAGCCGGGTGCTCGCCACAGCCGACCTGCTCGAAGGTGGCTGACGAAAGCCGTACCCAGGCTGACGAACGATCCGGTACCGGTGAAGAAACGATCCGGTACCGGTGAAGAAAACTGAAAGGGCCGGTGGAGCATCAACCCCACCGGCCACAGTTCAGTTCGGTCGACGTTGACCGGATCAGGTCGCCTCAGGCCGGCGGTGCCGCCACGTCGATGCAGGTCCATGCATCGATCGGTGCCTCGTAGCCGAAGTCGACCAGGCGTGCCGGATCGGTCACCGTGATGCCGACGGCGTCGCACGCTGTCACAGCTCCGGCGGAATCGGATGCCCGGATGATCGTCCCGGTGTCGTCGACCGCCCCCGAACACGATCCGTTCTCGGACACGACACCGCCTGTGGCATGCGACGTGGCGTTGTCAGCCTCGTTGGCCTGACCGTTGAAGTTGAAGTCAGGCACGCCCGGTACCGAACTGTCGATGCAGCCCGCCTCCAGCCATGGCGTGGGCGGTGTCGTGGTCGGTGGCGTCGTACAGGCCGCCAGAGCGAATCCTGCGACTACCAACGGTGCGATCAACATCACCCGCGCGCGCTTGCTTGCAATGGTTTTCATATTTCCCCCTAGCCAGGTGCGGCCCTCTGCCACACCCAATCGGATCATAACACGATGCTGACACGACTGTCAGAAGAGTACGAGGGCGACCGGGCCGGTGCTCCGGAGAGCGCACTTCACCGATGCGGTGCACATCGCGCGATCATCGGTGTCCGTGAAGGTTCTGGTTACCGGTGCCACCGGCCTCGTGGGTGGCCACACCGCAGCTGCGCTCCAACGCGAGGGACACGAGGTCACCGCTCTGGTGCGCGATGTGCAACGGCTCGAGCGGGCCATGGCCTCGCTGGACGCCCCCGTTCCCGGAAACGTGGTCGGAGACATGACGATCCGTGGCGACGTCGAACGCGCGGCGCAGGGAACCGATGCCGTGGTGCACTGCGCTGCGATCGTCTCATTGGATCATCGACGCGCGGAGGAGATCATGGAGGGAAACCTCGCAGGCCTTCGCAACGTCCTCGAGGTAGCCGCCAAGGGGGATCTCGACCCGGTGATCTACACGTCCTCGACGAGTGCGCTGTTCTCCACCGACGCCGGGGTGCTGACCACCGAGCACCCGGTCTCGCGCTCCTCGGATGCATACGGGGCCTCGAAAGCGGCGTGTGAGACGCTGGCCCGCGACTACCAGGAGCGCGGCGCCCCGGTGACGATCACCTATCCGAGCGGGATCCTCGGTCCGCCTGCGGGTGACGCGTTCGGCGAGACCGCACAGGGTGTGTCGGGCTTCGCGGCAGCAGGGGTGATACCGACCCGGCGGGGTGCGTTGTCGTGGATAGACGTGCGCGACCTCGCCCGGATACAGGCTGCGCTGGTGGAACCCGGCAGGGGGCCACGGCGTGTCATGTGCGGCGGGCACCTGGTCACGATGGAACGGCTCGCGGAGATGTTGCGCTCGCTCACCGGGCGTCGGTTTCCGATCGCGCCGACCTCCCCCAGTGCTCTCCGGGTGATCGGAGATGGTCTCGATGCGCTGCGATCGTTCCTTCCCATCGACACCCCGCTGTCCAGGGAGGCGATGGACCTGATCACCTGCTGGGCGGGGACCGACGACAGCGACCTGGAGGCCCTCGGCGTGCGGCTGCGGCCGGCGCAGGAGACGATGCGCGACTCGTTGATGGCATGGCATGGCGAAGGGATGATGACCGATCGCCAGATCGGTTCGCTCGCAAGCCGATCCGTGCCGACGGGCACCGGGGTGAGCATTTCGATCGCTCCCGCACCCAAGGGGATCCGGGTACCCGCGAAGGTCCTCGCGTCAGGGCCGTTCCGCAAGCTCTCACCAAGGGTCATTCCGGCGTTCCACCGCGCGGTTCTCAAGGCCAGCGGCGGTAGGACCCTCCTGGCGACCAGAGCCAACCCGATGTTGATGCTCACCACCACCGGCGCGCGAAGCGGCCAAGAACGCCGGACGCCGCTCGCAGCGGTGCCCCGCACCGATGGTGGATTCGTCGTGGTGGGGAGCAACTTCGCCGCCGAGAAGCACCCCGCGTGGACCGCCAACCTGTTGGCGCACCCCGACGCAACCATCAATGTCGAAGGACGCGAGGCCGAGGTGCGCGCACGGCTGCTCCCAGAGGAACAGGTCCAGGTCCTGTGGCCCGACCTCGTGGCCTGGTTCCCCAACTGGGTCGAGTACACCAACGTGACCGACCGCCGGTTCCGGGTGTTCGCACTCGACCCGGTGTCGTAGCCGACAACAGCGACGGCTGTCACCGGCCGGCTGGTACCTTCGCCGGCCATGACCAACGAGATGTTCCTGGGTGGGCTCGTAGACGGATCGGGTGAGCGTGTCGAGGGGCAGATGCTGTTCGACGGCAACGACCTGACCACCCACGGGGTGATCGTCGGCATGACCGGTTCGGGCAAGACCGGCCTCGGAGTCGTCCTGCTCGAAGAACCCCTGCGCGGGGGTGTGCCGACTCTGGTGATCGACCCCAAGGGCGACATGACCAACCTCGCGCTGCGGTTCCCCGGCCTCTCCGCGCAGGAGTTCGCACCCTGGGTACCCGACGGTACCGACCCCGCCGAGGTGGCCGCCTCGTGGTCGGAAGGTCTCGCCTCTTGGAGCCTCGGTGGTGACCAGATCGCAGAGCTCGTGCAGAGCTGCGCTGTGACCGTGTACACCCCCGGCTCCTCGGCGGGGGTCGGGCTCAACATGATCGGCTCTCTCGCCGCGCCGGCCTCCCACGACGAGGAGGTGGTCGCGGATGAGATCGAGGGGATCGTGGGCGCACTGTTGTCGATGGTCGGCATCGACGCCGACCCGCTCGCATCGCCCGAGCACATCCTGATGAGCAACCTGGTTGCCCGCGCATGGAGCGGCGGCGAGCCGATGGCACTCGGCACGCTCGTGCAGCAGATACAGGACCCTCCGATCCGAAAGCTCGGCGTGTTGGAGCTCGACACGTTCTATCCCGCCGCGCAGCGCACCAAGCTCGCCATGTTGCTCAACGGTCTGTTGGCCTCGCCTTCGTTCGCGGCTTGGGCCGAGGGCACACCCCTGGACCTGGAGCGGATGCTCACCCCCGACGATGGTGGTGTGCCGTGTTCGGTGATCTACCTCGCGCACCTCTCCGAAGAGGAACGGCGTTTCGTGGTGACCCTCGTGATGTCCAAGGTGGTCACCTGGATGCGCACACGTTCGGGCAGCCCGGACCTCGGGGCGCTGATCTACATGGACGAGGTCTTCGGGTACGTTCCGCCGAGCGCTGAGCCACCGACCAAGAAGCCGATCCTCACGGTCCTCAAACAGGCCCGCGCGTTCGGTGTGGGCATGGTGCTCTCCACCCAGAACCCCGTCGACCTCGACTACAAGGCACTGTCCAACGCCGGCACCTGGATGATCGGCCGGCTCCAGACCGAACGCGACGTGGGACGCCTCGAAGAGGGCCTGGCCAACAGCGCTGGTGACGTCGACGTCGCGGCTCTGTCCGCCACGATCGCGGGGCTCGCGAAGCGGAGCTTCGTGCTGCACTCGACCTCGGGTTCGGCACCGCAGACCTTCACAACCCGATGGGCTTTGGACTACCTCGCAGGCCCGCTCACCCGCGACCAACTCGCCGAGTTGCCCGGCCAACCCGACCGGGGCGCAGTGCCGGACCCGAGCCTGGCACCGGCACCTACCACGGAGCCGACCACTGGGACCGGTCGAGGCGCTGCTCCGGTCCCTACCCCAACTCCCCAGGAACCAGCGTCGAGTGCCAGTGCTGGAGCGGAGCCGGCTTCTGTACCCGACCCCGTGACGCTCGCCGACGACGAGGTCCCCGCACCGCCGGAGGTGGCCGACGGGATCCCGGTGCGTTGGGTCGACCCTGCCGCACCGTGGCTGGCCGACCTCGGTGTAGGTGCCGGCACCACTTCGTCACTTCACGTGGCCGGTCTGGCAGCACGAATCACGGTGCTCTTCGACGAGACCAAGGCCGACCTGCGCCATACCCAGTCCTTCGAGCTCGTATCGATCGACCTGGCGGACCCCTTCGACGCCGACAGCATGGTCGCTGCGGACTACGACGACCGCGATCTGCGCGACGCTGCACCACAGGACGCGAAATACCGTCTCCCCGACGCGCCGATACACACCAAGACCTGGTTCAAGGCCGCCACGACCGCAATCAAGGAACGCCTCTACCGGGAATCGACACTGACACTCCAGGTGAACACAGCCCTCAAGGCCTACTCGCGCCCCGGCGAGTCGCCAGAGGAGTTCCTCGCCCGCTGCAACATCGCGGCGGACGCCAAGGCCGACGAACAGGTCGCCAAGCTTCGCTCCCAGATCGAACGCAAGATGTCGACGGTCAACAAGGCGATCGAACGCGAACAGGTGCGGGTCACCGAGCTCCAGTCGAGGGCATCAGACGCGAAACGCCACGAGGTGATCTCCGGTGCCGGCGACCTCATCGGTTCGCTGCTGGGTGGTCGTCGCTCCACCCGGTCGATGCTCGGCAAGGTCAAGGGGGTCTCGTCGCGGCGCAAGGCGTCGTCGTCGGCCGAGGGGCGGGTCGACACCGCTCTGGCGAAGTTGGACCGCAAGCAGATCGAGCTCGAAGAGCTGGAAGCTGAGCTCGCAGATGCGATCGCCGACATCGCAGCGGAATGGGACGCGACCGCGGCGGAGGTCGAGGACTTCGAGGTCACCCTCGAGAAGACCGACATCACCGTCGACCAGCTCTGTGTGATCTGGGTGGGATCCCCGCGATAGGCGCCGGAGCCGCCACGCCTCGTGCAGGCCGGCGGATTCAGATGTTCAGGGCGACCCTGCGACGACTGCACCACCGCTGCGCTTCGCGTTGTAGCAGGCCTCATCGGCCCTGATCCGCAGGTCCGACAGCTCAGAAGCGAGCCCTGCTGCGACTCCGACACTCGCGCCGATGGAGACCGTCGCGTCACCGACCTCGATCGGTCGTTTGATCCTCCGGCCCAGCCGGTCCGCCACCGCCAGGAGGTCCTGGTCCGAGCGGGCCGCCGAGCACAGCAGCAGGAACTCGTCGCATCCCATGCGCGCCGCGTGGTCGGATCGCCGGACCGACTGCACGATCCGGTCGGCCACCGTGCGGAGGACCTCGTCGCCGACGTGGTGGCCCAACGTGTCGTTCACTGCCTTGAAACGGTCGAGATCCAGTGCGATCACACCGACCCGGCAGGTGGGGTCCAGCGTGTCCATGTACTCGTCGAGCCCGGCCCGATTCGCCAGCCCGGTGAGCGGATCGTGAATCGCCACCTGGTGTAGTTGCTCGATGAGTTGGCGTCGTTCCTCGATGTTCTCGAGTTGGGTGAGGAAGTGCCGCGGTACCCCGGAGTCGTCGCGCAGCACCGTGGTGGTCGCCCGGGTCCAGATCGGTTGGCGGTCCGCGGTTAGGAAGCGCTTCTCCAACGAGAAGCTCGGGGTAGTGCCCTCGAGCAGCTCCACCGCGGCTTCGACGGTCTGTGGAAGGTCGTCGGGGTGTGTGGTGTCGAGCACCGATGTGCTGAGCAGCTCGTCGGCCGAGCGGTGCAGCAGCTCACACATCGCGGCATTGACCTGCACGTAGTCGCCCTCGAGGGTGGTGAGCGCCATACCGATCGGGCTGTTGTCGAAGGCCTGCTCGAAACGGCGTGAGTCGTCTATCGGGCGGGTCGCGACCCACGTAGAATCGTGGTCGTTGTCCAGTTGCACACGACCCATCCATGCGAGGGTCCGTCCAACGTCGTCAGGGACCGGTTCGGCGCTGAAGTGCATCGCACCCTCGGTCCCGTCGGGTCGCGTGATCCGGAGCTCGTGAGAGAACGACTCTCCACGTTCCACGGCTCGCCACCACTCACCGATGAACTCGGCGCTGTCGTCGGGATGCACGAGGGTCATCCATCCGTCGGCGAGCGACCCCTCGACACTCGCACCGGTCAGCTCACACCACCGGGCGTTTACCGTCACGCAACTACCGCGCGCGTCGGTGATGAACACCGCCTCAGGCGATCGAGCGAGGACGGCTTCCAAGAGTGCTCTGGTGCCTATCGGGTCTTGTGCTCCCACGTCCTGAACATCGTCAGCCGGTGCCCTGAGCTGGAGAGAATTGGGTCCAATTCACGATCGGGGGGTCCCCAGGCCCCGTCACAGCGAAGCGTTGGGTCAGATCGGCCTGTACCATGGCAATCTACGCACCCGATCGTGCACTTCCCCTTCATTCAGACAGCAGTAGATCCAGGGGAATCCAGTGTCGATCACGGAATCACAACGCCACGAACTCCACCAGCGACTCGAGGAGGTGCTCGGGCCCGATGAGGCCACCGTTCTCATGGAACACCTACCACCGGTCGGTTGGGCCGACGTCGCCACCAAGACAGATCTCGAGCACCTGCGAGTCGCCACGAGCATGGACATAGAGAACCTGCGCGTCGCCACCAGCGCAGACATCGAACAACTACGCGCCGCAACAAGCGCAGACATCGAACAACTACGCACCGCAACAAGCGCAGACATCGAACAACTACGCACCGCGACAAGCGCAGACATCGAACAACTACGCACCGCAACAAGCGCAGAGTTCGAACAAGTCCGCGCAGAGTTCAAGCACTTCAGACGGGAGATCACGTCCGATATCAAACATCTCGAGACAACTCTGCGTACTGAGACCCAACAGCTCGGAGAACGGATCGAGACCCGCCTGCTGCGGGATCAACGGGCCTACATGTTCGCCATGTTGAGCGCCTTCGTGGCCCTCATGGCCCTCACCGTCGCTATTGGCTGATTCCTGGCAGCCAGCTCGGGGGGCGATGGCATGCGACCATGGCATGTGGCACACCGGTCGCCAATTTTCGGCATTCATCACCAAAATGTGATGAGGTGTCAGATTGCAGGTGCCGGTAACTACCGGTAGCCGGTAGAACCCGGGGGTACACCGATGACCGAGCCCACAAACATCGAGACACCAGCCGAGGAAGACCTCCCTCTGATCATCTCGGTGGATGACCACGTGATGGAGCCCAAGGACCTGTGGCAGCAGCAGTTGCCTCCGTCCATGCGCGACAAGG
>JBKEAI010000210.1:0-1777 GCA_047972145.1 Microthrixaceae bacterium
GCCAGCGAGACCGCGATGGAGCTCGCCTCGGAGGCGATGCGAGTGCACGGCGGGGTCGGCTACACCACCGACCTGCCGATAGAGCGCTACTACCGAGACGCTCCCCTGATGCTGATCGGCGAGGGCACCAACGAGATCCAACGCCTGGTGATCGCGCGGGGCCTTCTCGCCCGCCACGCGATCGACGACTGAATCGTGCCGGTGGTCAGGAGCCTGCGGCGAAGCGCGCCCGGAGATCCTCCTTGAGCACCTTGCCGGTCGCGTTCACCGGCAGCTCGTCCACGAACTCGATGCGTCTGGGAGCCTTGTAGTTCGCCATGCGCCCCCGGCTCCACTCGATCAACGCTGCCTCATCAACGACACCAGGAGATGACCCTGTAGCCACCACGAAGGCCATGCCGACCTCGCCGAGTCGCTCGTCGGGGATACCGATCACCGCCACCTGTGTGATCGCCGGGTGTTCGAGCAACATGTTCTCGATCTCGGCGGGGTACGCGTTGAACCCCCCGACGATGAACATGTCCTTGGAACGCCCCAGGATGCGCACACACCCCGCCGCATCGATCACACCGAGGTCACCGGTGCGCAACCAGCCATCGTCACCCAGCGCTTCCGCAGTCGCTTGCGGATCGTCCAGGTAGTGCGACATCACGCTCGGACCACGCAGCAGGATCTCGCCCACCTCCCCGACGTCCGTTCGCCCGACGTCCGTTGGCCCGACGTCCGTTTGCCCGACGTCCGTTTGCCCGGCGTCCGTCTTCCCGATGCCTGTTGGCCCACCGGCATCCACCGACTCGTCGGCGGCACCATCGCCACCGGAGTCGATACGTACCTCGAAACCCGGCCGGGGCCGGCCGACCGTGGCGGCGACGGTCTCGGGGTCGTCACCAGGGTCGGTGGCGGTCGCGGTGCCTGCCTCGGTCAACCCGTAGCCCGTGATGATCCGCTCGAAGGGCAGCTCCTCCGACACGCGCCTGATGAGCTCCACCGGTATGTCGGCCGCTCCGGTCACAGCGACGCGCAGGCTGGAGAGGTCGTGCGCGCCCCGGCCGGGATGCTCCAGCAGCGACTGGTACAGCGTCGGTGCACCCGGTAGCACCGTTATCGCTTCGCCGGACACGCGCCTCAGCACGGTGTCGGCATCGAATACCGCGACCGGGTACATCGTCGCCCCCGCGCACACCGACGCGAGGATCCCCGCCTTGAGCCCGAACATGTGGAAGTACGGGTTGACCATCAGGTAGCGCTCACCCTCGGCAAGGTCGACCATCGCCACCCAGTCCGATGCGACGCGCATCGTGCGGCCGTGGGTCTGCACGACTCCCTTGGGCGCCCCGGTGGTGCCGGAGGTGAACAGGATGTCGGACACGTCGTCGCTGGTCACCCCGGCCCGACGGGCATCGGCGACCGCGAGGTCCGATTCACCGACACCGTCGCAGAACCCGTCCCACCCGGTCGCACCCGGCGGCACCTCGCCGCGCATGACGACCACGTGGTGTGCGGCTCCCGGCACCCAACCCGCCGAACGGAGCTCCGCCAACAGGTCGCCGGCCACCGATTCGGTGACCGTCACCAGCAGCTTCGCTGCACCGCGATCGACGACGTCGCGCGCCTCGGCTCCCTTGAACCGGGTGTTTACCGGCACGAGAGTTGCTCCCGAGGAGAAGATCCCCAGCGCTGCGACGATCCAGCGCGGGTCGTTCGGCGCCCAGATCGCCACCCGGTCCCCCGGTTCGATACCAGCGGCACAAAGCGCAGCGGAAAAGGTCCTGACCCG
>JBKEAI010000246.1:0-20613 GCA_047972145.1 Microthrixaceae bacterium
TGAGCGCGATCTCCCCCTCGACCGAGCCGCGGGCGACCACCTCGTCGCCGCCGGGAGAGTGCAGGATCACCACGCACCGAAAGCGCGCACGGCGCCGGGGGTCGCCCGCTGGAATCCCCTCAAGCTCTTCGAGCAGGAGCGCGATGTTGTCGGCGTCGCCGGCCCACTCACCGGCGTATCGCGCGGATCGCACGCCTGGTCGTCCGTCGAGACCGTCGACCTCCAGCCCCGAATCGTCCGACAGAGCCGGCAGGCCCGTCGCGTCGCAGAGCGCAGCCGCCTTCAGCCGTGCGTTGCCCTCGAAGTCGGGGGCGTCCTCCACCACCTCGGGAACCCACGCTGGGCGGGGATCGACGACGACCGACGACCCGAACCTGGCGCACAGGACGTCGTCGAGCTCGCGCGCCTTTGCAGCATTCGCGGAGGCCAGCACGATCCGCTCGGGAACCTGCACCAGGTCTACCCGACGCCTCGCCGACCCGCGATCTGCCCCCGGTGAACAGGCCGCCAACCCACCCCTGGGCTCGACACCGCTGGGCGCGAAGCACCCGGCCTCGACATCTGTGGGTTCGACATCTGTGGGCTCAGCGCCCGATCGGGCGGGGCGCCACCTCGATCGCCATGTACTCACGCTGGAGGGCATGGATCTCACCGATGCCCTTCTCTGCCAAGGCCAGTAGAGAATCGAGCTCGGAGCGGCTGAACGGTTCACCCTCGGCGGTGCCCTGCACCTCGACGAAGCGGCCGTCACCGGTCATCACCACGTTCATGTCGGTCTCGGCCTTGGAGTCCTCCGCGTAGGGAAGGTCCAGGCGGGGTTCGCCGTCGATGATGCCCACAGAGATGGCGGCCAACTCATCGGTCAGTGGGTTGTTGTCGATCAAACCCTCCTGGCGGGCACGCACCAACGCATCGGACAGGGCCAGGTAGGCGCCACATATCGAAGCGGTCCTGGTCCCGCCATCGGCCTGGAGGACATCGCAGTCGATCAGGACCTGACGCTCCCCCAACGCCCGCATGTCGGTCACCGATCGCAGGGCACGCCCGATCAGGCGCTGGATCTCCTGGGTGCGTCCCTTGGGGCCCTTGGTCTCCCGGCGAATCCGCTCGGGCGACGAACCAGGAAGCATCGAGTACTCGGCCGTCACCCAACCCTTGCCGGTGTTGCGCATCCAACGCGGTGTGTCCTCGTCGATCATCGCCGTGCACAGCACCTTCGTATCCCCGAAGGTGACGAGCACCGATCCGGCCGCATAGGCGGTGTAGTCACGCTCGAAGCTGTGCTCTCGCAGCTCGTCGTTGGCACGTCCGTCTGGTCGCAAGGAACACTCCTGGGTCGCTGTTGGGGTCCGGGGCCGACACCCCAACTCTGGGACAGCGGCCTGCACGACGCTAACGCCCGCACACGCTGGCACGGGACACGACACCAGAACACGAGACCGGGATACGGGTCGTTTGTCAGACCGCAACGATGGTGCGGGTCAGAGCTCCAACGACATGCCCGGCGCCGCCACCGACACCCCGGCACCATAGGCCGACGCGGCTTCGGTGGCAGCACCGGAACGGTCCGCTCCAGGCAGGAGGTGCGTGATTACAAGCGCGAAGGCACCGCTGCGCCGAGCCATCTCACCGGCCTCAGCCGCTGTCATGTGGACCCGCCCTTCGCGTCCCGCGTCGAGAACCTGGTCGGACCCCTCCCGGAAGGTCGCCTCACAGATCGCGAGGTCGACCGGACCGCCGAACTCCTCGAAGGACCAACCAGGTCCGCTGTCAGCGCTGTAGGCAACGCGGTTGACGCCGTCGTCGATGCAAAAAGCGAGAGTCTCCGGTGGGTGGTCCGTGCGTGAACACCGCACGGTGAGCGGCCCGATCGACACGTCGGAGCCGTCTTGGATCCTCGTCGCCCCGAAGGTGGGATCAATCCGGTCGTGGCACACCGAGGAGATCATGTCGAGCGTCTCGGCGGTCGCGTACAGCGGCAATCCGGAACACCCGAGCACGTACCGGAGGGCGTTGCGCAGCACAGGTATCTCCGCCCAGTGGTCCGGATGCGAGTGGCTCAACAGCACCGCATCGAGATCCTCGAGTCGACCGTGACGCTGGAGCTCCCCGATCGTACCGGGCCCGGCATCCACCAACACCTTCAACCCACCGGCTTGCACCAGGTACCCGCTGCACGGGTTGTCGGCTGCGGCGTACGTTCCCGACGAACCGAGGACGGTCAGCTTCACTCTGCCGTACCGATCACTGTGCTGCACCGATCACTGTGCCGTGCCGATCACTGTGCTGCACCGGTTGTCTTGAGCGGTGCGTTGTCGTGCCGTTGCCCTGAGACGTGCCGTTCAGCGTGCTGTGCCGTCCCGACGACTTCTGCCTCACCCGAGCCTGACCTGACGTGCGCTGCGGAGCTCGGGCCCGAGAAGGTCGCGGCCGAGCTGTTCGAAGCGGTTGACGTTGCCTGTGGTGCAAAAGACGTGGGTCCCCCGCGTCACGGCCGGCCCGGCTCCGGCGCGCGATGACGCAGAGCGGCCACCTCCAGAGCGCTGCGGTGCTTCGCAAGCCGGGGCGAGCACACCGCTGTCCACCAGCCGTCGCAGCTCGAACGCGGTCTCATCCGCCGAGGACACCAACATCACATCAGCACCCAACACGTCGGTGATCGTGTGAGCGAGGTACGGGTAGTGGGTGCACCCGAGCAACAGTGTGTCGACCTTCGCCTCCACTACGGGAGCGAGCAGCCGTTCCGCGAGCACGTGCACCTCGACGCTGTCGAAGTCACCCCGCTCGACGAACTCCACGAACCCAGGGCACGCGACCGACACCATCTCCACCGACCCGCTGTCCACATCACCGGGGCCCACCACCTCACTAGGGTCCACAGCCCGATCGAGCGCTGCTTCGTAGGCACCGGAGTGGACCGTGCCAACGGTTCCTATGACCGCCACGCGACCGGTCACCGACGCCTGCACGAGAGCCCGCACCCCGGGCTCCACCACACCCAGAACCGGCACGTCGACCGAGGCAGCCAGGTCATCCAAGGCCGCAGCAGCCGCGGTGTTGCACGCCACGACTAGGGCCTTGATGTCGTGTTCACGCACCAAGAACCGCGCGATCTCGTGCGCGTAACCTGCCACCTCGGCGAGGGGCTTCGAGCCGGAGGGGTAGCGGGCGGTGTCGCCCAGGTACACGAGGTTCTCCGCGGGGAGGAGGTCGATCAGTGCCCGGGCGACCGTGAGCCCACCGAAGCCGGAATCGAACATCCCGATCGGTCGCTGGTCCACCGGTTCAGGATATCGGCCGCTCAGGATGCGAACGGGTACGCGAGCCGACCGGGAACAGCAGTGCGGTCTCGAGGGACCCCGGCCGCTTAGCTCTCGAGGGTCCCCGCCCGCGCAGCTCTAGAAGCTCGCGGACCACGCAGCACTAGAAGTAGATGATCTCTTCGGCGTTGGCCGTCGCCTCGTCGAGGTCGAGTGTCCACGCACCTGTCGAGAGGTACTTCCAGCCGTAGTCGCACACCACGAACACGACCACACCTGCATCGATCCGCTCCGCGACCTTGCGGGCACCAGCGAGTGCGGCACCCGCGGATATCCCAGCGAATATGCCCACGTCCGCGAGCATCCGTGTGTGCTCCAGCGATTCGCGGGGCCGCACGATCGACTTGCCGTCGAGCAGGTCGTATCCACCCCACTTCTCGAACACCGGCGGAATGTAACCGTCGTCGAGCGAACGGAGACCCTCGACCTTCTCACCCGAGGGTGGTTCGACGGCGAGGACCTGCACCTCAGGGTTCTGTTCCTTGAGATAGGTACCCACCCCGAGCAGCGTGCCCGAGGTGCCGAGTCCGGCGACGAAGTGCGTGATGTCGGGAACGTCGCGCCAGATCTCAGGGCCGGTGGTGCGGTAGTGCGCCCGCGGGTTGGCCTCGTTGCCGTACTGGTACAGGAACACCCAGTCCGGGTGTTCGTCCGCGATCTTCTGAGCCCTCCGTACCGCCCCGTTGGAACCTTCCTCACCAGGTGAGGGGATGATCTCCGCGCCGTAGACCTCGAGGAGCTGGCGGCGCTCGACCGAGACGTTCTCAGGTAGCACGATCTTGAGGTCGTAGCCCCGGATCCGGCAGATCATCGCCATCGCGATGCCGGTGTTGCCCGAGGACGGCTCGATGATCGTGTCGCCGGGGTTCAGGGTGCCGTCGGCCTCGGCCTCGGTGATCATCGAGTACGCGATGCGGTCCTTGACCGAACCGGCGGGGTTCTGGCCCTCCATCTTGGCGAGGATCCTCACCGAGGGGTCCGGGCTCAGGCCCGACACGTCGATGAGCGGTGTGTTGCCGATCATCTCGAGAACGCTGTTGTGGACGGTCATTGTTTTCGCACTGTCGATTGGCCGGCTACGGGCGGGGACGATGGGATAGGGGTGATTGGAAGGGACGGTGGCAGAGGGATCGTGGGATCACTCGGGTGAGGTGATCGGTCTCGGGAACTGATCTCCGGTGAGCTGTCCGGCCCATGGAATACCTGATCAGTATGGTAGGGATTCAGGTGCCGGATCGAACCGCGACGGCCTCCTCGTCGATCCGGCCCTCGTGGATCCTGAAGGACCGCACCATCGGAGCATCGTCGCGCAACGACACGATCAGGTAGTGCCACCCGGGATCCGGCGCCTGGGCTACGTCTGTGGGAGATGGATACGGGTCGGTGTGGGTGTGGCTGTGCATGACCCCGATCACAGCCATTCCCGCGTCCTCGGCCTCGCGATCGATGCGCAACATGTCCCGCGGTGACACCGTGTAGAGCTTGGAGCTCGCCGCTGTGTTCTCCACGGGATGGAACTGCTCCATGTGACCGCCCGGATGACCGACCATCAGCCCGCATGCCTCGAGGGGAAAGCCCGCCAGAGCATGCGCCGTCATCTCGTCGAGGTGCGCCCGGCGCAACGAGAGGCCGAGTGGACGCGCTTGGAGGGCCATGGGGCAAACCTACCGCCGGTACCATCTGTGGCCCATGACAATCGGCAGGGGTGCGCGAGGAAGCGGCAGAGACAAGGGCAGGAGCAGAGCTGACGACGCGACGATCGCGACGAACCGCCGCGCACGGCGTGACTACGAGCTCGGCGACAGCTTCGAAGCCGGCATCGTGCTCACGGGCAGTGAGGTGAAGTCCCTGCGGGACGCGACTGTGCAGATCTCCGATGCCTATGCCCAGATCAACGATGGAGAGGCATGGCTGCACGGCCTACACATCTCTCCGTACTCACACGCCCAGGACCACTCCGGGCACGAGCCCGAGCGGGTGCGCAAGTTGCTGATGCACCGCAGCGAGATCGACCGGATCGGCTTCAAGATGCAAACCGACCGCCTGACGCTGGTCCCCCTACGGCTCTACTTCAAGAGTGGCCGCGTGAAGGTGGAGCTCGCCACCGGCAAGGGCCGCAAGACAGTCGACAAACGACACGAGCTCGCCAAGCGGGAGGCCGACCGCGAGGCACAGAGGGCGATGTCACGATCGGCGAGACACGACTGAACTGCTCGGCTGCGTCCGATCCATGCCGGCGTTCGCCTCGAACGCGACGAACTCACCCACTGACGACGTGGGATAGGTCCAACGATTCAATCTCCAGCCCGGCGCCCGGGTTTCGTCAAGCAGCCCGGTCCCCGCACCGATCACAGCAGCGTGCTCCGTTTCGCATCGCTCCAGGGTTGGGTACACCGTGGCTGAGCCGTCCGCCGACACCCGGCGCGCAACCACCCGGCGCGCAACCACCTGGCGCGCACTGTGCGGAGTGACGATGTCGGTCATCGCGACCGTGGGTCTCGCATGCCAGGTCGCACCCCCGCCGGCCGTCCCGTCACCGACCTCACCGCCACCGACGGGTCCGCCACCTACTCCAGCTCCGACACCGAGCACCCCACCGCAGGGGTCACCGGTCCAACCACCCCTGATGAGCCTCACCTGTCCGCTCGCACCCTCGACAGCTTCGTTCGAGGAGTACTCGCCCGACGGGCTGTCAGGACCCGAGTTGGACGTCACGGCGTTCGTAGCAGGGATCGAGGCGCTCACCGGAACGGGAATGGTCGACATCACCACCGAGGAGGACGGCAAGCCGGGCTTCGAGAGCGTCCCGGTATGGGAACTCGGCGCAACCCTCGACGCGGAACCCGACCCGGTCATCGCAGTCGAGGCGTCCGAACTGGTCTCGATCACCGAGGTTCACAACGCGGACGCGAGCTCCACCGGAGGCGATGGCGCCACGGAGGACCCGACGGTTTCCGCAGTCACCAACGACCCCCTGATCGGTGATCAGTGGTCCAACGAGAAGGTTCCATACACCACCGTCTGGCAGTGCGGCAGGGGCGCGGGGATCGACATCGCGGTCCTCGACACCGGGGTCGATCGGACCCATCCCGACCTGGCCGGACACACCACCACCGGTGGCAGCTCGCTGGGGGGCCAGGGTTCGGTGGTCCCAGGGGGCGGGGGAACAGACCCCCATGGACACGGAACCCACGTGGCGGGGATAGCGGCCGCCACGGCTGACAACTCGACGGGGATCGCAGGGGTCGCCCCGGACGCCACGATCATCCCCGTCCGCGTGCTCGACGCGTCGGGAAGCGGCTTCAACGTGGACGTTGCGGCCGGGATCACCTGGGCGGCCGATGCCGGAGCGGAGGTGATCAACCTGTCACTTGGCGGACCGAACCAGGCTGCATCTGTGGCGAACGCGATCGCCTACGCGACCTCCAAAGGCGTGGTGGTCGTCGCCGCGGCGGGTAACGGCGGCGTCAACGGTGCACCCCAGTACCCGGGGGCAGACAACCGTACGATCGCGGTCGCCTCGGTCGATTCCAACCTGGCGGTCTCGACATTTTCGACCCGTGGCAACTATGTGGACATCGCGGCGCCGGGTGGCTCCATCCTGTCCACGGTTCCGGGCGCCCTCTACACGACGAAGTCCGGCACGTCGATGGCGACGCCGTTCATCAGCGGAGTCGTGGCACTCACGCTGGGCACACACCCGACCCTCAACCCCGACCAGGTCAGACAGCGCATCATGGACACGGCCCGTGAAACGGGACCGATCGGCCATGATCCCGCCTATGGAGCTGGGATAGTGGATCTGGTCGGAAGCGTCGGCACCTGAGGATCCGGGCGGATCGAAACCCCGGTTGGTTCTCACGGTCGGGTCTCCTCCGCGATGCCTCGTCGAGGAGGCCACGATCACTCGGGTATGCCGGCGTATCGGCTCACCTCCCAAGCAGTGTTCAGCCGGCTGGGAGTGCTCCCACACCTGTCGAGAGGCAATACTGGTTCACGAACCGGGTGGCAGAATCGGCACTGGGAGCCGAAACCCTGCCGCCCCAAGGGGGACACATGTCGTATGACCTGTTGATTCGAGGCGGACTGCTCGTCGACGGATCGGGATCCGCGCCGCGCCTGGCCGACGTCGCCGTCGAAGGGGACACGATCGTGGCGGTAGGAGACCTCGCCGACGCGACTGCGGACCGGGTGATCGACGCCGAAGGCATGGTGGTTACCCCGGGTTTCGTGGACATACACACCCACTACGACGGACAGGTCACCTGGGACCCCGACGTCACCCCTTCGGGTTGGCACGGGGTGACGACCATCGTGATGGGTAACTGCGGGGTCGGCTTCGCGCCCGCGGCCCCGGATCGCCGTGACTGGCTCATCCAGTTGATGGAAGGCGTGGAGGACATACCCGGCACCGCGCTGGAAGAGGGGATGTCGTGGAACTGGGAGAGCTTCCCGGACTACCTCGATGAGCTGGAACTACTACCCCGCGTGATGGACGTGGCAGCGCAGATCCCCCACGGTGCTCTGCGCGCCTATGTCATGGGCGATCGTGGAGCCGACAACTCCGCTGCAACGGCGGAGGACATCGCGGAGATGTCCAAGCTCACCGAGGAGGCGCTCACCGCAGGTGCGGTCGGCTTCTCCACCACCCGCACGGTGTTGCACCGGGCCAAGGACGGCGAGCTCGCCGCCGGCACCACCGCCGAGGTGGACGAACTGCTCGGCATCGGCGAGGCGCTCGGGCGGGCCGGCACCGGTGTGTTCGAGGTGGCTAGTGACCTCTTCGACCTCGAAGGCGAGTTCGCCTGGATGACCGAGATCTCCAAGACCACCGGCCGCCCGCTCAGCTTCGGATGCCTCCAGAACGACTTCCAACCTGAACAATGGCGGGAGTACCTCGCTGCGACCGAACGGGCGAACGCCGCGGGTGCGAACATCATCCCCCAGGTGGCAGGTCGTCCGGCCTGCTTGCTGTTCGGGTGGGGTTCGACGATCCACCCCTTCGTGACCCATGACGCCTACCGGGAGATCGCGGAACTTCCACTCGAAGAGCGGATCGAGCAGCTGCGCAGACCGGAGGTGCGCGAGGCGATCCTGTCGCAGAAGCTCGACCGCGACGGGTTCGTCGGGATGGTGCTGACGTCGTTCCACAAGCTCTTCCCACTGGGTGATCCACCGGACTACGAGCCAGGTCCCGAGTCGAGCGTCGCTGCGATCGCCGAGAAGGAGGGCCGCTCGCCCGACGAGGTCACCTACGACATGATGATGCAGCGCGACGGAACCGAACTGCTGTACTTCCCGCTGCTCGGCTACAGCCATGGCGACTTCGGTGCACTCGAGGAGATGTTGCGCTATCCAGGCACCGTGTTGGGCCTCGGCGACGGCGGGGCACATTGCGGTGTGCTGTGCGACGCCAGCCTGCCCACCTACATGTTGAGCCACTGGGCACGCGACCGGGACCGCGGGGAACGACTCTCTCTGGAGGAGGCCGTGGCGATCCAGACCCGTCACACGGCGGAGCTCTACGGATTCCTCGACCGGGGGCTGGTCGCTCCGGGCTACAGGGCCGACCTGAACGTGATCGACTTCGACAACCTCTCGATCGCCCCACCCGAGATGGTGTTCGACCTTCCCGCGGGTGGTCGACGCCTCATCCAGAAGGCCTCCGGCTACAAGGCCACGATCTGTGCGGGCGTACCTGTGCGCATCGACGATGAGTCCACCGGCGAGTACCCCGGCACCCTCATCCGCGGGTCGCGCCCCGACCCAGCGGTCCACGCCGAGTGATCCGGCCACCTGAGCAGGGTGATGAGCCCGCTCGATGACACAGCCTCGCTCGATGACACAGCCACAATGACACAGTCTCACTCAATGACACAGTGCAGTTCTTGAATCAGCTCTCGAGCGTACGAGCTCCGGGTTGACCGCTGTCGGCGCCGTCGCGTTCCAGTGGTGTTGCCTTGAATAGGTGTTCGACGAGCACGCTGAGAGCGAAACGATCCTCCCAACGGCCACGCACATCGGCATCGGCCAGAGCGTCACCCGCGTGCAGGAGTAGCCGTTCGAACGCAGCGATCTTGGATCGACCCGAACCCGACCGGCTGGTTCCAGGAGCATTTTCAGATCGATGAATCCGTAACCAGACCCCCGGGTCACCCTCGGCGGGTCCGCCGCGTTCGACGGGTTCTTCAGGATCCATCGCGTTTGAGCGCTGATCGCCCACCGGGTCATCGGCGCTCGAGTTGTGGGACTCTCGGCGTCGTGTGCGTTCACCAGCAGCTGCGCGAAACGCTGCGTAGGTGCGTGACGCCTGTGGAGATGTGGCAACTATCGCTACCTCGGCCACTTCGGCTTCGTTGTCGACCGTAGCTACCCGCTCAGCGCAGCGCATCGCCCCGAGCGAGAAACGACCCTCTTCGAAGTGACCGGTGAGCACAGGCAGTTCGTGGCGTCGTTGTGCCAACTCGGCTCTGTGACGTGCCTCAGAGGCGGTGAAACCACAACGCAGTGTCAACCAGTGACCAAGTGAGCGGATACCCCACCCAACCCAGCCGTCGTTTTGGTCGAGTTCTTCAAGCAACCCGACAAGTTGTGCTTCCGCAGCGTGAATCGATGCGGCGAGTTCGATGACCTGATCACGACACCGACGCATCTGTGGGGTGTCACCCCTGCCCTCGGGGCGACTATTGCCGCGGTGACGCTCAGTCGATGCTCCCATCTGAGCTGTTGGTGTCCCCATGACGAGACAATTGATCGAACACACGTTCGATCTGCCAAGGCCAGGGACAGAAGATTCCGGTGGTAGGCACGACCGTCGGTTCGATCATCGAGCGCCGGACCAACCGGACGCCGCATGCCCGTTGCTCCGATGGACCCGAATATCGGGGGAACTCACCCACCCGAGAGACGGGGGCTATGCCACGCGAGAACTGGAGGGGGCCACCACCCGGTCACTGGAGGGTCCGCAGGCCGGGAGCTCGGGATCCGTCGGCGGCCTGAACGATCAGCCGAGGAGGTTGAGCACGAGCTTGTCGGGCTTGGACTGACGCACGGACACGCCCTTGGTGTAGGCGGCCGCTTCCACGGCGATCCCGCTCGCCGGTCTGGTGCTCATCGCGGGAAGGCTGCTCCACAGAGACGGGCGCAGGTCGACGGCGCTGTCTCTGGGGGCACTGATGCTCGTGCCCTGAGAACCAGCCACCAGCTGTGGAATCGGCGGGATCAGGTGCCCAGCACTGCGGCAACGATGCGATCTGCGTAGCCCCGATAGCCGTCGGAGTTCAGGTGGATGCCGTCGCGGGCTAGCACGCCTCGGTTCTCATATACCCACTGCCAGTGGTTGAGGATCCACACGTTGCCCATGTCGGGACGGGCGTTCAGTTCCTTTTGGAAAGCGAAGAGCGAATCGTTGATAGCCGTGTCACAACCCGGGCGCCAGGTGTTGACCCATATGATCGGCCGGTCGGGTCCCGCCGCCGCGAGGATGCGCAGGAACGGTCCGGCGAAGGGCGGCACGCTGCACTCGTTGGTACCCAGGGCGACAACGAGGATGCGGGGCAACATACCGGCTGCCGCCCAGGCCTCGACGATCGCGGCCCCGTCGGTGGAGTGACGGGACACCTTGGCGTCGATGTTGACCACCTCACAACCCCGTACCTGGAACTTCTCGGTGAGACCACCGATGTCGCGGGCGCCCTCCACGAGGCTGTCGCCCACGATTCCCACCTGGCACTCCGGTACACCCCACACCAGCTCTGAACGCGCCTGTGGTGTGCCCTCGGGGTTGCATCCGCCAAGCACGACCGCAAGCACCGACAACGCCGCCAAGACGGCTAGTCCTCGACCGATCTTCATCACTACCCCACCCTCCGGGTATCGCCCTGGCAACCATCGCCTCGGGCCTCGAACGTGCGGATATCAAACATCACGACCTTCGGCTCTGTCGATTCGGCCCTGTCGATTCGGCTCTGTCGATTCAGCCCTGTCGATTCAGTTCGTCCGATCCAGTGTGCAGGTTGTCCCGGTGCCTGTAGTTGCGGAGCCGGCCGGCTGGGCGCCTGTCGTATCGGCCCTGCGGGACCACGGCCCGCCGCGGGCACCCACGTACGGCCGGGCCACGGCAACCGTGAGCGACGGATCCTCACCCGGGTCGGGAGTCGCAGACCCGGGTCATCTCCATTCCGCGTGCCTGAAGCCCCTCGATGAGGCCCGGGAGTGCCGAGACGGTCAACGAGCGGTTGCCACCACCGTCGTGCATGAGGATCACCGAGTCAGGAGCGCTGTTGGCGAAGATCGCGGGGTTCCGCCCCGCCCAGTCCCTGGTGTCGATGCTCCACAGCGCGGGGCGCATGTTCAGCGAGGCAATCGTGTTGTTGACGCGGTCGTTGGTGGAACCGTACGGCGGGCGGGCACACGACACGATGTAACCGGTGGCGTCGCGGATGATGTTGTTCGTCCCGACCAGCTGATCCACCATGCCCTGTTGGGACAGCTTCGTCAGGCGCGCATGCGACCAGGTATGGCTCGCGATCGAATGGCCTCTGGCCACGATCGCCCTCGCCAGGTCGGGGTACTTCGCGACCTCGGAGCCGACGACGAAGAAGGTCGCCTTCACCCCGTAGCGGTCGAGGATGTCGAGCACCTGGGGGGTCCAGGTCGGATTGGGACCGTCGTCGAACGTCAGTGCCACCGCCGTCGGTGGACCGCCGAGGCCTCCCGAGGTGCGCCCTGGGATCGGCGTCGCGATCGGATCACACGCTGAGATCGCCACCATGGCCAGAACCACAGCGACGGCGGTCAACACACGCTTCATTGAAATCTTCCTTTCACAACCGGGACAACCGACGGTCCGTGGCAGGCAAACCCGCCGCCGCTGACCCGGTGCTCCCTCATCCCACTGCTTCCCACTGCTTGCGCATCCCACTGCTCGTGGAGCACAACGATACCTCCGGGAATCACCCGGTCACACATGGAGAACTACCCGATCGACCTCCGCAGGAATCACCACAGTCGACCGGGGGCGATCGAACCCGATGGAACCGAAATCGCCGACACCGACGACATACTGATGGAGTGAACGATGCACCGTTGTGGGACAGGGTGTTCGCCGAGTTCGCAGACCGGCGCGCCGAGTTCGCGGACTTCGACTGGGAACCGGATGCCCTCGTGCACCGCGACAACAAGGGCCTGCACGTCCCCGAGGCCGAAACGCTCTTCGCTGTGTCGAACGGTTTCATCGGTGTTCGAGGGGCCGTCGAAGAGGACGAGCCGAGCTACGAGCGCGCGACGCTGATCAACGGGTTCCACGAGACCTGGCCGATCGTCTATGGCGAAGCGGCCTACGGGTTCGCAACCACCGGCCAGACGATCGTGGGTGTCCCCGACCCAACCTTGATGAAGCTCTACGTCGACGACGAGCCGTTCAGGATGGACCGGGTCGTCGTTCGGCGCAGCGAACGACGGCTCGATTGGCGCGCGGGGATCCTGCGTCGTGAGGTCGAGTGGGAAACCCCCGACGGTCGTTCGCTGGTGCTGCGAACCCGACGCTTCGCCTCGCTGGAGCACCGCCACGTGGTCGTGTTCGACTACGAGGTCGAGATGCTCGACGCCTCGGGCACGCTCACGATCAGCTCCGAGCTGGCGGTGCCCGAACCGCGCAGCGATGCCGACGAGGGAGAGGATCCGAGGCGCTCGCGCAGCCACGACGGAGTACTCGTGCCGGTGTCGGACTCTGCGCAGGACCAGCGGGCAGTGCTCACCCTGGCCACGCGACGATCGGCCATGACCGTCGCGTGTGGCATGCACCACACCGTGCAGGACGGCTCGGGCCTGGAGTGCACCACGTCCACCGAACCCGGTGTCGCACGCACGGTCGCGATCGTCGACGCCCAACCCGAAGAGCCCGTCCGGGTACAGAAGTTCGTCGCCTACCACTCCTCGAACAGAACGGGCGCAGACGAGCTCGCGTTCAGGGTCGACCAGACCCTCGACCGTGCCCTGCACGTGGGCATCGAGGAGCTCGGGGCACGCCAGGGTGAGCGCATGCGCCGCTACTGGGACATCGCGGACGTGAAGATCGACGGCTGCGACGACGCCCAGTCGATGGTGCGGTTCAACCTGTTCCAGGTGCACCAGAACACATCGAGGGCCGACGGCTTCGGGTTCCCCGCCAAGGGCCTCACGGGCACCGGCTACGAAGGGCAGTACTTCTGGGACGCCGACATCTACATCCTTCCGCACCTCGCCTACACGCAGCCTCAGCTCGCGAGGAACTTCGTGGGGTTCCGCGCGGGCATGCTCGAACCCGCCCGCACACGCGCCCGGGAGGTCGGCCACCGCGGGGCCCTGTACCCATGGCGCACGATCAACGGCCAGGAGGCTTCGGCCTACTACGCGGCCGGCACCGCGCAGTGCCACATCAACGCCGACGTGGTCTGGGCGATGCGCAAGTACGTGCGAGCCACCGGTGACCTCGAGGCGATAGCGGATCCCGGCTTCGAGATGCTCATCGAGACGGCCCGCTTCTGGGTGGATCTGGGCTTCTTCAGCGACCGGATGGGCGGCGAGTTCGTGATCAACGGGGTGACTGGCCCCGACGAGTACACCACGGTGGTCGACAACAACCTCTATACGAATCTGATGGCGCGCGAGAACCTGCTCGGTGCGGTCGAAGCCGCCGAGTGGATGCGCGTCCGGCGCCCGGAGGACTACCAGCGGATCATGCAGCGGACCAGGCTCGAGGAGGACGAGATCGCCGTGTGGATGCGCGCGGGCGAGTCGATGCACATCCCGTGGGACGACCAGCAGCGCCTGTACCTACAGGACGACGGCTTCCTCAACCGTGAGATGTGGGACTTCGCGAACACCCCCGAGGAGAACTACCCGCTGCTGTTGCACTACCACCCCCTTGAGATCTACAGGCACCAGGTGATCAAGCAGGCGGATGTGGTGATGGCGACGTTCCTGCTCGGTGACTGGTTCTCCGAGGAGGAGAAGCGGCGGGTGTTCGAGTACTTCGACCCCCTCACCACCGGGGACTCGTCGCTGTCGGCATCCGTGCAGTCGGTCATGGCGACCGAGCTCGGCCTGACCCAGAACGGCCTCGAGTACTTCGTGCAGTCCGCCCTGGTCGACCTGTTGGACCTGTCGGGAAACGTCTGCGACGGGATCCACCTCGCCGCGTGTGGCGGGACATGGCAAGCGATGATCCACGGCTTCGGCGGGTTCAGGGACCACGGAGGGGACCTGCGGTTCCAGCCGGTGATCCCCTCGGGCTGGCAGGGCCTCACGTTCAGGCTCCGCTACCACGACCACGTGATCCAGGTACATGCCGGCCACGACCAGGTCGACTACACCCTCATCGAAGGTGAGCGTGCGATCGTGTACCACTGGGACGACGAGATAGTGCTCAGCAGCGGGGCGTCGGAGACCCGCCGCAACCCGCGCCGTGAGGAGTTGCCCAAGCTCGCCCATGCGGCGGACCGGGCACTGGCGGAGCACCGCGGCGAGTCCCACGACTCGACCGATTGGAACCTCGAGCACCCCGCTGTCCCCTTCACCTGAGGTCTGCCACCCGAAACGAGCCCACCTGTCCGGGTCGCAGACAGCCGTTGTGGAGCTAGCCGTCGTCGCGGTGCCCGAGGCCGACCATGCCCAGTGCGAACAGCGCCGCAGCGAGCACTCCCAGAACCGCCAGTGGCAGTGCCTCGAAGACCGCGGCGGGCATGCCGGGAACGTGCTCGAGCGGAGAGATGTCCCGCGCCCACCGGGGCAACTCCAGCATCTCGCCGAGCAGCCCGACGACCACCGCGTACGCGAGCGGCAGCCAGCCGGCCATGGCGAACCGCGGAACGAACGCCTACACGGCGAACGCGATGGCGCCCAGCACTGCGACCGCCGGCGTGTACGCCGCCATCGCCGCGACCATCCGGCCCACGCCGGTACCCCACCCGATGATGCTCGACCGCTGGAGTCGCACCGCGAGACCGAGGGTGCTCGACAACCACGGCGATCCCGAGGCACGCCCCGCGCGCTGGGGAAGCATCCCGGCCCCGAAGTCGCGGTGCACCGACAACACCGACGCCCCGGCGGTCAGCCCGACGGTCGATGCGACCTGGGCACACACGAGGTCACCGCACCGAAGGCGACCCCGGTGGCGAACAACGCGGAGCCGAACGCGATGGAACCCGCTGCACCGAAACCCATCACGATCAGGCCCCCCGCCACCAGGGTGCCGACCGCCAGGTTGGCCAAAGGTCACGCACGCCCGGCTCAACGCGCCCAGGGCGGATCCGCGGCGTCGAAGACCGTCATGGACGCGGTCTGTCCAGCAGTGGCGAGCAGTCGACCGTTGGGGTGCCAGATGTGGACCGTGCCGTGCCCGTAGCCTCCGGTGGCCATCTGGGCGCGCATGTCGAGCAGCACCCATTCGGTCGGCTCGAACGTTCCGACCCGGATCGAGTTGTCGAGGCTGATGCCGATGGCGATCACGCCTGCCGCATGCGAGACCGCGAGGGGCACCAGGTCGGCCATGTACGCGGCGATCGCTGGGGTCAGCGGTTCGCGATCACGGCGGCGCACCCACGCACAGAGCCGTCCGGGGCCGGGATCCGGATGGCCGCCGATCGCGGGCAGAGCTGTTTCGACCACCGAGCGGAAGCCGCTGCCTCTTGGCATCTGTGGCACATCGGTCACACCCGCATTGGCCGCGACAAGGTGGAACAGATCATCGATCGGCTCGGATTCCTCCGGTGCGGACACTTCGGGCATCGTGTCGTACACACCATCGAGACCCTCGTCTCGCCGGGTGCCCATCGTGCCGAGCGAGGCGAACATGGTCGCGCCCGCGGTGTCGGTGCCTGTGACCCTCACCTGCGTGGTGCGGTGACCAGCGGCGAGCACCTCGGCGTGCACCTCGACGGTTGACCCGGGGGGAGCAGTGGCCACGAACTGCGTGGTCACCCACACCGTCTGGGCTCCGGTCAGGTGCTCCGCGGTGGCCATCGAAGCGGCGATCGCAGTACCGCCGTAGAGGTACCCGTCGAGACGTGCCAGACGGTTGATCACCTCGAAGCTGTAGTGCCCCGGCTCGCTCGCCTCGACCAGTCCGAGGAACTCGATGTCGCTGCGCATCGAAGCACCGTAGCGGGGCTTTTCGGCGAACCGAGACGTCGCTTCGCTCGGGTCGTCGGTGGGCACACCGGATCTCCGCGCGGATGCCCGTATTCCGGAACCGTCCACCCCAGCGGATCGCGCTCGCACTTCACCGGGTGGGTCGATCCCGCGGATCGGCCCGACAGGTAACTCCGGTGACCCTGCGTGGCCACGTGGTGGCATAGGCGATTACGGTCCACACCATGTTGGGGGATTCGACAGGATCACGGCACAGTGCTCTATCGGGTAGGTGGGTGCACCTCGTCGGCACCGTGTCGCTGCTGCTGACCACCTGCGTACTCGCAGCGTGCACCGCTCCGGAGCCGGTGGCGTTTCCCGAAGGACCGGCGAACACGGTGAGCACCGAACCGGCCGACACGATCGGTCCGCTGCGCTTCGAGGGCACACGGATGCTCGACGCCGAGGGCCGCGAGGTGCAGATCCACGGGATCAACATGGTGCGCAAGTCCGCACCGTTCCACGTGTCCCCCGATGAAGCGGGCTTCGATGACAACATCGCACGCATCCGGGATGCGGGTTTCAACGCGGTGCGCCTCGGGGTGTGGACGGCATCGCTGATGCCCTCGCCGGGGGTGATCGACCAGGCGTACCTCGACGAGGTGCAGCGCGGCGTGGAGGCGCTGACCGCCGAGAACCTGTGGGTGCTGCTCGACTTCCACCAGGACGTCTTCACGGGCCTGCCCGAGTGGGCGACCACACCTGCGGCCGCCGCGCTCTCCGACACACTCCCGGGCCTGGAGTCCTTCTGGGCCCTCGCCTACTTCACCCCCCGCTCGATGCGCCAGTGGGAGGACCTGTATGCGCGGGTCGACCTTGGAGGTGGCGCCAACGCGGTGGACCTGATGGGCGACGGTGTGGCCGCGGTAGCCCAGCGCTTCGCAGGCAACCCCAACGTGATCGGGATAGATCTACTGAACGAGCCATGGCCCGGCGAGGCGTTCCTCGACTGCGTGGCGGCAAACTGCGCTGGCCGCTACAACCAGCTCCAGTCGATCTACGAGGATTACACCGCGAAGGTCGAAGCGGTCGCACCCGACATGTTGGTGTGGTGGACCCCGTTCAACTGGGGACCGCCGTTCCAGAACAACACCCCGCCCACCGACGACGACGTTGCACTCACCTACCACTCGTACTGCCTCGGCACCGACGGAGGCGAGCCCGTGCAGCCACCGCCGGCGGAGTACACGCTGTGCGGTGCGCTCTACGACGGGCAGACCACAGATGCCCTGGCGCTGTCACGGCGTTGGGACACCCCGGTCATACTCGGCGAGTTCGGGGCATCCGCGAGCCCACTCAACAGCACACGGCTGACCACCCTCGCTGACGAGAACCGGCTATCGTGGATGTACTGGGACGACAACTACTACCGGCAGGCCCCCGAGGAGGTCCGCACCGACTTGGTGCGCGCTTACCCGCAGGCAACCGCCGGAGAGGTGACCCACCAGAGCTTCGATCCTGCAACCGGCCTGTTCGAGATGACCTATATCCCCGACCACGACATCGCTGCAACCTCGACCATCGTGGTGCCCAGGGAGGCCTACCCCGACGGCTACGACGTGGCGATCACCGACGGTCAGGTCACATCGGATCCCGATTCAGGTCGCCTGTCGATCGCGGCCGGCGCCGGTGCCGACGAGGTGACCGTAACCGTGAGCAGGCGATGAGCTCCCGGCCCGGTACACAGCCCTACCATGGCACCTCATGATGGATCGTCTCGCCGGTTCGTACGCAGAGGCACGGTCCCGCTTCCTCGCCGCGGCAAAGGGCGCGGGGGCGCAAATTGCAACCGAGCCTCATCCGCTGGTCGGGCTACAGGGTGAGGACCTCGGCATAGACGTGGCAACCATCGGATCGGCGGACGCCGAGTCCGCTGTCATCGTGGTGTCGGGAACCCATGGGGTCGAGGGATACCTGGGCTCGGCCATCCAAACCGGCCATCTCGAATCCCTCGAGACCGCAGGAGGAGAGGCCACCGCTCCGGGAGCTCGCGCTCGGGCGAACGCGCCGAGGCTGGTGTTCATCCACGCCCTCAACCCCTACGGCTTCTCATGGGTCAGGCGGGTCAACGAGGACAACGTCGACCTCAACCGAAACTTCATCGACTGGTCCGGAACCGTTGCCGCCAACGAGCAGTACAGCGAGATCGCGGAGTTGCTCGTGCCCGGCGACTGGAGCGAGCAGACCCAGGAACGCACACTGCAACAGCTCATGGCCCTCCTCGACGAATTCGGCCTGGAGCACATGCAATCTGTCGTCTCGTCCGGGCAGTGGCACCATCCCGAAGGAATCTTCTACGGAGGCAGAGCCCCCACCTGGTCGAACGAGGCACTCCTCAGGATCATCCCCCGCGCGGTCGGCAACTCTGGACAGATCGCGGTCATCGATCTTCACACCGGGCTCGGCGAATGGGGCCACGGTGAGCTGATCTCCAGTCAACCTCCCACCACCGAGCGGTTCGCCAGACAGCGGCGGTGGTGGCCCGATGTCGTGTCACTCCTCGATGGGTCCAGCGTCTCAGCCGCGGTGCAGGGCGAGTGGACCGCAAGGTTGCCCGACATGGTCCCCGGCGTCGAGGACACATCGATCACCATCGAATACGGCACGGTCGACATCATCTCGGTGGTGCAGGCCCTGCGCGCGGACGCAGCCCTACATGCACACGGCGATCCGCGATCCGCCGAGGGCGATGCGATCCGATCCCAGGTCCGTTCAGCGTTTCTCGACGACGACCCCGGATGGTTGCATCGGTGTCGCACCCGCTACGACGAGGTCTTCGCAGCCGCTGTTCAACACCTGTGATGTACCGGGGGCAAACAGAGTGCCCCGGGCGCTGATCACCCCCATCGGCCGAAAGGGGCGCAAAGCACCGCCACTGGTAGTGTCCCCGCCCGTGACACGGCCCTGCCCGATCTGTGGCGAGCAAGGTTCCGCGGAGATCTGGGCCGAGGACGGCTGGAAACTCGTGCGCTGCCCGACCTGCGACCTCGTGTTCGTCGGCAACCCTCCTGAGGACGATTCGGTGGGAGACCTCTACACGGCCCCCGAGTTCCACGCCGAGCTCACAACAGGCGATGCGGACGGGGATTCGATCGCCGAGCGCACCGCGCGGGGTCACCTGGGCGACATGGAACGTGCCGGCGCTGCACCACGGCCGGGCCGCAACAGGCTGCTCGATGTGGGCAGCGCTGCGGGCCACTTCCTGGGAGTGGCGCGCGATGCAGGTTGGCTGGTGCATGGGGTCGAGCTCAACGATGCCACCGCGAACATCGCCCGGAACCGTGGCTTCGACGTCCTGACCGGCACCATCGGGGATCTGGTCGACCACCGGGCGACCGGCGACAACGATCTGTTCGACGTGGTCACGATGTGGGATGTGATCGAACACGTCACCGATCCGGTCCAGCTGCTGGAACAGACCCGCGACCTGCTGTCACCGGAAGGCGAGTTGTGGATCGCGACCCCCAACGTCGACGGCCTATTCCCCCGGGCCTCCTACAGGGTTGCCCGCCGTGCCGGTCGGTGGCCCCACCCGGAGCCCCCCTACCACCTCTCGCAGTTCTCCGAGCGGACGATGCGCAACGCGCTGGCACGGGCGGGCTTTCCGGACGTGACCGTCAGGCAGGAGCGAATTCCCCTGTCGTACACCTTCGGCAAGCCCAGGACCGTGCTCGCGGAGCCTCTACGCCTCGCCTACAGCGCCGTGTTCGCTCCGATCGCCGTGGTCGGCCCGTACGTGAACAGGGGCGACACGATGGTTCTCCGGGCCCGACCTGCCCGGGGACTCTGAGGACGCTCCAGCCGCACAGCGGTCGAACCGGCCGACACCTCCGCCCTACCGGAGCGCTACGCGGCCTCTACTGGGCCTCAGCGGAGTCACGTGCATCCAGGCACTCCTGGGGAACCGTCACCTCACGGGGATCGGTGCTGACCTCGTCGATCACGATCCACTCGTCGAGGTTGGCGTCGTAGAGGTTCTGCACACCGAAGTGCAGGAGCTTGCGGATCACCGAAGGGTCGTCCCGGTCCACGTAGATGTCACCGGACATGAGCGGTATCCGCGCGACCGGAGCGTCCGCGGGCAAACCCAGCAGCTCGGGGGGTACCTCCAGGGCACCTGCCG
>JBKEAI010000253.1:0-15455 GCA_047972145.1 Microthrixaceae bacterium
GACCAACCCTCGACGGTTCCGGGTACCGGCTCGCGCCCGTACATGCCGGTATCGCTGTAGCACCAGTCCCCGCCGCGGTCCGCAATCCAGTACGACCAGTAGGCGGTGGCCGGGGGCGGCATGATGCAGGGGTCCTGGGCAGCACCCGGCAGCCCGTCGATTCGGCACAGGAAGCTCGGTGAGCGCAGGGCGCCCTCCACCGCGAAACCCGCCCCGACCAAGGCGTCATAGCCGCTCCTTGGGTTCCCCGGTGCACAGCCGACCTGCACATCCCCACCGAAGGCTCCGAAGTCCACCACCACGGTCACCCCATCCGCGCCTGGACAGGGCCCCACCGCCGATGCATCAGGAGACGTCACAACCAGACCCAGCGAGGTGGCGGCGCAGACAGCGAGGGCGGCGCTGGCGCGCTTCACCGGTGTGCCGCCGATCCGCTCACGGCCAACCGGTCGAAGGCTCGCCGGTCGAGGGCGCGCCGGTCACAGGTCATCCGGTCACAGCGAGACGAGCACCGCTGGAACCACTCGCACCCGTGGATCCCGTGGGTGAGCTCTGGTTGCCTGCGACCTGGGCGGCGCCCGGTCCAGATGGTCCCTGTGGCGAGTTGGTGGGTGCCACCACGGTTGTCGTGCTTGAAGTCCCAGGTGTGGTGGTGCTGGTGGTCTCACCCGAGTTCCCGTCGGGGTCTTCGACCTCGACCAACAGACCGGCGCCGAGTCCGAGCACACCCTGGGCGGTCGAACGTCGCCACTGGTCGCGCGCGCTGTCCACTATGCCGGTCCCGAGTGCCGCTGTGCGTGTGGCCGGGTCGTACGCGATCGCTCCACGGTCACCCTCGGCCGCCGTGCCCAACGCGCCGGCGCCGAGTTGTAGCTGTTCGAGGATCCAGGCGGTCGCAGCGTCGGCAGCCTCGGTGCGACCGGCGGCGCGCAGGGTCTGTGAGATCAAACCGGTGCTGTTCGCGTTGGGTGCTTCGGTGTACATCCCACCTCCGAAGGAACCATCGGGCTCCTGGCGACCGGCGAGCCACTCCAGCGCCGCTGTGACCGACTCCGACAACGCGGCGTCGCGGTCCAGCGCGAGCAGAACCTGCACGGCGAGGGCCGTCGAGTCGGGGTCGGCCTCCACATCGTCGTCGCAGCCCGGCGTGACGTCGTATACGAGTCGGAAACCGCCGGCGGGGCACTGCTGGTCGACCAGGAACGCGATCGCCTGGGCGGGAACTCCGTCGGTGGTGTGGCTGAGGGCCATCATCGCCCACGACTGGCCGAGCGCGAGGCTGTAGTCGGGGCCGTGAGGGTTGCGATCGGCGAAGCGGCCCGCCTGGGGTCCGTCGGTGAGCATGAGGGAGCGCATCTCGGCTTCGAGGTCAACCCCGTCGACATCGGTGGTGTCGAGCCCGGCACCGAGTGCGACGAGGTACACCTTCGCGAGCGCACCGGAGATACGCACACCCTCGAAACCGGCACCCTGGTCATCCCAGGTGGAGTAGGTGCCGAGGTGATCGAGGAGCACCTGGGCCTGGGCTCTGGTGGCGAGCTCCGCAGCGTGGCCAGTGGCGATCCGCGCCAGCGCGAAGTCGCCCATGAGGCCCCAGTCGGTGGTCCCGGCGACGAAGCCCGGCAACTGCCCACCGTTGGCGGCAAGCTCGGCATCGAGCCATGCGACGGCTTCCCCCGCCGCCGCGCTCGTGTCCTGGGCACCCGCGTCCTGGGCGCCCGAGGGGCCGATGCCGACCAGCACCGTGCCGGCGGCGAGCACCGCGAGTGCGAGAACAGCACTCAGGCGGCTTCGCAGTGTTCGCCGCGCGGTGTCGGCGAGGTTTGGATCGAATCTGGTCATGGTTCCTCCCGGTGTCATCACCCGGGGAACCGCCCAGCGGCTCTCGCGGGCTCCGACGTCCGCTTTCCTCGGCGGACGGTCTCGAAGCATCTGTCGCCCGGGGCGGTGCTCCGGCTCATCGAGCATCACCTAGCGGTGTGCTCGACCTACGGTTGCGGGACAGCGTCGGAATCTGACCGACTTCCCCACCACGGGAGATGCAAGGTTCGGTTGTGGTGCCCACAGATGTGGACCCACCCATCCCAGCACTCCCCGCCCCACACCGCAAGCCCGGTCACGGTCAACGTCTGCAACCCGCCGTGGACGAACCCACCGTGGAGCAACGCATCGGGTTCGGTATCGTGGCTCGCCATGGCCGACGAGCATGTCCTGTCACAAGCCGCGTACGACCGGATGGTCGTAGAGCTGGAGGAGTTGCGCACCAAGGGGCGCATCGAGCTCGCGGACCGCATCGAACGGGCCCGGGAGCACGGTGACCTCAAGGAGAACGCCGAGTACCACGCGGCCAAGGACGACAAGGCCAAGATGGAGTCTCGCATAGCCCTGCTGGCGGACAAGATCGACAAGGCGGTGATCTCCGACGGCAACGCCACCGGAGAGGTGATGGTCGGCAGCATCGTAACGATCCGCTTCGAAGGCGACGATCCGGAGGAGACCGAGAAGTACCTGGTCGGCTCCATCGAGGAACGTCACGAGGAATACACGAACCTCTCCCCCACCTCGCCGATGGGTGAGGCGATGCTCGGAGCGTCAGCAGGCGACTCGGTGACCTACGAGGCACCGACCGGCGCCGAGATCACCGTCGAGGTCGTCGAAGTCGCCTGAGCAGGCCGGCTCGAGCAGGCCGGCTCGACCAAGGCTGCCCCGTCGGGGCTCTCGATCGCTCGGTCACGACCGCAGAGGCTTCGTTGACCTCGAACAGGTCGATGTCGTCGAGGGTGAGCCCGGCCTTGGCCAACACCTTGTGGGTGGCCGGCACGGGTGCGTTGAGCATCAGGGTCGGATCGTCACCCATATTGGCGGTCGCTCGGATACGTGCCCGCGGGACCCATCCATGTGCGCTCGCGTAGTCCTCGCTCGCCAGCAGCACCGCAGCCGCGCCGTCGACCACGCCCGAGGAGTTTCCGGCATGGTGCACGTGTTCAGTCTCGAGGTCGGGGAAGCTCCGCCGGTAGACCTCGCGGTAGGAGGGTTCCCCGTCGTATCGGTAGTCGGTGATCTCCTTGAATCTCGGAGCAAGGCCGCCGAGCGAGTCCGCAGTGGTGCCAGGGAGGGGGTGCTCGTCATGATCGAGGGCAAGGGGGCCGTCGAGGTTGTGAACCGCCACGATGCTCCGATCGAAGCGAACCTCGGCGATCGGCCGGCGGGTTGGGAGAGATTACTCTACTACTAGAGTAGTCTCTCCCAACGATCGCAGCAGAGTGACCGACGCGAACAGCGGGGTACGCCGGCGCGACGAAACCGACTACCGACCAGGAGCGGAAAATGAACAAGCCTGACACCACCGCGGACGAAGTGCTGACCGAACGCCGCGGTCGGGTGATGCTGATCACGCTCAATCGACCCGACGCACTGAACGCGATCAACCAGGCGGTGGCGACCGGGGTCGTGGAGGCCATCGAGGAGCTCGACTCCGATCCCGGCCTGACCGCTGCCGTGCTGACCGGAGCCGGGCGGGGTTTCTGTTCTGGAATGGACCTCAAGGAGTTCGCGAAGACCGGCACACCCGATGGGTTCGAACGGTTCCTGGAGTCGGGATCGACCAAACCCCTGATAGCAGCCGTGGAAGGCTTCGCACTCGCAGGTGGCTTCGAGATCGTCCTCACATGCGACCTCGTGGTAGCAGCGCAGGGCGCGAAGTTCGGTGTGCCCGAGGCCCGCGTCGGGCTGTTCGCAGCGGGTGGTGCTCTGTTCCGCCTTCCCACGCGGGTCGGCTTCGGCAAAGCGATGGAGATGGCACTCACCGCGGACCCCATCACCGCCGAGGATGCGCAGGGCTACGGGCTCGTGGCGGAGGTCACAACGGCTGGCGGTGCCGTGGAGGCGGCCCTGGCGCTCGCAGAGCGGATCGCACGCAACGCTCCCCTTGCGGTCGCTGCCTCCAAGGACATCGTGCGTGAGGCCCAGGGGCGCACCGAGGCCGAATGTTGGGAATACCAGAAGCAGCACGCCCGCGTCGTGTTCCGCTCAGAGGACTCCCGAGAAGGTCCGCGAGCGTTCGCAGAGAAGCGTGCGCCCAATTGGACCGGCACCTGAGACGGAACGGTCCGTCGCAGGGCTCACGCGCGGGGTTCGCGCGGAAGCCCGAGGACCTGCTCGCCGATGATGTTCCGCTGGATCTCATCTGACCCACCGGCGATCCGGTACCCGGGGGCACCCAGCACGTGCTCTCGCCAGGCGTAGGTCCCCCACTCACCGCCATCGGCGGCCAGTCTCGGGCCGAGCATCCCACCCACCACCTCGGAGGTCTCGGTGAGCACCGAGGTCCACAGGAGCTTGCCGATGGACCCCCCGGCACCGGGTGCTTCTCCAGCCATCAGAGCGGCGCGCGACGCGTTGGCCACCATGTCGAGCACCTGGAACCTCGAATACAGGTGGGCGAGGGCCTGGCGCGTGCGGAGATCGCTGTCCATGCCGAGGTGTCGGGCGAGCCCCAGCACCTGAGCCCAGGTGCCCCCGGCGTCGGCAGCTCCTGCACCCGAGATGCTGCGCTCGAAACCGAGGGTCGCCTTGGCAACCGACCAGCCGTCGCCCTCGGAACCGACGCGCGCCGAGTCCGCGACGGTGACCTCGTCGAAGAACACCTCGTTGAACGACTCGCCACCGGTCATCTGACGAATGGGGCGAACCTCCACCCCCGGGTGGTCCATCGGCACGAGAAACGCCGTGAGGCCGGCGTGCTTCGCATCCGTGTCGCTTCGCGCGATGAGGAGCCCGTGCTGAGCCTGGCGTGCGCCAGAGGTCCACACCTTCTGGCCGTCCAACACCCAGCCGTCACCGGTTCTGGTGGCCCGGCACGACAGTGCGGCAAGGTCCGAGCCAGCGCCCGGCTCGGAGAAGAGTTGGCAGCACAGTTCGTCCAGCCGGACGAACGGAGCGAGGAATCTCTCCTTTTGCTCGGGTGTTCCGAACATCCGGATCGTGGGTGCGACCAGGCCGATCGTGACCATGAGGAGCTCAGGGGTGCGTGGCGTGGAGAACCGGCTCTCCAGCTCGGCGAAGGCAGCCTCATACGACGCAGGCAGCCCGCGACCGCCGAGCTCGGGCGGCCAGGTGAGGGCTGCCCAGCCGCCGTCGAGCTTCGTGCGGTGCCACGCCTGTGCATCTGCGCATGCCGCGGCCTCCTCGTCCTCGGTGTGGTCGTCGAACACGGCGACCGACTCCTTCCCGCTCCCCCAAGGGGCATCGGAATCCTCGCGGGGCAGCTCCCGGGCATGTTCGGACAGCCAGGAGAGGGCTTGCTCACGGAAATCCTCGAGAGATGGTGCCATGGTCGACATGGCTTGGAACTCTAGCAGCGAGCCTAAAAGTCTAGTAGTAGAGTATTCTCGGCAACCTACGAGACCGATCGGTCCGGAGCCAGCGCCAAGGAGGACGATGCTGCGTCAAGACGACTTCGACGACCTGTTGATCGACAAGAGCGACGACGGTGTCGCCACCGTCACCCTCAACCGACCCGACGCGCTGAACGCGGTGACCAAGCCGATGCACGCCGAGCTTGCCAGGTTCACCCGCGCAGCCCAGGCCGACCACGACGTGCGTGTGGTGCTCGTCAAGGGTGCCGGCCGCGCGTTCTGTGGAGGTGGGGACTTCTCCACCGACGAGTGGTCCAACGTGTCACCCCATCATCTGGAAGAAGGCCGCCAGATCGTCGACAACCTCCTGGAGATGACCAAGCCGATCGTCTCCGCGGTCCAGGGGTACGCCTTCGGGATCGGTGCCACCCTGTCGCTGCTCTGCGATGTGGTCGTTGCGTCCCCGTCGACGGTCTTCGCGGATCCCCACGTGAAGATGGCCCTCGGAGCTGGTGACGGCGGGGCTGTCATCTGGCCGTTGTTGATGGGCGTGAACCGAGCGAAGTGGATGCTGATGACCGGTGACCGCATCACCGGCACCGACCTGTACGACCTCGGGCTGGTCAACTTCCTGGTCGACGACGACGAGATCCAGTCCAAGGCGCTGGAGTGTGCGACGAGGCTCGCGTCAGGACCTCCGGATGCGATCGCGGCCTGCAAGGTGCCTATCAACAAGTACATCCGCTCGATCTCCAACCTCGTGCTCCCGCTGTCCATGGCGATGGAAGGGGCCAACACCCACTCGGCCGAACACGCCGAGGCGCAACGGGCCTTCGCAGAAAAGCGTGAACCCGACTTCACCAAGGGGGGAACCACGCCATGACCTTCGACACCTCCTACCACCCACCTGACACCTCCGAAGCACCACTGCAACTCACCATCGGAGACCTCCTGCGCCGCGCCGCCCGGGAGGCTCCGGACCAGGTTGCACTCGTCGAGGGAATCGAGGACCGAGACGCGCGCCGCAGATACACCTACAGCGAACTGCTGGAGAGCGCCGAGGCAGGCGCACACGACCTGCTCACGCGGTTCCAACCCGGCGAATACGTCGCAATCATGGCGCCGAACATGCCGGAGTGGACCGTGGCGCAGCTCTCAGCGGCGCTCGCCGGGCTCGTCCTGGTCACGGTCAACCCGGTGCTCGGTGCTAGCGAGGTGCGCTACATCCTCGAACAATCGGGAGCCGTCGGGGTCATCGCCTCGGCGGAGTACCGCGGCCAGAACCTCCTCGAGATGGTCGAGCGCCTCGCGGGCGAGCTCCCAGAGCTGCGCGAGGTGATGCAGATCCAACCCTGGGTCGCCGGACTCGACCCGGACGGGGACGACGCCTCCGAACTGCCGGACCTTGACCCCCAGGACCACGTGATGATCCAGTACACCTCGGGCACCACCGGGCTGCCCAAAGGAGCGGTGCTGCGCCACTTCGGACTGGTGAACTCCGGGGCGGTGATCGCCGAGCGGCTCCAGCGCGGCCGCGAGGACGTCTGGTTGAACCCCCTACCGATGTTCCACACGGGTGGCTGCGTGATGGGCACGCTCGGATCGATGGCGTCGTTGGGAACTCAGGTGGTCGTGTCGGACTTCGTGCCACCGGTGGTCCTGCAACTCGCCGAAGAGGAACGGGCCACCTACCTGCTGGCGGTTCCCACCATGATCCTGGCGCTCATGGAGAGTCCCGACTTCGAAAGCCGCGACCTCAGCACCCTCGAGGTGGTGTCGTCGGGGGCCACGACGGTGGCGCCCGAACTGGTACGCCAGATCGAGGCGAAGATGGACGTCACCTACAACATGTGCATGGGCCAGACCGAGTCGAGCTCTGTGATCTTCATGACCCCACTCGATGCGACCACGGTCCGCAAGGCCGAGACCCTGGGCATCCCGCTGCGGCATTGGGAGACCAAGATCGCGGACCCCGACGGCAACCCCGTTCCGGTCGGAACCACCGGTGAGATCTGTTGTAGGGGCTTCGGTGTGATGGCCGGATACCACGACATGGCCGAAGCAACCTCCGAAGCCATCGATGCAGACGGCTGGCTGCACACCGGTGACCTCGGAACCATGGACGCGGATGGGTACGCGAGGATCACCGGCCGCATCAAGGACATCATCATTCGGGGCGGTGAGAACATCTTCCCGCGCGAGATCGAGGACCTGCTCGTGACCCATGACGCCGTGGCGGACGCGGCGGTCATCGGTGTGCCCGACGAGCGTTGGGGAGAGCTGCCGGTCGCATTCGTGCGCCTGAGTGGAGACACCGAGCCAACGCATGACGAGTTGGCAGCGTTCGTCGGCGCTGAGCTCGCCCACCACAAGGTTCCACGCGACTGGGTGGTCGTGGATGCGTTTCCGATCAACGCCGCGGGCAAGGTCCAGAAGTTCGTCCTGCGCGAGCGGTACGAAGCGCTCGATCGCGGCTCGACGGACTGACACCTGCTCCCGAGATCGGGGGGCACATGCCGGTCGGACTCCGCAGGTACACCCGGTATCAGGCAGGGCCTTCGGCGGGTGTCAGGCAGGGCCGCGTCAGGAGGCACCTTCGGCAGGAGCATGCTCAGGATCGACGAAGGCGCCCGCGCACCGAAGCGACTCCACATCTTCACCCGAAAGGCCCAACCACTCCGCGAGCACCTCGTGGTTGTGCTGGCCGCGCTGCGGTGCCGCGCCGCCCGGCTCCGACGCGGCACCGGAGAACCGATACGGCATGCGGATCACTCCGCGCGTTCCACCGGTGTGGTCGTCCACCTGAGCCACCGCCCCGTCGCGCAGTGTCGGGGAGTCGAGCACGTCCCTGTGGCTCCGCAGATCGGCCCACGGCAGACCTGCCTCGTCGAGTTGGGACAGCAGTGCCCCACGATCGGTGAACGAAGCCAACCAGCCCGCGATGCACGCCCTGCGAGCGGCAACCTTCTGCGGCAGTTCCGCACCCGCTGGTGCGGGGTCGGTCTCGCCGGTGTGATCTACGAAGCGCATCCACAGGGTCTTGGCATCAGCGGCGATCATGATCGGTCCACCGACCACCTCGAAGGGCTCACCCCGCGAGGGATACAGCCGCTCGACCCCGTCGATCGCGGCGTGAGTGAAGTCATCGCTGGCCACCATGGCCTGCAACATCCCCAGGTCGATGTGCTGGCCCCGACCCGTTTGCGCCACAACGCGCATCGCCGCCATCACCGCAATGACCCCGTGCAAGGCTGCGATCGTGTCGGCGAGGGCTATCCCGAGATCGGTGGGCTTGCGTCCGTCGAACTCGGCCTGCCGCAAGAGCAGGCCACTCTCGGCGTGGATCACCGGAGCGAACGCTGCGCGGCCCGATTCGGGACCCGAACGGCCAAAACCGGAGATCGAGAGCATCACCAACGAAGGGTTCTGCTCCGACAGCACCTCGAAACCCAGCCCTGCGCGCTCCAGCACTCCCGGGCGGAAGTTCTCGAGCACCACCTCGGCCCTCGACGCAAGCCTCGCGACGAGATCGGCGCCAGCCTCGTTACGGTGGTCGATCGCCACCGCACGCTTGCCTGCGTTCATCTGGGTGTACAACCCGGATATGCCAGCGATCCGCTCGCCGAAGACGTTGGTGATGTCGGGGTTCTCCCACTCCACCTTGACCACATCCGCACCGAGGTCGGAAAGGATCCGCCCGACGTAGGGTCCTGAGACCGCTTGTGAAAGGTCGAGAACCCGCACACCTTCCAGCGGGAACGGACCCGCTCGCCCATCGTGCTGGTCGGCTCCGGTCGGGTTCACAAGAATACTCTAGTGCCAAACTACCGCGGGTATAGAGTATTCCCATGCCGAGCATCCAGACCCGCGCCCTCAACGGGATCACCCGCCAGGCGATCCGAGTCACCTACCGGGGAGACATGGGAGTGGACAAGGTCCGCTCCCGCTACGCGAAGCTCGATGCCCGGATCAAGGTGGCGCTGCCCGATGGCATCTCCATCGACGATCTCGACGGTCCCCCTGCCGGCCGATGGTTGCGAAACCGCCGAGCCGACAAGCGGGTGGTCCTGTACCTGCACGGCGGTGCATACGTCGTGCGGCTGCTCAACGGTCACTCGATGCTGTTGTCGCGGATCTGCGCAGAGCTCGATGCGTCGGCGTTCATGGCGTTCTACCGGCTCTCGCCCGAGCACGCCTTTCCGGCGGCGCCCGAGGACTGCCTCGCGGCCTACCGCCACCTCCTCGACAGCGGCCACGCCGCAAAGGACATCGTGGTGATGGGCGACTCCGCGGGCGGCAACCTGGCGCTGAGCCTGCTGCACCTGATCAAGCGTGAGGAGCTCCCGCAGCCCGGTGCTTGTGTCGCACTCTCGCCGATGACCGACTTCGCCCAGATCTCCGCGACGTGGCGCGCGAACGCCCGAACAGACCCCATGTACCCGGTTCAGGACGTTGTCGCCCCCCAGCGCCTCTACCTCCAGGGCGCGAGCCCGGTCGACCCGGTCGCGTCGCCCTACTACGGCGACCTCGGTGGCTTTCCCCCGACCCTGGTGGTGGTCGGAGGTATCGAAGCCCTGCGCGACGACGCCACCGGGTTCGTGCGCAAGGCCGTCGAGTCGGGGGTGCGGGCACGAGCACACATCTGGAGTGGAGCCCCTCACGTGTTCATGCTCCAGGCATTCCTGCCCGAATCACCCGCCGCGCTGAACCGGATCCGCCAGTGGTACGACGATGTCGCCACGCAGTCGCCGAAGGCCGACGACCCGATGCCATATGCAGGCGCAATCGAGTACTTCGACATCTCGACGTTCAGCGGGCGCGTCAGGCGAGCGACGAACGACGTCTGGCTCCAACCCGTCACCCGCCCGATCTCACCCTCGCTAACCCAATAGTTGATGACTAGACTACTCTGATACCGCGGTCGGTCCGGCACGCCTGGAAAAGGCACGACGAGGTTTGGTCCGGCTCCTCACAACAGCGCACCAAGGGGGACCATCCTGATGAACGCACTCAAGCGCTACTGGCCATTGCTACTGGTGGTCGTGGCTGTGATCGCGGCGATCCTCATCCTTCCCTCGGTGGGAGGAGACGACAGCGACAGCGACGGCGAATCAGCGCAGTCCTCCTCTACCAGCGCACCGGAGACACCCGAGGGCGACACGACCCATTGCGTGGACGAGCTCCAGTTCGATCCATCGATCTACTTCTACGCTCCACCGTGTGTCGGACAATGGGATGGCGGTGACAACGGAGGCGCCACCTACCAGGGCGTGACCGCGGACACGATCAAGGTCGTGCAGTACCAGGCGTTCGTCGACCCGGCGATCCAGGCCCTCATGGAGGATGCGGGCTACTACACGCCGACCGACAAGATCGACGCCTTCGCTCAGGCATCGGCGGAGTTCATCAACGCCAACTACGAGCTCTACGGCCGCACGATGGAGTTGAGCATCTACGAGGGCACCTGCTCGCTCACCCCGGTCGACGTCGCGTGCCTCCGCAACGAGTTCAAGCAGATCGTCGAGGACGAGCAACCCTTCATGGTGATCTGGCCGATCGCAAACTGCTCGGCCTGCTTCGACGAGCTGAGCGCACTCGAAACCCCGAACCTGGGCGGCATGTACTTCACCAACCAGTTCTCCGAGGACCGCGCTCCCTACCACTGGGACGTCCAACCGAGCGGTACGGACCTGAACCAGTCGATCGGGCAGTTCTGGTGTTCGAACCTCGCGGGCGAGCCCGCCTCCCTGGCGGTAGACGGCGAGGGTTCTGTAAACGGTCAGCCACGAAAACTGGGCGTGGTCGGGGTGGACGACCCGGAGGTCGAGGCCTCCGTCGAGGCTGCGAAGGAGGCTCTGGCGGACTGCGACGAGGAGATCGCTGCCTCCTACTTCTCCTCGGCGGAGCTCGCCACAGCGGTACAACAGATCCAGGCGGGCCTGGCCTCGATGCTCGACGCCGGAGTCACCAGCGTCTACTACCTGTCCGACATCGCGAACCCCGGCTACTTCATGGGTGGCAGCCAGACCCAGAAGTACCTGACCGAGAACATCATGTCCGGCAGCGGCACCCAGGACCGAGACGATTCGGCGCAGCAGTTCATCACCAACCCGATCGCGTGTCCCCTCGGGGCACCCTGCGCGTTCCAGACCGGCATCGGCCTGTCCACCAACGTGTACGAGCCACTCGGCGCAGATGCCGCTGCGCGGGTATGGGCCGCGGCGGGCAACGAGGGGCCGGTTCCCTACAACCAGGCGGGTCTTGCCTGGGACTACTACGCGCTGGCAGCGACCCTCATACAGGCTGCCGGACCCGACCTCACCCCCCAGAACATGGCCGACGGCGTTCGTGCGTACCCTGCACGCGGAGATGCAGAACACGCCCTGCGCGGCCTTCCAGATGGCACCTTTACCTGGACGAGGGACTACGGGCTGCTCTACTTCGAACCTGAGGTCACCTCGTCGTACAACGGCGAGAAGGGCGCGTGGGAGGCGGCCGGTGACCGCTACGAACTTGGACAGTGGCCAGATGATCTGGCCGCCGAGATCCCGAACCGCTGAGTTCCCGAGCCCCTGAGACCCTTACCCGCCGAGACCTTGAACCGCCGAGATCGCGAGCAGAAGGGTGACCACCATCGGGAAGCCACACCTTGAGAGGGTTGGCACGCTGAACCGGGTACCCACCCCGGTCCTGAGCGCGCTGCGCTGGCTCGTCGCCGCAGTAGCCCTCTGGGTCGTGGTGAGCACCTTCCTCACGACGAGCGCGGCACTGGTCATCCACGGTGCCTCGATCGGCGCCCTGTACGGGATCCTCGCGGTGGGGTTGATCCTCATCTACCGGACCCACCGGGTGATCAACTTCGCTGCCGCCGGCATCGGTGCCGCTCCCGCGGTGCTCGGCCTGATCCTCATCACTTCCAAAGGGGCTCCCTTCGCGCTCGGCGCGGTGGTCGCCATCGGAGGCGGCCTGGCAGCCGGGATGCTCACCGACGTCGCGGTGATGAAGCGCTTCGAATCCTCCCCCCGACTCGTCGCGACCGTAGCGACGGTGGGGGTGTCCCAACTCATGGCCGGCATCGGCCTGTTGATCGCCGCGATGCTCATCGGCTCTGGAGGCCAACAGGCCAAGGTCGCCACGCCGTGGTCCGCAACGATCCTGAGCGACGCCGCCGGGCGACCGGTGCTGACCGGTGACCAACTCGCCGCGCTCGTGGTGGTGGCGTGCGCGGCGGTAGGCCTCCAGGTGTTCCTACGTTGGAGCCGCTCGGGAGCAGGCCTGCGGGCAGCCTCGGAGAACGTGGAGAGAGCCCGCATGCTCGGCGTGCCGGTCGGTCGCCTCCACAGCATCGCTTGGGCGATCGCGGGAGTGCTGGGTGCACTCACGATCTTCCTGCGCGCGCCACTCACCGGAATCCCCGTCGACGGGACCCTCGGCCCCGGGATCCTGCTCTACGCCCTTGCCACCGCGGCGTTGGCACGCTTCAGCGACCTCCCCACCGCGCTCGGCGTGGGTGTCGCCATCGGAATCGTGGAACAGGCCACGGTTGCGAAGACCGGCACGGCCAACCTCTCCTACGCCTTGATGCTCGGAGCGGTCCTCGTGGCGCTGGCACTGCACCGCAGCACGATCGCCCGGGCGTTCTCCTCGGAGCGATCCAGTTGGGCGGTGGCGCGACCGGCCCGGCCCGTTCCCCTGGCCCTGCAAAGCTCCAAGCCGTACAGGACGGCCAAGGCCGCGCTGGTTCTCGGCGCCCTCGCAGTCGCTCTGGTCGCCCCGTCACTGTTCTCCACCGGCGACCTCGGGAACCTCACCCTGTTACCGATCTTCGCGATCGTGGCGGTGTCGGTGGTGATCCTCACCGGCTGGGCAGGTCAGGTCACCTACGGCCAGTTTGGCCTGGTCGGAGTGGGCGCCGCGGTGGGCGGTGGGCTCGCAGCCAACCACGGGATCGACTTCACCATCGCACTCCTCGCAGGGATCGTCGCGGGTGCGCTCCTGGCCGCGTTGATCGGTACCCCTGCGGTGCGCTCGCCTGGGATCTACCTGGCGGTGGTGACCATGGCGTTCGCAGGAGCGATGGAGTTCTACTTCCTCGACCGCCGCTACACCATGAGCGACCTGGGAGTGCTGCCCGGGTCGGCAAACCGCATCGAGCGCCCCGTGCTGCTCAACCGGATCGACCTCGCTGACAACCGCTCCTTCTACTACCTGACCGTGGTGATGCTGGTCCTCGCGATGGCGGCGGCATACGGCCTGCGACGGCGACGCAGCGGGCGGGTCTTCATCGGAACCCACGACAACCCGTCGGCTGCGGCGACGAGTGGGATCAACCCGGCTACCACACGACTGGCCGCGTTCAGCATCTCGGGAGGGATCGCGGCTGGGGCGGGAGTGCTCCTCGCATACCAGCAGCAGGCCGTCGATCCATCGACCTACGGCATCGGCCCGAGTGTGGAGATCTTCATACTCACCGTGATCGGGGGCACCGTGTCGGTGGCAGGGGCAGTGATCGCCACCGTGGTGGTCGAATGGATAAGGCTCTTCGGTTCGCGGTACCTGTTCGACAACGCGCACCTGCTCGTGACCGGCCCCGGCCTGCTGGCACTGCTCATGTTCTTCCCCGGAGGAGTCGGCGAGCTCCTCGACCGCTCACGCCAGCGTGCGGTCCACCTCCTCGCACGCCGCGCTCCGATCGGGCGCGCAGATCCATGAGCACGGAGCCCGCAATGCTGCTGAGCTGCGCAGGGTTGACGGCATCGTATGGGCGCATCCAGGCGCTCTTCGGTGTTGACCTGGAGGTGGCCGAGGGTGAGATCGTCGCCTTGCTGGGAACAAACGGGGCGGGCAAGACGACCCTGTTCCGCACGATCTCCCAGGTCATCGAGCCCGACGGCGGTACCATTGCGTTCGCAGGGCGCGAGATCACCCACGCCGGCCCTCGACGTGTGGCCGAATCGGGGATCACCCAGGTTCCGGGTGGCCGAGTGGTGTTCCCCACGATGTCGGTCGCAGACCACTTCGTCGTCTGCCGTTGGCCGCTGCTCGACACCCCCCGAGACGAGATCGACGCCAGGGTCGATGCGGTCCGCGAGCAGTTCCCCCAGCTCGCGGTGCGCTGGCATGAATCGGCAGGCAACCTGAGCGGAGGCGAACAACAACAGCTCGGCATGGCGATGGCGCTGGTCACCCTGCCTCGACTGCTGCTCATAGACGAGCTGTCACTCGGTCTCGCCCCCAGCATCGTCGAGCAGATGCTGGGGGTCATCCGATCGATGAACGAGGCGGGAACAGCGGTCCTGCTCATCGAACAGTCGCTGAACATCGCGGTTTCCATCGCGCAGCGGTGCTACTTCATGGAGAACGGAGTGATCCGGTTCTCGGGGCCGACCAAATCCCTGCTCGAACGCCCGGACCTCCTCCAGTCTGCGTTCCTCCGAGGTACCCGACACCGCGGTGCACGCGGCGCCGATGAGGACGACCCAACCCTCGAATCCCCCGGACCCGTCGACGGCTCCGGCGACCGAGATGACGCACGCTCCACCACGGGACATCGGGCCCTGTCGGTCCAAGGACTCACGCGCCGCTACGGAGGGGTGACCGCTGTGGGCGACGTGAGCTTCGAGCTCGCACACGGCGAGATACTCGGGCTCATCGGCCCCAATGGCGCCGGCAAGACCACGATCCTCGACCTGATCTCGGGGCTGACCCCATCTGAGGGTGGACGTGTCGAACTCGATGGCATCGACCTGTCCGCACGACGCGCCGACCAACGTGCCGAGGCCGGCCTCGGGCGCACGTTCCAGGATGCCCACCTGTTCCCCACGCTCACCGTGGCCGAGACGATCGCCCTCGGTGGCGACAGGCACCACGCCCACCCCGATCACTTCGCGACGCTCCTCGCTCTGCCAGCCGTGCTCGATGCGGAACGGGAGATCGATGCAAGGGTGGACGAGTTGATCGAGCTGTTCGGGCTCGCAGAACAACGCAACCGGTTCGTCGGTGAGCTCTCGACGGGTACCCGCCGCGTCGTCGAGATGGCCGCCGCGATCGCGCACGCGCCAACGGTGCTGTTGCTGGACGAACCCAGCTCGGGGCTTG
>JBKEAI010000261.1:0-20770 GCA_047972145.1 Microthrixaceae bacterium
CTGTTCCTCGAGTACACCCAGCCCGATGTGCCGGCCAACGGGGCGAGTCTCGCCGCACCGGGACAGGCCACGATGTTCGGGTTCATGTCCGTGGGCATGTTCGGCCACTTCTTCCTCGGTGATTGTGGCTGGGGTACCTGGAACCGTGTTCGCACGATGGGGATACGCCCGTCGAGGATCATGACCGGAAAGGCGATCGTCGCCTACGGGAACCAGATCCTGCTGTTCGCGTTCGTGGTCGGCTCCGCTGCGCTGCTGTTCAACCTCGAGGTGACCGGGTCGATCCTCGCCCTGGTGGCCGTTGAGGCGGTCACGGCGTTCATGGTGGTCTCCTTCGGGGTGCTCGCATGTGCGCTGGCGGTCAACCAGGCCCAGTACAACGCTTACGCCTATCTCGGTGCCCTGCTCTTGGCCGGCATCGGCGGTGCGCTCACCCCGCTGGACACACTGCCCGGGTGGGCACAGGCGATCGCGCCCGCCACACCGACCTACTGGGCCATCAAAGGCTTCGAGACGGTGATCGTCTACGGCGGGGGGCTTGGTGAGGTGGTGACCGAACTTTTGGTGGTGGCCGCCTTCGGCATCGGGTTCGTCGTGCTCGGGGCGATCCTGTTCGACCCCGACAAGCCGCGCATGACTTGGGCCTAAGGGTGCCTTCGAGTTGATTGTGGGTACCCTCGAAAGTGTGTGTTGTACGCCGATGAAGACCCGCCGATGAACGGCTCCCGATCCGCGGGATCCCTCACGGTCGACTTCCTCGGCGAGGTGACCGAGCTCACCGAGGACGATGACCTGACCTTCGGCCGCGCGGCGGATCTCGTGTTGGACGAGAACCAGTTCATGCACCGCGTGGCAGGTCGTTTCGTGTGCCGTGAAGACGTCTGGTGGTTGCAGAACCTCGGCTCGCGCACCCGTCTCGAGTTGCTCGACGTGGATACGGGAACGCTGTCGGAGCTGGCACCGGGCCAGCAACTACCGATCGTCGCTCGTCGCTTCAAGGTGCGCTTCGTCGCGGGACCCACCAACTACGAGCTTGACGGTTCGCGCAGTGGCGAAGCGCTCCGCGCGGATGGAACCGGTGAGCTGGTCGGAACTGCGACGGTCGACTTTGGCGCCGTGCCACTGTCGCCCGAACAACATCTGTTGGTGGTGGCGTTGTACGAGTCGAAGCTGCGCACCGGGCGCATCGAGGGCGGCAGCGTCATGGCGGGTCGGCTCGGGTGGTCGGCGAACAAGTTCAACCGCAAGCTCGACGTGGTCTGCGAGAAGCTCCACCGTGCCGGCGTACCGGGGGTGAAGGGTGAGATCGGTCTGAGCGCGGATGGTCGCCGTCAGACCGTTCTGTCGTGGGCCCTGTCCAACGGTGTGGTCACCCGCAACGACATCGCACTGGTGCAGGCTGCGACCTCGCACGCCGACTCAGCTGTACGTGCGGACTCGAGCGACGACGGGTAGCCGAGCCAAGCGGTCACCGCAGTGGCCCCCCGGCGCTGCTTGCGCCGCGCTGTCTCTGTCGTGGCGATCGCATCGATGATGGTGCGGGAATCCGCTCACGTATGCTCTGAAGTGGAACGCGTTCTATTGCAGGCGTGTCCGATCAGACCGTCTACGAAGGGGTTGGTCCAATGAAGGGAATCGTGTGGGACGGGGAGTCGGCCCTGCTCCGTGACGATGTCGAGGTGCGGGACCTGCGTCCCGGCGAGGTACGTGTGCACCTCTCCGCGGCGGGTCTGTGCCACAGCGATGTCTCGGTCATCGACGGCACGATCATGTTCCCGACCCCGGCGGTCCTGGGCCACGAGGGGGCCGGAATCGTCGTGGCGACAGCCGACGATGTGACGTCGCTGGTCGAAGGCGACCACGTGGTGCTGACGACGCTGGGCAACTGTGGCCGCTGCGACGCGTGCAGTCGCGGGAAACCGACGTTCTGCCGGCAGTCGCTCGGCAAGCTCGGTCGCCCCTTCACCGTCGGTGGCGAAAAGGCGTTCCAGTTCGCCAACACTTCGGTGTTCGTCGAAGAGACCGTGGTCAAGGAGACCTCCGCGGTGAAGATCCCCGACGACGTGCCGTTGGCGTCCGCGTCGTTGATCGGCTGCGGTGTGCTCACAGGCGTCGGTGCGGTGTTCAACCGTGCACGTGTCGACCACGGTCAGTCCGCAGTGGTCATCGGTGTCGGTGGGATCGGACTCAACGTGATCCAGGGCCTGCGGCTCGCCGACGCGCTGCCGATCATCGCGGTGGACACCAACCCCGGCAAGGAGCAACTCGCCCGCGACTTCGGGGCGACGCACTTCATCTGCCCCGGCGAGGGGACCGACCTCGTCGAGGTGGTCAACGAGATCAGACCCGACGGGGTCGATTGGGTGTTCGAGTGCGTCGGGTCGACCGCTCTGATCAAGGCCGGCACCGAGATGTTGGACTTCGGAGGGGCCGTGGTGATGGTCGGGGTTCCCAAGATGGGCACCGAGGCCAGCTTCGTGGTGTCGACCATGTACAACGACAAGTCGATCATGGGTTGCCGCTACGGCTCAGCGCGTCCCGCGTACGACATCCCGCTGATGGTCGACCTGTACAAGGCCGGTCGGCTCAAACTCGACGAGCTGGTCACGGCGACCTATCCGATCGAGGGCTTCGACACGGCGTTGGCTGAGCTCCACGACGGCAAGCTCGCCCGCGGCGTTCTGGTGATGGACTGACATGCCCCTTCCCGGAGAGCTGGGCGAACTTGCCGAGCGGGTCCGCAACTGGGGACGTTGGGGTGACGACGACGAACTGGGTTGTGGCAACCTGCTCGACAGCGATGCCACGCTGCGAGGCCATCGGTCGGCGACCGGTGGCCACCACGTCCGGCTCGCTGTGGAACTGCGTGCCGATGGTGTGCAGGTCGGCCAACCCGCCCGACGGTTCAACCCGATCCTCACCCACACCTCGATCAACGACCGGGACCCGTTCGCCCCAGGCATCTGGGAGGGCACCGACGATCTGGTCACGATGAGCACGTGTGCCGGCACCCACCTCGATGCGCTCAGCCACATCTCATACGACGGTTCCTTCTACAACGGCTACCCATCGGATTCGACCACGGCGTTCGCGGGGGCGACCAGGCTCGGTGCCGAGAAGCTCCCGGCGATCACCACCCGTGGAGTGCTGTTGGATGTACCCCGCGCGAAGGGTGTCGCGGGACTCGACGAGATCGACATCGGCTACGCGATCACCGGGGCTGACCTCGACGCTGCCGCCGAGCTCGCGAAGGTGCAGATCCAACCGGGGGACTTCGTGCTCGTGCGCACCGGTGAGATGCGCCACTACCTCGCGGAACCTCACGAGCCGTTCGTGCCGATCCAGGACACCCAGCGGTGGCGCTACGCGGTCGGCACGGGGGAGTCGAAGCTGCCGGGGCTCTCGGTTCACTCGATCGAGTGGATGGCAGCCAACCAGGTGGCCGGCGCGGTTACCGACAACTACGCGTACGAGGCCTTCCCGCCTTCGATGCCCGACTGGTCCGACTGCCTCGCAGTGCACATGATCCACGTGCGCGACATGGGGCTCATCCAGGGCCAGAACTGGAACCTCGAGGAGTTGGCCGTCGCATGCGCCGAGCGTGACAGCGGAGCATTCCTCCTGGTGGCGGTACCCGAACCGCTCAAGGGGGCGGCGAGCACGCCTGTGGCGCCAGTGGCCGTACTCTGAACTGAGCACCGGCGCGTCCAGACGAGGAGCCCGGCGACCACACAGATGCCACGCAACCCCGAAGACGCTCCACGTACCTATTCGATGTACTGGTTCTTCGCGCTCTTCGTACTGCTGATAGGTGTCGGTGGCTGGGCGGTGGTCGCGTACGGAACCTATGACCGCGAGCCGACCGAAGAGCTCCCGAACAACGCAGCAACGACCACCCCTGACGCTGCGACCACGACCGTCCTGGTCCCGGTGACCATGTTCGACGGGTCGCCCGCACCGGAGGGGATCGTGCAGCTGGTCGGTGAGAACGGTGAGAACACCTACGTGTTCTCCAAGCCCCCCGAGCTCGAAGACGTCGCGACCGAGGCGGTCGTGCCACCTGTGGTGATCGACCTCGCCGACGACGGCACCTCGTTCGAGATCACCTTCGGGTGCGCCGTGTCCGAGGAAGCTGTGCCCGCCGCGCTACAGGTGTTCGAGGACCCCTTCGAGGTGCAGATCAAGGCGGTTGTGATCGGGCCCCGCTTCGGCACCCCGTGCAGCGACGATGCCGTGGCCGGCACCTTTACGATCCCGCTCGAGTCCCCGGTGGGCGGGCGTCGCGTGGTCGTCGCCTCCTCAGGCGCGACCGTCGAGATGAGCGACATCGGCTGAGCGGCCACCGACATGCGCCGAAAGGCACCATGGGATCTCGCGACCTAGTCTGAACCCATGCTCGAGGGAAGAACACTCTGGGAACTGCTCGAACGCCGTGTGGACGCTACCCCCGACGCCTTGATGGCGGTCGACGAGGACATGCGCACGATCACCTTCGGCGAATACTGGTCCGATGCCGAACGGGCTGCGGCAGGCCTGTCCGCCCACGGCGTGGGGCGTGGCGACGTTGTGTCCTGGCAGCTACCGACCTGGATCGAGTCGATGGTGCTCGTCGGTGCGCTGAGCCGGATCGGTGCCATCCAGAACCCGATGCTGCCCATCTACCGCGAGCGCGAGGTGGGCTTTTGCACCAACCAAGCGAACTCGTCTCTGTTGATCGTGCCCTCGGTGTGGCGTGACTTCGACTTCGAGGCGATGGGTCGCTCCATCGCCGCGGCCAACGGCGGCGAGATGCGGGTGCTGGTGAGCGACCGGGCGCTTCCCCAGGGCGACCCGGCGTCGCTTCCCCCGATCGAAGAGGCGCTCGATGCCGACGAGCAACCGGTGCGGTGGCTGTTCTACACCTCGGGTACCACCGCGGATCCCAAGGGTGCCCAGCACACCGATGCGTCGATCGCGGCTGTGGCCAGGGGCATGGGCGACCGCATGGGTGTGATCCAGGACGACCGCAACGCGCTGGTGTTCCCATTCACCCACATCGGCGGGATCACCTGGCTGTTCACGAGCCTCCAGAGCGGCTGTTCGAACATCCTGATGGAGGGTTTCCACCCCGAGCAGACCCCCGAGGTGCTCTCGCGGGAGAACGTCACCCTGGCGGGTTCGGGCACGGTGTTCCACCAGGCATACCTGGCGTTCGCCCGCAAGCACGCCACACCTGTGTTCCCCAACGTGCGGGCGTTTCCCGGTGGTGGGGCCCCCAAACCCCCGTCGATCGTCGCAGAGGTGCGAGAGGTGTTCGACGCTCCGATCCTGTCGGGCTACGGACTAACCGAGGCGCCGATCCTCACCATGGCTGACCTGTCCGACTCCGACGAGGAGCTCGCTGTCAGCGAAGGCAAGCCGATGCCCGGTGTGGAACTGAAGTTCGTCACCCTTGACGGCAAGGTCGCAGCACCCGGCGAAGAGGGTGAGATCCGCGCCAAGGCGCCCCAGGTCATGAAGGGCTACCTCGATTCGAGCCTCGACGCGGACGCGTTCGACGAGGAGGGCTACTTCCGCACCGGTGATCTGGGCCGCACCGACGACCACGGCAACGTGATCATCACCGGTCGGGTCAAAGACGTGATCATCCGCAAGGGCGAGAACGTCTCGGCCAAGGAGGTGGAGGATCTGCTCTACACGCATCCGGCCATCGGTGACGTCGCCGTGATCGGCCTGCCCGACCCCGATTCGGGCGAACGGGTATGTGCGGTCGTGCAGACCGCGGAAGGCGCCGACCCGATCACCTTCGAGCAGATGACGGCGCACCTGCGCGACGGTGGACTGATGACCCAGAAGCTGCCCGAGCAGCTCGAGATCATCGACGCGATCCCCAGGAACCCGGCTGGCAAGGTCCTCAAGCACGTCCTCGTCGACCAGTACAAGGGTTGAGTCCCGATGCCGGGTGACCCCGGCACCTTCTGGCGTCAGTCCGGGATCGCTCCGACCGATCTGCGAGCGGTCCTCGCGCTCAACGCACACTGGGTGCCCCACGTCGGTGCGCTCGATGCCGGTGCGTTGGAGGCCCTCGTCGGGCAGTGCGAGCAGTCCATCGCACTGTGGGCTCGACCCGGCGACGCGGTCGGCCTCGGCGATGGCCCGCGTGACCTCCGGGCACTCCCGAGCGGCACTCGCGGTGTGGATCCCTGGTCACTCGCCGGTTTTGTCATCGTCATGGGTCCCGGTGCGGACTACCGGTCACCGAACTTCCGCTTCTTCGCAGAACACCACGACCTGTTCACTTACGTGGACCGCATCGCCGTGGCCCCATGGGCACAGGGTCGGGGTGTGGGACGCCTGCTCTACGAGCGGGTGTTCTCCCACTCGCTCGAGCGTTCCTCGCCGGTGGTGTGCGCCGAGGTCAACCTCGACCCACCCAATCCGGACTCGCTCGCATTCCACCAGGCGATGGGCTTCGTAGGTGTCGGCACCCAGTGGACCTATGACCACACGGTGCAGGTGCAACTCCTCGAGCATCAGGTGCCACCCGGCTCCGTCGTCGTGGACCGCGAACGCGTCGCAACGCTCCTTGGTCGGGAACCTTCGGCCGGCTTCGAGGTGGTGGTGCGACGAGGTCGGTCCGGGGACCCGGTCGTGATCCGCAACGAGCCCTTCATGGATGACCGTACCCCGATGCCCACTCTCTATTATCTGGTCGACCCCGACCTGTTGCGCAGGATCGGCCGACTCGAAGCGGATGGCGGAGTGAAGCAAGCCGAAACCGACGTGGGCCTCGCAGCGATAGATCAGGCTCACAGGCGCTACGCCGCCGAACGCGACGCCACGATCGATCCCACCCGAACGGGGCCACGTCCCAACGGTGGGGTGGGGGGCACCCGGCGGGGGGTGAAGTGCCTCCACGCGCACTACGCGTATCACCTCGCGGGTGGTGACGATCCAGTGGGTAGGTGGGTCGAAGCCCACCTCCGGGAGGCGTCATGAGCGGGGCGTCGTGAGCGGGGCGTCGGGTGCCCGGGCTTTGTACGGGGCGATCGACTGCGGCACCAACTCCACCCGTCTGCTGATCTCCGACGGAGAGCACCACGAGGTGCGCGAGATGCACATCACCCGCCTCGGTGCGGGGGTCGACCGCAGCGGTGTGCTCGATCCCGAGGCGATCCAACGCACGCTGGTGGTCCTCGCTGGTTATGCCGACCAACTGGACCAGCATCGAGTCGCCGGACTGCGCATCGCCGCCACATCGGCGGTGCGCGACGCATCCAACAGCGAGCTGTTCTTGGGCCCCGTCAGCGACCTGTTGGGTACCGGCCCCGAGATCCTCACCGGGGAACAGGAGGCCGAGCTCTCCTTCCGAGGCGCCACGGCCTCGCTCCCCGCCGACCGGGGGCCCTATCTCGTGGTCGACATAGGCGGTGGGTCCACCGAGTTCGCTGTGGGTGCCGGCACGGTCGCCGGAACCCGCTCCACCCAGATGGGCTGTGTTCGGATGACCGAGAAGTACCTGGCCCACGACCCGCCATTGCCAGAGGAGCTCACGAACTGCCTCTCGGAGGTGGAGTTCCACGTCGACGGGGTGCGCCGCGCTGTACCGATGGCGGCCAGTGCCACCACTCTGGTGGGACTGGCGGGGACCGTCAGCACGGTGGCGGCGGTGGAGCTCGGCCTCGCGACCTACGATCGGGACGCGATCCACCACTTCAGGCTGTCCAAGGAGGCCGCTGAGGATGTGTTCCGCACCCTCGCCACCGAGGCGATCGAGGACCGTGTGCACAACCCCGGTCTCGAAGCCGAGCGTGCGGATGTGATCGTCGGTGGTTGTTGCGTGCTCGTAGGTGTCATGCGCTATCTCGGCTACCGGGAGTGCCTGGTGTCCGAAGCCGACATTCTCGACGGGCTCGTGTTGTCCCAGATCGGTGGCTCCTGATGTGGCTCAAGCCACCGATCGGTGCACGGCATCGGTCCTGGTCGGTCATCCGGTCCCGCCCCGGTGGTGAGGGTGCTCTGGTGTCCCTGGCCGGGGGAACGATCTTGGCCGGGTGTGTGATCGGGTCCGGGTGTGTGATCGGGTCCGGGGGTGCTATCTGATGCGACGCCGCCGTCAGACCCGTAGCTCCCCGCCGACCGAACCGGTCGTGCTGCACGGCCCCCGCGTCGACCTGCGCCCCTTGGTGGCAGCGGACTTCGCCCGGTGGCAGGAGGTTCGTCGCCGGTGTGCCGGCTGGTTGACCCAATGGGAGCCGCTGCCTTCGCCGGGTCAGCCCGACACCGTCGAGGACCCCAACGCGTTCGCATCGCGGTGTTCGGTGCGCCTGCGCGAGATCCAGATGGGAACGGGGTTCGGCTTCGGTATCTTCGTCGACGACCACATGCGCGGGGAGGTCAACCTCAACACCATCCAGCGCGGCGCGCGGCAGAACGCGTACGTCGGCTATTGGATCGACGAGGCGGTCGCCGGTCAGGGATACATGCCCGAGGCGGTCGCACTGGTGCTTCAGTTCGCGTTCGAGCAACTCCACCTGCACCGGGTGCAGATAGCGATCGTTCCCCGCAACGTCGCCAGCCGGCGTGTGGTGGAGAAGCTCGGCTTGCGCGAGGAAGGAGTCGCATTGCGGTACCTCCAGATCAACGGGATCTGGGAGGACCACATCCGCTACGCGATCACCACCGAGGAGTGGGTCGACGTCGCCCCCTCGATCGTCGCCGCCTGGCTCAGCTGAGTCGGTCGGGTGCGGTCGGGTGCGGTCGGGTGCACCCCTCTTGCCTGGGTGACTCAGGTTGTTGGAGTGAGTCGGTGGGTGCCGTATCGCGCGTGGGTGACTTTCTCGCGCAACTTGAGTCGTGCAGGCGAACCTGAGTCGTGCGCGCTCGAGAGGAGGACTCAGGGTTGAGCGTCCACCACGTCTCGCGCGATACGCCCGACGCGCTGTTCGATCGCTTCCCAGCGGTATCGTCGCTCGAACAGGTCGGCCGCGTTGTCGGCCAACCGTTGACGCAGCGCCCCGTCGGTGAGCAGTTGCAGGCACGCGTCCGCGAAACGGTGGGGGTCGTCGACGATCAGTGCCTCGTCACCGTGCATGAGGTCTATCCCCTCGCAACCCACGGTGGTGGTCACCTGGGGTATGTGTGAGGCCATCGACTCGATGACCTTCAGTCGGGTACCTGCTCCCAGGCGGATCGGAACCACCGACACATCTGCAAGGTCAAGCTCGGCCTGGACGTCTGGCACCGGCCCGGTGAAGGTCAGTCCAGGGGTACGTGGATTCACCGACACGCACTCCTGGCCGCGCCCGATCACCCTGAACTGCGCCTCGGGCATCCGGGCACGGATGATCGGCAGGATCTCGGTGACGAACCACTCGACTGCATCGGTATTGGGCTCGTAGTCGAGCGCTCCCACGAAAGACAGCGTCGGGCGTTCTCCCCTGGGTGTCCGCCGATCGCCGACGATCGACGCCGGTGACGAGCCCCCGTTGGGCACGACCTCGACGTTGTCGAAACCACCGCGACGGGCGTCGAGCTCCGAACAGACCACCACGTGCTCCACCGAGTGTGCACATCGTTGGTAATGCCGCGCGAGGCGGCGTTCGTCGACCAGGTCGAATGCCCGCGATGTGGCCCAGCGTCCGAGGTTGCCGGCCACCGCAGCGACACCTTCCGAGCGCACGTGTACGGGAAGGTGAGGTGGTGTGAAGCGTCGCAGGTGCATCAGGTGGTTCTCGAGGTTGTCGAAGTCCACGATTGCGGGCACACCCTCGAGGGAGTCGCTCAGTGACATCCAGGTCTCGAGGTGGCTGTACCAGACCAGATCGATCTGTGGATCCCAGGCCTGGAGATCCCGACGGGCCTGATCCCAGTCCATCGCCTCGACCTTCCTGGGGGCGTCGCCACGCACCCAGCCCGGTATCCACTGGCGGGTGTCCTGGCGTACCCATGGTGTGGTCACAACCTCCCGGACCTCTGGCTGTGGTGGCGCGAGTTCCGCCCCATCGTCCGGGGCGAGGCAGAACACGTCCACGTCGCCCACCGACGCCAACCCTCGCAGCATGTGGCGAAGTCGTTGTCGGTATCCGTCCACCGACGGCCATGGGTACAGTTGGGCGGCCGCCAGGATCCTCACGGCGCACGACGGTACAGGAGTCCCCCAGCGGTGACACACATACGGGTCGAACGCAACGACGATGGGGTGGGTGTGATCACCCTCGACGACCAAGCGCGTCGCAACGCTCTGTCGCTCGGACTATGTGAAGAGCTCACCGAAGCCGTCTCGTCACTGGAGGAGGATCCGACGATCGGTGCCCTCGTGGTCACAGGTGCGGCACCGGCGTTCTGTGCGGGAGCCGACCTCACCCAGTTGGGAGACTCAGCCGAAGATGGCCTCCGCCAGATCTACGACGGCTTCCTGTCGGTGGCGCGCACGACCTTGCCGAGCATTGCCGCGGTGAACGGCCCGGCCGTGGGGGCCGGGCTGAACCTCGCCCTTGCGTGTGACCTGCGACTCGCTGCGGAGTCGGCACGTTTCGATTGTCGGTTCTTGGACCTGGGGATCCACCCCGGCGGTGGGCACACGTGGATGTTGCGTCGCCTCGTCGGCCCACAGGTCTGCGCGGCGATGGTGCTCTTCGGCGAGGTGCTCGATTCCACGGCGGCGCTGCACCACGGCCTCGTGTGGGAGACGACGACCGATGACGGACTGCTGTCCCGCGCGATCGAGCTCGCGGCACATGCCGCGTCGGTGCCGCGGGATCTGTCGGTCGCGACCAAGGCCACGCTGGCGGAGGTCGCCGATGTGTCCGAACACGATGCGGCGGTCGACCTGGAGTTGGCCAAGCAGCTCACCTCGATGGACCAACCGGAGTTCGTGGAACGCCTCACCCGCCTCCGCGCCCGCGTTCACGGCTCGTCGTAGTAGCCAGGTAGTACTAGCCAGGTAGTAGTAGCCAGGTAGTGCTAGCCGGGGTCGGGTAGCTGCTGGGGGCGGCTCAGCCCTGCTCGGGTGGCCGGTTGGCCACCACGGCGGGGGAGTGGCGGAAGAACTGCTCCACGTCGCGCTCGTAGCGGTAGGTCTCGGCGTCGCCGAGGATGTCGTGGAGCCGGGCGTGTTCCACGAACGCCCGCACGGCCTGCGCGGAGGTGTATTCGTAGTCGAACCCGGCGTCTTTCATCCTGGAGTTGTCGACCCCACGGCCGTAGCGCAACAGGTTGAGGTACTCCTCGGGCAGGTCGACCCCGATCAACCTCATCGGTCCCGAGAGCAGACTGGTGCCGATCGCCGGGATGGGGACGGCGCGCTTGCCACAGATGGCGGCAACCTCGGACCAGGGCAGCAGGCCGTCGCCTGCGACGTTGAACACGCCCGGGAGGCGGTTGCGCAGGGCGAAGATCATCGCCCGGATCACGTCGTGTTCGTGCACGAACTGGAAGCGTGGGTCGAAGCCGAACACCGAGGGCACCACCGGTAGCCGCAGCGCGCGGGTGAGCGGGGTCTGGATGTCGTCGCCGATGACGTTGGAAAAGCGCAGCAGTGACACGTTGACGTTGGGGTTGTCCCGTGCGAAGTCGCGTACGTAGCTCTCGACCGCCTCGACGCTGCGCTCCACGGGTCGCACCGCTGGACGGGATCGGGGCGTGCGTTCGGTGAACCAGATCGGGTCCTCGGGCGAGCAGCCGTAGACGACCGTCGATGACTTCACCAGCACGTTGCGCACCGTGGAGTCGGCTGTCGACGCGGCGGCGAAGAGGTTCATCGTGCCGATCACGTTGATCTCGTGCATCGCGCGCTTCGAGATCCCGGTGGGGTCGACCACCAGGAAGGTGTGCACGATCGTGTCGACCTGGGTGGCCTTCACGATGCGGGCGAGGATCGAGTAGTTGGCATCGACGCGCACGTACTCGGTGCGTTCGAGCTCCACGGTCGGTTCGGTGGTGTCGAGCCCGACGATCACCTCGATCTCCGGGTCTTCCTCCAGGGCGCGCGCTACGAGCCCACCCCAGAAGGTGCCGAGCCCGGTCACCAGCACGCGCCGTGGGCGCGCCGAGTGGTCGACCGGCGGCTGGGAGGTGTCCGACAGTTCGGTCACCTGGACCACACCGGACTCATCCGAACCACACCGATTCGCGGTCGCGCAGTAGGTCGTAGAGCGCGCTCTGTATGTGGTCGCGGATCGCCTCGGACTCCTCCATGACCTTCGACCGGCTGTAGCGCTCGCGGTCGGGGGGTACGTCGAAGTGCACGGGATCGAGCACCTGGAGGGTGAACTTCGCAGGGAAGTAGGCGGCGAGGCCGAGGGGTCCGAACGCCAACATGTTGGCCGTTACCGGTGCGTAGGGCACCCCCATCACCCTCGCGAGGCCCGGTATGTGCCCGAGTGTGGGCATCGCCTCTTCGGATCCAACCACCGCTATCGGAACCACGGGAACCCCGGCGCGCATCGCGATCTCCACGAACCCGCCGCGACCGAAGCGGCGTAGCTGGTATCGCTCGGTGAAGGTCTTCGCCGGTCCCTTGGTGCCCTCGGGGAACACGAGCACGAGCTGCTTCTGGTGCTTGAGGAGGCGGTAGGCGTTGTCGGGATGTGCCGGCAGGCCTCCGAGGCGTGACCACAGCGTGCCTACCACCGGCACCGACCGGAAGATGTTGTCCGCCAATCCGTACACGGGACGTTCGAGTTCGGTCTCGATGCCGTGCATGATGACCGGCGCATCCGCTGGGATCGCACCTGCGTGGTTGGCCACCAGTAGGGCTCCACCGTCGGTTGGGATCTTCTCGAGACCCCTCCAATCCGCGCGGAACCAGTGCCGGTAGATCGGGTCGTACACGCGTCGGGCGATCTCGCGCATGTGTTCGGAGCGACCCCATTCATCCACGTCGGAGCGGCGCGGCTCGGAATCGGCATCGTCGCCGGGTGTGTTGGGGAACGGTACGAGCTCGGCGCTGTGCGACTCGGTCGACCCGGCGCCGTTGGACGAGGGCTCCGATGAGCTCTCGACGGTTGTGGGTTCAGCTGTGGGGGCGTCGGGGTCGATCCGGGTCACCCGTGCGCGGCGTCGGGTGGTACCCGTGGCCTCGGGGTTTCCATCCGCGCTCATCGCGCAATCGTAGGTCACTGATTGGTTGCGAGGTCATGGTGTTCTTTGAACCTCTGGTGGCCTGCTCACGTCAGCTGTAGATCTGGTCCTGCCAAAGCCAGACAGCGGAACGCGGTCACTCCGCGATTGTCACACCACGGGTGTTGGATGGTCTCCATGAACCGCCCGCAACTCTCCGTCGTGCGACCCGCCGACCCGGCTCCAGAATCGCGCGCCACCGCCCTCAGCTTCTCCGAGACCGTCCGCACGATCGTCGGCCTCGCCCGACGTGGTCGCCTGCTCACCCCGGTGTTCCGCTCACCACCGATACTCGTTGGTGCCGACCGCACGATCCGCTGGCGCGGTGAACGACCCCCGGTGGTTGCGATCGCCCGTGAAGGCAGGCCCCTCGCAGCAGTTCAATCCGACGTGATCGAAGCGGTCGTCGTGGCCAACTCACTCGACACCAAGCGCGCCGACCGGTTCCGTCGGGCGGCCTGGTCGGCCCTGGAGAGCGCGGATCTGTCCAACTCGGACATCCGGCCGGCCAACGCGGTGCGCGACCGCGACCGGTCGCCGTCCGCGGGCGACCCCGACAGGGCGCACCGAGAGGACCTCGCAGCTTCCTGACCGGTCGACTACTCGCGCAGCCGGTTTCCGGCTCGGCCCGCTACGACGGAGCGACGCTATCGGAGGAACCTGGCGGTTCGGCGGGCCGTGCGCGTGGTTCAGCCTTGGTATCGGGGAATCGGGCGATCTTGCTACTGACGCATCATGAGCTGGTCGACCGGCGCGTAGTCGTCGGTGAGCGGCGCGGCTCCGTCGATGTACGCGACTACCTCCTCGTCGGAGATGAAGCTGCCATCGGCGGGGTCGATGTCGGGTGGTTCGATCGGCTGGTGTGAGCCTATGAGGATCTGGTTGACGCGGGCGTGTGGCACCCCACCGTCGGGCAGGATCGCAGCCACGTACTCGAAGCGTTCCGAAAGAGTCGCGAGCTGTGCCCGGGCGTACCGGCTGTCGCCGCCGTCGATGACGTTCATCACGTAGACCCCTTCGGGGGTGAGGATCCGGTCGATCTCCTCGATCACCTCCACGGTGGTGAGGTGCCAGGGCACCGACATGCTCGCAAACGCATCTCCCACCACCACGTCGGCACTATCGGTGGGGATGTCGGTCATCGTGAGGCGCGCATCGCCTATGACCACGGTGGTGCGCTCGTCATCGAAGCCGAGCTGTTCACGGTTGACCTCGATCAGCTCGGGGTCGATCTCGAGCACAGTGGACTCCGAACCCGGCCGGGTGGCACCCAACCACCGCGGCACGGTCAGCCCGCCCGCTCCCAGGTGGACCGCCTCGATCGGCCCCTCGGGGAGCACATCGATAAGCGCTGCGATCAGGCGGATGTAGCGGATCTCGAGGTAGGTGGGGTCATCGAGGTCCACATAGGCGTGGCGCAGCGTGTCGAGCAGAAGGCTGCGCCCCGAGGGGCGCAGCGGGTCAACTTCGACACGCACACAGAAGTAGGCCGTCTCGCGGTCACACGGCGGTGGCATCAGCGCAGCTCCCAGTCCTGCGGCGATCACCACGACGACCGCCGCGATCGACAGCTTCGGGCGACTCGGCGCTGCGATCGTCACGACGATCCCCGCGGCGATCGTGACCGCGCCGATGACGATCACCACCCACTGCGACGGCAGCGCTGCGACGAGGATGAACCCGGTCACGAACGTCCCCGCGAGCGCACCGAAGGTCCCTGCGGCTGAGATCCGTCCGACCACCGATCCGGACTCGTCGAGGGACCCGATCTGGATCTTCGCGATCATCGGCGCGACGGCGCTGAGGACCGCGGCGGGGGCCAGGAACGCCGCTGCTGTGAGCAACACGATCGCGATGGGTCCACTGCCGACCATCGGCCCGAAGATCCGCACGATCGGAAGCGATGCCCAGGTCAGTGCACCACCGACGAGGAGCGTGGGTCCGATCAGTGTTCTCGGGTCGTGGCGGTCAGCGAGGTTCCCACCTACCGCTGCGCCGAGTGCGATGCCCGCCAGGACCGTTCCGATGATGCCGGTGAAGGTCTCCTGGGACACTCCCACATACGGGGCCATCAACCGTCCGGCAAGGACCTCGAGCATGAGCACCACACCGGATGCGCCGAACACAACCGCCCAGGCCCGCCAACGTTGCGCCACGGATCGCGACAGTAGGTGCACGCCCGGTGTTTGCAACAGTCGGGCTCGGCTCGCGGGCGCCTGACTGGGGTCGTCGCTGCGGGCTGATTGTGACAGCATCATCCCGCCGCCCGGGTGGCGAAACTGGCAGACGCAGAGGGCTTAAACCCCTCGGTTCCGCAAGGGACGTGCGGGTTCGAATCCCGCCCCGGGCACCCAGTGTTACCAAGGGTTCTGGGGAATTTCCCTTGTCAGGCGAACCCGTCGGAAGCCAAAACGGTCGCGAAACTCTCGCAACCGCCTTGGAGCGACCGGGTATGGGCTCGGTGCGTGACCACGGAGAGTGGGATGCCGGGAACAGTGGAACAGCACGGCAAGAGCTGGCGATATCGGGTCGAGGTCGGCATCGACCCGGCACCGGTAAGCGGAGGTGGGCGACCAAGGGCCGCTTCAAGTCCAAGTGTGCAGCGCAGAAGGCGATGAACGAGGTGCTCGTCGAAGCGGAACAGGGCGTCGGTGTGCAGCGCTCGAGCACGCTGCTCGGTGACTACCTCGACGACTGGATGGAAGGAGTCGACGAAGACCTCCGCCCGACGACTGTCAACGGATACCGCCGAGCGGTGAAGCGGCTCAAGTCGAAGATGGCGTTCGTCAAGCTCTGGGACCTCACGCCGCTGGAGGTCGAGAAGGCGTACCGGTCGATGATCAACGATGGGCTCGCACCCAAGACCGTGCGCAATACCCACACGGTTCTTCGCCGCGCGCTTGCCGACGCCGAGCGTCTCGGGTTGATCGGGCGCAACGTCGCTGCAGCGGCCCGTCCACCTTCCCCGGAGCACCACGAACAGGACAACTGGAGCGCGCTGAGCTCAACACGTTCCTGGCGACGGCGTTCGAGGAACGGCTCTTCGCTGCCTTCGTCCTTGCATCGACCACGGGTATGCGCCGAGGAGAGGTGCTCGGCCTGCACTGGCGTGACATCGACCTCGACACGGGGCACGTCCGCTCCCATCCACCCCTTGAGCCGGGATGCTGTGTAGACCCATGGTCGTGCAGAAGGAAGATACCGGACGTAGGGATCCAGGGGAGCCTGATGAGGTCGTTCTCACCGGCACTGAGGCGGCGGAGCTGCTGCGGGTGTCGGTGAAGACAGTCCTTCGTCTTGCCCGCAAGGGGGACATCCCCGGACGGAAGGTGGGACGTGAGTGGCGTTTCGCTCGCGCCGACGTCCTGGCGTGGCTGAGCTCCGCGGCATGAGTGGACGGACCTACGGCGTGAGGACTGCGCGGTCCGACGTGCTGGAGCTGGGTCGGCACCCGAACGCGCCTGTGGGCGAGTCGTGGAAGTCCTGGGTCTCGGAGATCGAGGGTCCGGTGGCGGTGGACCTTTTCTGCGGCGCAGGTGGTCTGTCGTTGGGTATGGAAGCCGCTGGTTGCACCGTTGCACTGGCAGTGGACACCGACGAACGTGCACTGGAGACGCAACGGGCCAACTTCGTAGGCCGGGCGCTGGCGTTCGACATGGGCGATCCCGACCGGGTCGAGGACCTGGTGGGGCTTCTGTCCGTTGTCGAGGTCGACGTTCTGGCCGGTGGCCCGCCGTGTCAGCCCTTCTCCCGTGCGGGCCGCTCCAAGATCAGGTCACTTGTTGTCGACGGGGTCAGACCAGCTGAGGACACTCGGCGTGACTTGTGGCGGGCGTTCGCCCGGGTCGCCGTCGAGGTCCGGCCGAGGGCTGTGATCATGGAGAACGTGCCGGACATGGCGCTGGGTGATGACGGACTTGTGATCCGCACGATGACCGCAATGCTGGAGGACGTCGGCTACGAGGTCGACTGTCGGCTTCTTGACGCTTGGCGGTTCGGGGTTCCCCAGCACCGACAACGCCTTATCCTCGTCGCCCTCCGGGACGGAAGCGGGTTCGAGTGGCCACGAGAGACCAAACCCGTGACCGTCGGCGACGCGATCGGCGACCTGCCCGCGCTGGGTCACGGTACCGGTGGCCGTGAGATGCCGTATTCGCATCCGCAGACCCCGTTCCAGCGTCGGTCGCGGGTCGGGATGACCGGAGACCGCCGGGGGCTCGTGTGGGATCACATGACCCGGCCGGTGCGCGACGACGACCGCGAGGCCTTCGAGCTGATGGACACCGAGACCACCTACTCGGATCTGCCCGAGCGGCTAAGGCGCTACCGATCCGACATCTTCAATGACAAGTACCACCGGTTGGGGTGGGATGAGCTCTCGCGGTCGATCACCGCCCACATAGCCAAGGATGGGTACTGGTACATCCACCCGGGCGAGGCACGCACGCTGACGGTACGGGAGGCGGCCCGTATCCAGACGTTCCCGGACCGCTTCCGGTTCTCTGGCTCCCGGTCCCACGCCTTCGCGCAAATTGGCAACGCCGTGCCTCCTGAGCTGGCGCGCCGCGTGACCGCCGCCGTACTCGATGCTCTGCAACGCCCGGGGGACGAAGGCGCGGGGTCGGTTACGCCGCCCAGTACCCGACGGCGTGTCTTCCGTCGCCAGCTCTCGGAGTGGTTGGACCACGACCAGGGCCTCTGGCTGCAGATCGGTGAGCCGTGGTCGGTGTTGGTTTCCACCATCTGTGGCCGCCGCGGGGCAGGTGACGAGCTGGCAGGGCTAATCCTGGACGAATGCCCAGCCCCGCGCGCTCTCCCCGAGACCGCCAAGAGGCGGCTCGGCCGGTCTCGTGACGAACGGGACCGGTTGCGTATCGCCTCGGTCTCAGCAGCCGGCCGTGCAGTGGCAGCCCATGGCTGGCACTCCGACCACTGGGGGAGCGATTCGGGGATCGGACCGGCGGCTGTCCGTTGGGTGCGGGCAATCGGTCTCGGTGAGGGCGATGTCATCGACACCACCGGCGTGATCAGGGTCGCCTCCCGGTTCGAGCACGGCAACGAGCACTGCTCGGGCGCGAACGCCCGCGTGCTGATCGCCCAGCTGATCGGGACAGGTGACGAGTCGGCGGTGGCGACCGCCGCCATGGCAGCACTCGCTGAGCGGGCCTGTCGTCCCGACCCGGACTGTGATCAGTGCCCACTGGCCGGGGAATGTCGCTTCAACAAGCCATGACTGCTCTCATGCCACAGCCACTCAAGTCGATCGGCAGCCTCTGCCGGGTCTTCGTGTTCCCAGATGTGCACTGGCTTCCATCCCACACCGATGAACTGCTGGTCGACCCGCCGGTCCCGTTGTCGATTCGTCTCGATCTTGTCGACCCACCAGTCCCGGTTGTTCTTCGGAGTCGTAAAGTGCTCGGGACAGCCGTGCCAGAAACAGCCGTCCACGAACACTGCCACCCGCGCCCGGACCAGCACGATGTCCGGTCTGCCGGGCAGATCCCGGCGGTGCAGTCGGAACCGGATGCCGCGGCGGTGCAGCTCGGAGCGAAGTGCCCGCTCGGGCTTGGTGTCCGTGGTGGCCTGAGCCTGCATGGCCCTGCGCACACCCGGGGCCGGCGCAGTCGTCGTTTCTGCCACGAACCCAGTCTGGACCGCTGAGCAGCTGTGGGCAGAAGAAAGACCATCGAGAACCTCCCGTCCGCGGCAAGGCTGGCAACCGCGCTGCGAGATGTCGGCTATAACTTCGCCGGCGCGGTCGCCGATCTGATCGACAACAGCGTTGCTGCTGCCGCGACCCGCGTCGACGTCACCGCCCGGTTCAACCACGGCGAGTCATGGATCCGTGTCGCCGACAACGGCAGCGGGATGGACGAAGCGACACTCAACGAGGCACTGCGGTTCGGGTCCCGCAGGGACTACGAACTGGACGACCTCGGCAAGTTCGGACTCGGGCTCAAGACCGCGTCGCTGTCGCAGTGCCGACGTGTTCTGGTGGCGAGCCGGACCAGTCCCAGGATCGCCCGCCTCGAGGCGCGAGCCCTCGATCTGGACTTGATGCAACGACACGACACTTGGGAGATCGACGTCTTGTCGGCTACCCAACGACCCACCGAGCTGACCGAGCCGCTAGACCAGGGGCCCGGAACGGTGGTTCTGTGGGAGAACCTTGACCGGCTGTTGCCATACAAACGGCGCGACGGAGAACGTGCACGCAAGGGGCTCCTCAATCGCCTCGAGGATCTCGACCAGTACCTGGGGATGGTGTTCCACCGCTTGATCGCCGGCGAGGTCCCCCGCCGCCGGAAACTTGTGATCACGATCAACGGCACGACAGTGGACCCCTGGGATCCCTTCGCCCGCGACGAACCCGGGACCGAGGCGCTGCAGGTTGCCGAGTTCGACGTGATCCATGACGGAAATGTCGGCGTGGTGACCTTCCAGCCGTTCGTGCTCCCCAACAAGCACCAGTTCTCCACACCCGCAGCACACGAGCGCCACGGGCGGGGCCGGTGGAACCAGAGTCAGGGCCTGTGGGTGTACCGGGCGAACCGACTCATCCAGGATGGCGGCTGGCGGTATCTCCGCACCGCGGATGAGCACACCAAGTACGCCCGTGCCGCGCTCGATTTCTCTCCCGACCTGGATGACGCGTTCGGGATCAACATCGCCAAGATGCGGGTCAACCTGCCGTCGAGCCTCAGAGACGACCTGCGGGCTCCTGTCGAGGCGTTGGTCCGGCGCGCCAAGCAACGCTATGTGGAGGGCAACCGGGACCGACCACCACCCCCCTCGCCCACACCGCCCGGCTCCGGCGCCACGACGGACTCTGGTGACCCACCGACGGGCGGAACGCCATCTCCCGCAGGTCCGGGCAGCCATGCTGACGGCGAGACACCACCGTCGGAGTCATCCCGCGGCTCGCACCTCGGCGATTCCCTTGAAAGAGCGGCCGAGGAGGTCGGTGAACAGAAGGCACTCAAGCGGATTCGCAAGAGATTCCGAAAGATCGACCCGGGAGCAGCAGATGCAATCGGATGGTGACCGCGAACAACGGATCGAGAGAGGTCTGCGCGCGGTGCGCGCCCTCATCGAGAATCTGGACCGCACCCTCGACGAGGCACTCGAGCTCGTTGACCAGGACATCCGTGACGAGGTGCGCCAGCGTTGGCAACGAGACCACGACACCCCCATCCGGAGGGTGAACGTGCTCAGCGGCGAGGGCGGCGGACGTCGTTCGTGGTTCGACAGTCACGACCCCGCCGATGGCTACCACTGGCCCAGGCTGCGATCATGGCTGCTGGGCCACAAGGGTCGAAGCGAGGCCGTGGTCGAGTCGCTCGATGACGCAAGCGACAACGTGCTCGCTCACCTTGAGAACCCCTCGGAGGACGATGGCCCGGACCAGTTTCGGGTGCAGGGACTTGTGCTGGGCCGCGTTCAGTCCGGCAAGACCGCCAACTTCACTGCCGTGATCGCGAAGGCGGCCGATGCCGGCTATCGGTTCGTCATCGTGCTCTCCGGCATCCACAACTCGCTGCGGGAACAAACCCAGCAGCGATTGACGGAGGAACTTGGGCTCACAGACACAGCGGGTCGCAACAAACCCGGAGTCGGCCAACCCGAGGCCAGTAGAAGGTGGGTGGCGATCACCGACAACACCCTCCAC
>JBKEAI010000046.1:0-1930 GCA_047972145.1 Microthrixaceae bacterium
CCAGCATTCACCCGGATCTCTGCTGACCTCCAGGCCCTCGGCTACTCCGCCGACGTGTTCGAGGCGTCAGCGGAGACGTTCGGGGCGCCGCAGACTCGCCGCCGCGTCTACCTCGTCGCGCACCGCGACCGACCGGTCGGCCCGCCACCAACCACCCACCAGGCGTACGTCCGAGGCGTCGCTCCAGTCCAGCCCGTCGACATGCTCGGGCACCTACCGTGGGTGTCGATGGCCGAGGCGATTGGGGTCGGGTTCCGAACACGGCCCGCCCTAACCCTGCGCTCCAGCAGCACGAGCGGCGGTGGTCACGGGATGGACGGCGGCAGCGGCGCTCGCCGCGCCATCGCGCGGGCCATCGATCGAGGTGAATGGCACATCAGGACGAACAACCGACCGAACGGCAAGGACTATCAGCGACGGGTCGGATCATCACCGGCCCCCACACTGACGACAAGCGGCAGGATCTGGCACACGCCAGCCGGCCCACTCACCGCAGAGCAGGGCTGCGCTTTGATGGGATTCGACCCCGCGGCGGGCACCGCCATCTGCGACCTGCCCACCAAGCGCGCCCAGTGGACGATCATCGGAAACGCCGTCTGCCCACCAGTCGCAACCGCGATCCTGGAGACACTCATCGACCCCTGAACGCGCAGAACGGCCCACCCCGAAGAGCAGACCGTCCCGGCCAGTAACAGCCCCACGGTAGCAGACATGAGGAGCCCACAGCGTGACCAAACCCCTGCAGCGCATCATCGACCACCACCCGATCATGAGACGACATGCCCGCGACTTCGCCGACCGCGCCGAGCTGATCGACGTTGCTCGCGCGGTCATCCGCCGCGAGCTGCGCGACCTCGGTGCAACCCGCACACCGGCAGACGACCGCGCCGACATGCCCATCATCGAAACCGAGCCACCGAGCATCGACTACAGCGACCCGACCGGCGACACCCACGGCATAGCCCGACGATGGCAGCAACTCGCCGACGACCTCGAAGCGCTCCAAGACCTCGAAGCCGAGTGGCTCGACACGGCCGGGCACATGCTCGCCATCGCGCAGCGATACGCGCGGGCCAACATCAACACGGAGCCGCAATGCGAGCGATGCGACCGAGCAGCAGAGACGACAGACCGCGCCCGACGTGGATTCCGCGGGGCCCGACGAGTCGGCGGCGAATGGGTGCGGGCCGACAGTGACCGGCCCGTGCTGTGCGCCGGATGCCGCAGCCGCGACCGGAGAGTGGCATGAAGTATCCTGGGTGATGTCCTGGTGCGGCGACCCACGGCGCGGGTCTAGACAGGAGTTGGCTTTCCCGGAATCGCGTGGTACTGTGATGGTATCCAGCCCGTTGTGTGTCCCGCCGCACCAGCGGGCTGACGCAATTCACCCCACCCCTTCGAGCGTGGGGTCTTCCGCCAGCGAGGAGAAGCGTCGTGACCGATCTCGACATCGCCGACGATCGACCCACCAGGGTGTGCAACTGGATCCTGCGACACATTCCATTCAGCGGCACCATCGAACGGCTGTGGCACACAGAACTGCCAGCGCTGATGCTGCTGCTAGCCAGCGTGATACTCGTCGCGACAACCGTGTGAACGTCCGGCGCAAGAACGGCCACCGGCGCACCCAGCTCCGCAAGCGAGTCCTAGCCCACTACAGCGCCTGCCACCTATGCGGCCAGCCGGTCGACAAGACCCTGCCGCCCAACCATCCCGGCGCCCCCGAAGTCGATGAAATCATTCCAGTGTCCAAAGGCGGCTCACCGCTCGCATGGAACAACGTCGCACTAGCACACCGGCTGTGCAACCAGCAGCGAGGCAACCGCCCAATCGAGGACTGGCAGAACGGCCCACAAGCCACACCAGCACTGCCAACCTCGCACCACTGGTAACCCAGGGGAGGGGACCCCACCACCCCACCCACAGCCAC
>JBKEAI010000273.1:0-6847 GCA_047972145.1 Microthrixaceae bacterium
CTGCTCGACGACCTACCGACGCTGTCGCGCTCGATGCTCAAGGGCATGGCCCAGCGCATGTCCGACCTCGACGACGAGATCCAGGCGCTTCGCGCCTCACAGGGCTGACCCCCACAGGGAAGGCTCCCACAGGTCTGACCCCCACAGGATTCACGCTCACGGGGCTCGACGCTCACGGCTGGATAAGCGGAGCAACCTCCTCCCCGAAACGCTGGAGCTGTTCCTCGTATCCGTGCGGGTCGGTGGCCGGGAAGCGCACCTGGAGCTGGTTGATGCCTAGCGATACGTAGCGGCGCAGTCGCTCGGCGACCTCGTCGGCTGATCCGGTGAGTGTCCACTCGGCCATGTCGTCGGTCCGCGGTCCGAGGTGGACCGGTTCGCAGTTGACGCCGAGATCGAACCGCTCGGGCAACGATGCCTCGGCCCGCAGGTCGTGGATCCACTCGATCGCTGCCCTCGTGCCCATCTTCGGGCGACCCTGCGGCAGCCAGCCGTCACCGAGCAGCGCAGCCCGTTCGATCGCGACCGCGGACGAACCGCCGATCCAGATCGGGGGGCCTCCTTCGCGCGCCGGGCGGGGTGACACGGCAACGTCGGTCAGGTCGCCGCCCACATCCACCTGCGGGTACTCCTGTTCGAAAGCGCTCCGGATGATCGGGACCGCTGCCTCGACGCTTCGACCTCGTGAGGCGAAGTCGACGCCGAGCATCTCGAACTCGCTCTCGAGGTGACCTGCTCCCGCACCGAGGATCGCCCTGCCACCGCTGAGATGGTCGAGCGTACAGAAGGCTTTGGCCACCACCATCGGGTGGCGGTACGCGAGCACGTACACATGGCTCAACAGGTGTACCGAGCGGGTGAACCCGGCGATCCACCCGAGCGTTGCGATCGTGTCGTACCAGGTGCCCGACATCGCCTCGTCCGCGGGCCGTGGGATCCCCACGTGGTCGCACACCGCCACATAGAACGCGCCGGCATCCTCGGCCGCCTGCACGATCCCCCGCAGTTCCTCGGCTCCACAGCCAGCCTCCCAGGGCTGCACGAACACGGTGGACTGGCTCTGGATGGGGAGCTGAAGGCCCCAAGCCGTGGTACCGGTCGGAATCACCGCTGCCATGTCACCTCCGGACAGCCGCGCGGATCGGCCATCCCGGGCGCGTCGCATCGTTGGTTTCGGGTCGTGGGTTCATAATCCCCGGACCATCTCGACCGCGGCTGCAAGTGGCTCTTCGAGTTCGGCCCCGAAGACTCCGGCCGTCGACAACACGACCCGGCCGACACCTATCTCCTCGAGACGCCCGAGGACGGCGTGGTCGAGGTTCGAGAGCGGAACCGTCACCGACAGGTCCAGGTCGGATGGGTCGCGACCGTGTTCCTCGGCGGTGCGGCACACCAGCGCCCATCGCGACGCAAGCGTGGAGTCATCCAGGCCGAGCGGGTGGTAGCCGTCGCCAACCATCCCCGCCCTCCTGGCCGCTGCCTCACCGTGGCCACCGACATCCAGGCGGATCCGTCGCCCCGACCGGGGATGAACCCGCATGTCGTCGAATGAGAAGAACTCCCCTTCGAACGACGCTGGATCATCGTCGAGCGCACACCGCAACGCGCGGAGCATCTCGGTGGTTCGGCGGCCCCGTGTGGCGAACGATGCACCGGTTGCCTCGACCTCCTCGCGCATCCAACCGATCCCGAAGCCGGCGTCAACGCGGCCGCCGGACACCAGATCCAGGGTCGCGAGACGTTTGGCCAGCACGAGCGGATGGTGGTGCGGTGCCACGAGCACACCTGTGCTGAAGAACAGACCCTCGGTGTGCGCCGCAAGGAACGCTGTCAGCTCCAGTGGATCGGGAATCGGGCAGTCCTCCGGCAGTGGCATCCGGCCGGTGTCCGAATACGGGTACTCCCCCGCGTAGTTCGCTGCGACCGCGACATGTTCGACCAGGTACAACGTGTCGATCCCGGCCGATTCGACCGACGTTGCGAAGCGCACGAGCGAGTCGGGATCACCGACCAGCCCGCTGCGGTAGGCAGGGAGCACACCGAGTTGCATCCGCGCGACGGTACCCGCGGACCGAGCGCTGCTGTGCTGACGGATCCCGTTCAGCGTTGACCCTTGTGATCCAGGTTCGCCTCTGCGGCAGCCACCAGAGCCCGCCCGTCATGACCCGGCAACCATCGGGAGTGCCCGATGCTGACCGACAACGCCACCATCCCCGCCCCGACATCGGTGGGCAGGGCGAAGGCACCACGGATCCGCTGTTCGACGATCGCGGTGTCCTCGACCTCGATCCCCGAACCCGCAAGGCCGAACCTCCCCACCGACGGGGCTGCGAGCACGTCGACACCACGCACCATCGCGCTCAGACGAGAGGCGACCTCGCGCAGCGCCTTGCCCAGCGCCGAGTCGGCCTCCAGATCGCCCCCCGCATCAGGGGCACTGATGCCCTCGATCGCAACGACGAACGCCACGGGTTCATCGCCCGCCGCGATCATCTCGTCGATCGCGCCAACCAGCCGATCGCGCGTGGGCAGTCCTGTGACTGGGTCCATGTTCACGTCGCGATGCCCCGATCCGCCGAATCGATCATCAACCCTGCTGGCTGCCCCAGATCCCCACGAAGCTGACCATCTCACCCGGGTAGCCACCCAGGTTGTGACTCAGGGCAAGACCGCGGTCCGCAGTGTCGATACGTCGATCATCGGGTGCTTCGCCCCGCAACTGAAGCCAGCATTCGAACAGCATCCGCAGCCCCGATGCACCCACGGGGTGACCGAAGGACTTGAGGCCTCCGTCGGTGTTGACCGGTAGGTCGCCGTGCAGGTCGAACGCCCCGGCCTCGCAGTCCTCGTGGGCCTCACCGCGGGCGCTGAAACCGAGGTCCTCCATCAACACGAGCTCGGTCGGGGTGAAGCAGTCGTGCACCTCTGCCATCGCCAGCTCCCTACGGGGATCGGTGATGCCCGCCTGCGCGTAGGCGTCGTTCGCCGCCCATTCGCATTCGGGGAAGTGCGTGTAGTCGTAGTCGGGATCGAGGAGCCCGGAGCCGTCCCCCGCGACGAAGCTCAGCGCCTTCACGTAGATGGGTTTGTCGGTGTAGCGGTGCGCGTCCTCAGCGCGCACGACGATCGCGCTCGCTGCCCCGTCGGCCACACCAGCGCAGTCGAACACCGAGAGCATGCCTGCGACCTCGGGCATCTTGCAGATCGCGTCCACGTCCATCTCGCGTCGGAACTGAGCCCGCGGGTTCTTCGCACCGTTGGCATGGTTCTTCGACGCGATCCGAGCGAGCGTGCGACGCAGCTCGCCCGGGTCGACCCCGTAGCGCTGCGCGTACGCGGGTGCCACCAGCGAGAACATCGCGGCCGCGGTGAGGGAACGCTGGGTCCCGTCGGTGGGGATCGGGAAGGCGTTGAGGCCCTGGTAGCCGGAGTCCTTCACCTTCTCGACGCCTACCGCCGCAGCCATGTCGTATGCACCAGAGGCGACCGCGTAGCAGGCCTGGCGAAGGGCCTCGGAGCCCGTCGCGCAGTAGTTCTCGACCCGTGTCACCGGCTTGCCGGTGATCTTCATCGGCGCTGCGAGGGTTATGCCCGACATGCCCGACTGGGCGGTGCCCAGCCACCATGCGTCTATGTCGTCCTTGGCGACACCAGCCGAGCTGAGCCCGTCGGTGACCGCGTCGATCATCAGGTCATCAGCGCTCGACTCCCAGTGCTCCCGGAACGGAGTGCACCCCATCCCGACGATCGCGACCCGGTCCTTGATCCCGTGGCTGGCCATCAGGCACCTCCCTCGACGCCCGGCTCGTCGGTCGGTTCGGACCCCGCCCCGCCCACCGGGCGCGCCTTCCAGAAGTAGTTGGCGATTCCGTCCGCGGTGTTGATGCGCCTGAAGGTCATCTCGACGTCCATCCCTATCCGCACGTCGGCCGGGGCTACATCGGTGAGCTCTAGCGGTAGCCGTCCACCCGCCGCGAAGTCACACACCGCGAAGATCGTCGGCGGTGACGGCGAGTACGCGAGCGAATCGATCGTGTAGGTGATCACCGTTGCGGTGGAGTCCGCCATGGCCGCTGGTTCCATGTCGTCGAGCGCTCCTCCGTCGAAGCTGACCCTCGCAGGTGGAAGGTGCACCGCACCGCTGCTGCGGTCGGTCGAACCGACGAAACCGTACTTCCATTCCCCACGCCGACCCGCCGCGGATGCCGACATCCTCGCCGGCTCGGGGCGGTTCGGCGGTTGCACGGGCAGCACACCACGCCATTGCAGAAAACGTGCGTAGGGAACGTCGCCGTGGGGTCCTGCCAGTATGTGTGCCACCGTCGGTGCCGCACTGTCGGTACCCGCTCGCGAACCGGTCACCCGGAACAGGAACACATCGGCACCGTCGGCCATCGACGCCAGAGCGACTACGTCTCCCGCGGATGCCCCCTCGATGAGATGGGTGAGCATTAGCGACGCATGTGCGGCTCCGCAGAAGCCGACGTTCGTGGCGAGCGTGTCGACCACGTCGACACTGTCTGCGGAAAGCGCCTTGGACAACTTGGTGGCAGCCCGCGCGTGTGGACCTACCAACGCTGCGCTGGTCACCTCGTGTGATGCGAGGCCGGCATCCTTGCACGCCGCCTCCCATGCCCGACCGAGTAGATCCGCGTAGCGCTGCTGACCGAAGCGCTCTTCCCAGGCGTGGGTGCGCAACTCACCGGGTTGCCTCCAGCGATCGAGGAACTCCTCGGTAGCCGATGCTCCGCCGAGGTACTCCGCGATCAGCTCACCGTCGTCACCCGAGCCGATCAACAGGGCTGCGGCTCCGTCACCGCCGTCGCGCTCGTCGGGACTGCCGGCAGGCCCGTAGCGGAGATCGGCGGCCAGGACGAGCACCGCGGGATCACTGGAGTGCAGAGCGGACCGCAATGCTGCGGCTGTCCCCCGGAGCCCTGGGCCCGCGTCGGCCGCGATCACCGACGGATCCAGTCTCAGCGCGGCGTGTGCGATCGGCGCGCTGGTCTTCTCCGCGTAGACCGGTGCCGTGGTCGAGAACCAGAGCGAGTCGGGCCTGCGTGAGGTCGCGGCCAGCACCCGGCGACCGGCGGCGACCGCCATCGTGATGGGATCTTCGTCGTAGCCGGCCACGGCGCGCTCACCGTTGCCCTGGGCAGAACCGAGAACGCCTGCAATGCTGGACCTCCCCAGCCGCCAGTGGGGAAGGTAGGCTGCTGACGCGATGATTCCACGGGCGGGACTGGGCGACCGGTCGATTGCCATACTCCGACGATACGCCAGACCTGACGGATCGTCAGATCGTGGGTTGGGACAACGACGATCACAAAGCTGTGCAATCTCCAATATTTCCAGTAGCCAGTAGAAAACACCGCTTGACAGAGATCGAGGCAGGTTCAGATCATGGGTGAGATGGTTAACACAGGACGGCGGGCGCGCAACCGCGCGGCACGACACAGCCAGTTGGTGGCGGCGGCCAGCGTGATCGTCGACGAGAAGGGCCTCGACGGGCTGACGATGCAGGAGGTTGCCGAGCGCGTCGAGTGCGCTGTGGGGACCATCTACACGTACTTCGAGTCGAAGTCATCTCTCGTCGCCGCGCTCCAGGCGAACGCGATACGTCTGCTGGCCGAGAGCTACGAGATGGCGGCCAGTCAATGGGACGACGAGTTCGCCGAGTTGGACCTCGACGAGAAGGTCGAGTCCCTCGCACGGATCATCGGCTTCGCTCGGCTCTTCGTCGCCTGGCCCCGGATCCAACCGCGTGAGTTCGAGTTCCTCCAGCAGCTGGTGCGCACGACCGGCCAGGTGCTCACCGCCACCGACCTCGCCTCGGTCCTGCCGATGGTCCTGGCACTGCTCGCCGAGGGGCAGGTCGCCCATGACCTGGCCGTAGCATCTGGGGCGATCGAACAAGACCCCGACGACCCCGCCGACGACAGCACCGCGCGGACCATACGCTGGATCGCTCTGGTCCAGGGCGGGATCCTGATCTCGACCAACACCTCGAACATCCCCGAGGATGTGATGAGCGGGGCCTTCAACCTGGCCCTCATCGCCGACTACGGAACCCGCGACCTCCTGCGTTCCTGGCGCGCGGACCCGGCCATGATCGACAGCGCCTTCACGGTGGTCGACCGGATGACCGCCGAAGGCAAGCTCCTGCCCGAGCCGGTCGTCAACCCGCTCACAGTGAGGTGACCGCACTGGGGGCCGCTCTGGCCTTCGTGGTCGGGGTCAACCTGTGGTTCCTGTTCGAGTACCTGCTGCACCGCTTCGCAATGCACCACCTGCACGGCCGCGGGATCATGAGCCGTGAACACCTCGAGCACCACGTCAAGGCCGGCTGGTCCTTCGACTACACCCACATCCTGTCCTGGTTGGGGGTCGGCCTCGTCGGCGGAGCGGTCTGGCTCCCGGTCGGATACCTGATCGGCGGTTGGACGGTCGGGATCCCCCTCGCGCTCGGTTGGCCGGTCGGGTACGCGATCTACGAGTACCAGCACGCGATGTGCCACCTCCGACCGCCGCGCACCCGCTACCAGCACTGGGTGCGCAAGCACCACTTCCAGCACCACTTCGGCGCTCCGATGCTCAACCAGGGTGTGACCGTCGGCTGGTGGGATCTGGTGTTCCGCACCAACGACATGCCAGAGCGCGTGCGGGTACCGCGCCGCATGGCTGCCGGACTCGGCTGGATCATCGACGACGACGGCGAGCTGCGCCCCGAGTTCGCCGCCGACTACGAACTCGTCGGCAGTTTCGACTCTGACGAGCGCCAGGAGGGCATCGACCGCGCCAAGGCGTTCGCGTCAGTCGCCCCCGACGCCTGAGGCCCGCTTCGACC
>JBKEAI010000321.1:0-12297 GCA_047972145.1 Microthrixaceae bacterium
ACCTCGAGGAGCTACTCGATGGGCTGGTCGGCTCCGACCAGGGATTCGGTGTGTTGTTCTGCGACATCTCGGGCTTCAAGGCGATCAACGATGAGCATGGGCACAGTGCCGGAGACGAGGTTCTACGGGCGGTAGCGCGCCGCATAAGGCGCGTGATGCGCGACAGCGACACAGTTGCGCGTTGGGGTGGTGACGAGTTCGTCGTGTTGATGCCGGGGGCCGATACGACGGTTCTCGAGGAGACTGCACGGCGCATCCAGGCAACCTGCGACAAGTACATTTCGCTGGACGGCCGTGGTTGCCCGGGTGTGCGCGTGGGAGTGGGCATCGCTCAACGTCAACCGGGCGACGGCTCCTGCGCCAAAGACGTGCTGGATCACGCGGATCTGGACATGTACGGACGCAGGGCCGCCGCCAAGAAGACCGGTTCGCGTCGTCACAAGCCCGACACTCGCCCGCTGGGCCGCTGAGTCAGCTCTGCTGAATGCTGCTGAGCCGGCTCTGCTGAGACCGGCCTACCTCGCTTCAGACCCCTCATCGAGCGCTTCACACCCTCCGCAACCCCGAACGCGAAGAGCTCCGGCCCCGACGAACGGGTACCGGAGCTCTTCAACAACGATTTCGCACAGACTAGCGGAACATCATCTTTTCGAACAGGGTCCGCCCAGTGACGGTCTCATTGATTCCGCCGAGGTCGATGCTGAGGGTCATATCCGCGTTGAAGTCGTAGTACTGGGGGTGCTCGAACAACGCACGCAACCCGTGCAGTGGGCCCTTGTGCTCACTCGACATATCGAGCGCCTCGATCATCTCGACGTTGGTCACATGCATCTCGACGCTTCCCTCATCGGTGCGCCAGATCCAACGCAGCTCGGTCGGATAGCTCTGGTGCCCGGGACCGTCGACCTCGCCGGAGGTCTCGAGGCGCAGCGGCACCATGTCGTCGGTGATCACCTCGTCTCCCTTGGCGAGAAGGAAGGTCGGGATGTTGATCGAACCGAGGCCGAACAGGCCCTTGGTGGTCATCTTCACGTACACCACGGTGTAGTCGCCGATGTGTGCGCGCCCCCAGAACCAGTGGTCGAGGCCGGCATCCATCACCTTGTTGCCCCAGTTGTGGTCGTGGTAGCCCGATCCGGTCACCTCGCGGGTCTCACCGTCGACGGTGATCGTGCCCGACACCTTGCCGTACGGCACAGGAACAACCCATCCGAAGTAGTCCTTGTGGGCGGAGTCGAAGTAGGTGAGCCCTGCTCCCGGCCGCCACGAAGGCGAAGCCCTGTCCAAGCGGAGATCTGCAACCACACCGGCGTCGTCGAGATGCAGCTCGTAGTGCTCGAGGTCACCGCGCACGGTGTTGGGACCCACGGTCACATCGCAGTTGTCGCGCTTCGCGGAGAACGTATCGGCTGGATGGCGAACGTCGGAGCGGATCTTGGTGCCATCGGCTCCGTGGTAGATGATCAGCACCGATGGATCGAGTGGACCGTCGGGGGCGGTGTTCGGCTTCGAGTTGTAGGTGGCGACGAGGGTCGAGCCGTCATCGAGGTGCATGTCGAAGTACCACCACTCGAAGGAGCGGTCGAGCTCATCGACCGAGCGGAAGCCGTCCTCCCAGACCGCCACCTTCCTGGCATCGATCCCCAGGGCGGAAAGCGCTGCGGTCTGCGCCTCGTCGATCTTCGCTCGTACCTCTGGTGTGTCCGGGATGTCATGGCTGTGACCGTGCATTTGGTGTGCTCCTGTGGGCTGGGTCCCCGATCCCTATCGCCGGGGCTCACAAACCCATCGGCACACGAAGGGCTCTCGCTGAGGGTTACGACCACCGCGTGCCCTCATCCACCACGTGTCGTAGGGGTTGTACGACTACGTACACAATCGTACAATCTAGGGATGTCTGTTGTTCCGGTCAGCGAGGCACGTGCGACGCTTCCAGAGATCCTCGACCGCGTGCTCGCAGGAGAAGAGGTCACGATCACGCGTCACGGCAAGGAAGCTGCCGTGCTCGTGCACCCCGATGCGCTGCGCGTGCGGCGCGCCGATCACGCACTGGAACAGAGCGAGCGACTGCAATCCGCACTCGATCGTGGCCGGGACACCTCGCTCGGCGACACCCAGGGCATCAGCACCGAACGGGCCGAGGACCTGGTAGCAGACCTCGCTGCCGGCCGGGCCGCACGCTGAGCCGCTCAGCCATGGATGCCTTCGACGCCGACGTGCTCATCTATGCCGCGGCGCCCGGCCATCACCTCGGTGCGCGAGTGCGGGAGCTGTTCACCGTCGAACCAACCGCATCGAGGGGCATCGAGACCGGAATCGGTTCGGTGCTGCTCATCCCGGAACTGCTCACGAAGCCACTGAGAGAGGGCGCCGACAGCGAGGTCGAGACCCTCACCGCGCTTCTGAGCAGGCTCGAGCTGCGACCGGTCGACGAGATGACCGCCTCACTGGCCACCGTGCTGGGTGCCACCTACTCACTGCGTGCGATGGACGCCACGCACCTCGCCACCGCCGTCGGTGCAGGTGCTGACCGCTTCATAACCAACAACTCATCGGACTTCCCGAGATCGATCACCGAGGTCGAGGTCACCTACCCCCGAGACCTACCCGAACCTTCCGCGAAGGAGGACCCACGATGACGACGATCACCGCCTCGGGGCTGCGGCGGGTGTTCGAGCACGGCAACCACGAGGTGGTCGCGATCGACGACATCTCCCTGGCGGTCCCCGCCGGCGAGTTCGTCACCATCACCGGTCCGAGTGGATCGGGAAAGTCCACCTTGCTCCAGCTCCTGGGGCTGATCGACAGGCCGAGTGCGGGGAGCCTTCACCTGAACGGAGTCGACACCGCGGATCTGTCCGACGACGAGCGCAGCGAACACCGGCGCAGGCGGTGCGGCTTCGTGTTCCAGTCGTTCATGTTGCTGGAGGGTCTCACCGCCTGGGAGAACGTCGCCCTGCCGGCACTGCTCGACCACCGACCGGCCAAGGGCAGGCGAGAGCGGGCGCTGGAGTTGTTGGACGAGGTGGGTTTGGCGCGCAGGGCCGACCATCGACCCGACGAGCTCTCCGGAGGCGAACAGCAGCGGGTGGCGATCGCACGTGCGCTGATGGCCGACCCGGATGTCATCTACGCGGACGAACCCACCGGAGCGCTCGACCAGCACACAGCTACGGAGGTGATGGAACAGCTGGTCAGGCTCACCGTCGGTGCGGGACACACGTTGATCGTGATCACCCACGACCCGACGGTCGCCTCCCTGGCACCCTCCCACGGCGGGCGCTCGATCTCGTTGCTCGACGGCCGCATCGACGAAGTGGTACCCAGCCGGACATGACCGCAGTAGCATCCCGCGACCGACAGCCGCGCTGATGTCGGATCTGTTCCGGATCCTTCACCTGCGGCGGATGCGGGAGCGACCGCTCGGCGTGTCGTTCTCGATCCTTGCGATCGCGAGCGGCGTGGCACTCGTGGTATCGATGGCTTCGCTGCTGAGCGCTGCCGGAGCAACCGCTGAGGCGACGATCGACCTGCTCGGCGGCGCCCGATACGAGGTGACGGTCCGCTCCGAAGGTGTCGACAGCGCCCAAGGCGCTCTTGGCGACCTCGATGGGGTCGACGACGTACGCAGGTACGTGGAAACGCCCGTGATGCTCGACTCGTCCCTCGCCTGGTTGGTGGCGCTCGAATCCAACGGAGTCGAACCGGCGACCGACGAGGCGCGGGCACTCACGGAAACCGGTCGTGTGCAGGTCGGCAACGGCCTACCCCAAAGCGGTGAACACTCGCTCATGTCGCTCTCGGGAGTACCCCGCGAGGTCGGCATCGACAGCCGAGCTGATCGGTCCCTGGCAGACCGCTACGGCGGCGACCTCATCGTCGCCCCTCTCGATCGCGCACTGGAGCTGCGCGGACCGCTCGGCACCGAGACCCTGCTCGTGTCCGGCGACCTCGACGCGTCCGCGATCACCGCAGCGGTCGATGATGCGACCGTCGAGGTGGTCCAGGACCGCGTCGAACGCGCGCGAAACGTCATCGCTTTGCTGTTGACGTCGCTGTCGGTGCTCGCCGGGCTCGGGTTGGTGGTGGGTGGTTTCGTGTTGTTCAACACGATGAACATGGCGGTGCTCGCGCGGCACCACGAGATCGCGTCGATCCGGGTCCTGGGCGGCGATCGGCGCTCACTGCTGCGCGGCGTACTGCTCGAAGCCCTGCTCCTCGGCATCGCCGGGTCGACCCTGGGGGTGCTGCTCGGAGCGTTGGCGGCCCGGTACGTCGTGGGTGCCCTGCCCGACGCGATGTCGCGATCCATCGGCACACCCATGAGCACGGCGTTGTCACCGATCGTGCTGCTCGGTGGATGGGTGCTCGGGATCACAACCGCGATGCTCGCCGCGTACCTACCGGCACGACACGCGGTGCGCGTCGAGCCTCTCGAAGCGCTTCGCCCTGTCGGATCGATGCGCACCGGTGGCACGATGAAGCGACGGATCGGGTGGGTGGCCCTCGGCGCAGTCCTGATGGTGCTTCCCACCGGCCTGTTCAGCGTCGCCATCGGAACCGTCGGATTCCTGATGATCCTCGCCGGTCTCGGTCCGCTGGTCTGCTCGGGTGCCGCGATGGCCGCCCGCGTGTTCGCCACCTCCGGTGAACTGGCGCGAAACGCCCTGTTGCGTGCCCCCAGAAGGGTCTGGTCCACCACGAGCATCATCGCCATCTCGGTAGCGATCGTCGTGACCACGACAGGGCTGCTGGTCAACATCAGCAACACGATGAACGCGGATCTCGCGGTGACCGAAGAATCGGACTTCTGGATCAGTACCGCCACCGGTGACTCGATAGCGTTGGTCACGCTGCCGTCGGACTGGCTTGGCCGGTTGGAAGCCCTCCCCGGCGTCGAGTCGGTGGCCGGAACGACCTGGCGCCCAGCGACCATCGGCGATCACATCGTCGGGGTCCAGGGCGTCTACGGCGACAGCTCGTACTACTTCTCACGCCTCGCAGGCGACGCTGCCCGCCAAGCGATGGGCGACGGTGAGGGGGTCATCGTCACGAAACAGACCGCCCGCACGTTCGACCTCGACGTGGGTGATGTGGTGGAGATCCCAGGGGCCGTCCCAGCACTCGAGTTGCCGTTGGTGGGCATCACGAACGCGACCGCCGGTGTGAGCGGTGGCCTGATGAACATCTCACACGACCTGTTCGCCGAACGCTTCGGGGTCGACGGGTTGGCCACCTATGAGGTCCAGTTGGCCCCTGGCGCGGATAGCGACGACGTGCAGCGACGCATCGATGAGATCGTCGCCGGTTACACACCTGCCGTGCAGGTCTTCACCGGTGCGGAGTTCCGCGACCAGTTGGCATCGGCTGCCGATCAGATCGTGTCACTGATAGCGGCCGTGCTGATGGTGGTCGTGGCGTGCGCTGCCATGGCCGTTCTCAACACGCTTTTGGCATCCACGATGGAACGCACGCGGGAGATCGCCACCATCCGCGCGCTGGGCGGCACCCGCTCGCACGTCGTGCGCTCCATCACCGTGGAGTCGATCGCCATGGGCGTCACCGGGGGCATCATCGGTGCAGCTGTGGGTGCGGGCTTCCACGCCGTGTTCGTCAAGGTGGTGCAGGACAACACTGCGTTCTCGATCCACTACGCGTTCAGTCCCCTGGCGGTCGGTACAGCCATCGGGTGCGGGATCGTCATCGCGGTGCTGGGGGCGCTGCTGCCCGCGCGCCGAGCCGCGCGCATGGACATCCTCGAAGCCCTCAGCGCATGACCCGCACCTGAGCACCGACGACCACCTGACGAACTAGGTGCTACATGAACGCTACACTTTCCCCATGAGGACGATCAGCCAACGCGAGCTCCGCAACGATTCCGGTGAGATCATGCGAGCCCTCGAGCGTGGCGAGTCGTTCCGAGTGACACGACGAGGAGTTCCGGTGGGGATCCTCACCCCGGCCACCCGCGACCTCCTGGAAGACCTCACGCTGCGCCACGGAACCGGCGAGATGCGGTTCCCACAAGGGGTACTCCACGACACATCGACCGACGAGGCCATCGAGGAGCTCCGCGGCACACGATGATCGCCACCGTGGACACATCTGCTCTCGCGAAGCTCCTCGTCGAGGAAGCGGAGTCGCCGGCGCTGCGGACCTACCTACAAGACCCACCTCACCACATCGACGAGTGGGCGATCTCGGCCATCGCGACGACCGAGCTCCGGCGCCTGGCCCTGCGACTCGAGATCGACCAAGCCCTGATCGAACCCGTGATCACACCGTTTCGCGTCGTGAGGCTCACCGACGGGATGCTCCAACTGGCGAGCCGCCTGCCACAACGAAACCTCGGAACACTCGACGCCATCCACATCGCGACCGCGTTGAGCATTGGTGCCGGGGTATTCGTCAGCTACGACGACCGCCAGCTCTCCGCTGCAAGGGCAGAAGACCTGGCGGTCGTCACCCCAGGTCATGGGTGATCGCAGATCTGACCCTCCTGGCACACCGTTCGATCGACTGTGACCGCTTCATCCGTTGGAGTGGGATCTACGCTGCCCGGTCGAGGCGAGGCCGCACTCCGTTGAGCCAACCCTGACCGACGTTGGGGTCGCCTGGGCTCCGCAACTCACAACTCGGGTCGCGGTAGTTGGTCATGTCCGCGTTGAGGCCAGGACCGAATCTGCACATGTCCTGACCACCCTCGTCTCCGTACAGGCGGTTCCAATGGTCGCTGAATAGGTCGAGCCACGACGGGAGCCGGGCGGGACCACCGTCGAGTTCGTCGTTGCCGGGTCCGCCCCGGAGCATGTCGCGCCCCCACTGGCCGTTGAGATAGTCCATTCCGTCACCTCCTTCGAGATAGTCGTGGCCGTCGCCGCCGAGCAACCGGTCGTTGCCACCTTCTCCGAAGAGCAGGTCGTTGCCCTGGTAACCGTCGAGGTGGTCACTGCCGCTCCCACCTGCAAGGTCGTCGTCGCCATACTGCCCATACAGATTGTCGTTTCCGGCGCCACCGCCGAGTCGGTCGTTGCCCCAGCCGCCCTCCAGGTTGTCCGAACCGTTGCCGCCTTCGAGGGTGTCGTCGCCCCAATCTCCGTAGAGCACATCGTGGCCACCATTGCCGTTGACCACGTCGTTGCCGAAGCCGCCTCTGAGCGTGTCGTTGCCGGAACCGCCGATGAGGGTGTCGTCGCCGTCGCCTCCCTCGAGCGCGTCGATCCCGTTGTTGCCGAACACGGTGTCGTTGCCAGGGCCGCCATCGACCAAGTAGTCGTCTCCGCCGCCTCCGGCAACCAACGGGTCGTTGCCATCGTCGCCGTACACCCGATCACGACCGCCCTGGCCGTTTACCACTGGGTCGTTGCCGGAACCACCTCGCACGGTGTCGTCACCGTTTCCGCCGTATACGCGGTCATCACCGGATCCGCCATCGACGTCGTCGTTGCCATCGTCACCACGGACGACGTCGTTGCCGTCCCAGCCGTACATCTTGTCGTTGCCGGTATTGCCGTTCATGTTGTCCGCACCGGACATTCCGTACATCTGGTCGGTGCCGTCCCCACCGATCATCCGGTCGTTGCCGTTGCCACCGTTGAGGATGTCGTTACCGTTGCCACCGTCGAGGGTGTCGTTGCCGTCCCAGCCGGACATCTGGTCGTTGCCGTCCCCACCAGTCATCCGGTCTTTGCCGTTGCCACCGTTGAGGGTGTCGTTGCCGTCCCAGCCGTACATCCGGTCGTCACCATCCCCACCAGTCATCTGGTCGTTGCCGGTGTCCCCGTCAAGCGTGTCGTTACCGGCACCACCGTCGAGGGTGTCGTCGCCGGTGCCCCCGTTCAAGATGTCGGCACCCGTACCCCCGTCGAGGGTGTCGTTGCCGGCACCCCCATCGACGGTGTCGACACCCGTGCCACCCAGCACCGTGTCGTTGCCGGGCCCCGCGTCGACGTCACCGCCACCGGAGCCTGTCTCGACCCTGTCGTCACCGCTTCCCGCGTCGATTGTGTCGTTGCCACCACCGGCGACGATCCAATCGGCTCCGTCGCCGGATTCGATGCGGTCGTCGCCTATGCCGGTGGTGATCAGATCCGCACCATCGGCACCACCGATGCTGATCTCGGCGTCCGAAGGGCTGGAACTAGACCGAAGAGCCCCGCTCCCCGAGGGCGGCCCGTAGGTAACGCTGGCACCGGTGTCCACCATGAGGGTCGCGCCGAGCGCTGGGGTTGGCCCGTAGCCGTACACGGTGTCGTTTCCGCCACGACCCTGGATCGAGTCGCTCCCACCACCTCCGCAGATGGTCTCCCCGGAAGCGGTCCCGTTCAGGGTGTTGTTGCCCGAATCCCCCCATATGGCGCAGTCGAAGGTCGCCTCTACGGGGATGTCGAAGGTGTGGGTTGCATCCGTCACAAGAGAACCGAGGGTGCAGCTCACCGGTCCGTCGGCATCTGGCGAGGTGCAGCCTTCGGGTAGCGCCCCCGGCAGGTTGATGTCGCTGCTGAGCGGCACCTGCACGGTCAGACCCGCGGCGGTTGCCGTGCCGTTGTTGGTGAGAGTGACCCTGAACTTGAAGTCGTCACCCAAGCCGGTGTTCACCAAGGGCATGCCGAAAGGGGATACCGCACTGACCGCGATGGCCACATCGGGAACACCGGTGATCTCCACCGTGAACGTGCGTGAGGCCTCCGCGGAGAGCCCGGCGGCATCGGTGCCCCGGACGTGGAACTCGTAGCTACCGACGGCCCGGTCCGGATAGTCAACCTGTGAGGACTTGCCGGCGCCGCATGGTTCCCACGCACCGGTGGTGTCGGCGGTGTCGAGCCGGCACTCGAAGTCGACCGGTTCGTCGGCTGTGAAGGTGAACTCGACATCGTCGTCGTTGGTCGGGCCGTCGGGGCCTGAGGTGATGCTCACCACGGGTGCGGTGGTGTCCACGGTCCAGCTCACCGACTCGGTACCGACGTTGCCCAGCACATCGACTGCGCTCACCGCGAAGGTGTGGGTTCCCTCCCCGAGGTTCTCCAGCGACACGTCGTCACCGGGGGCACAGGGGCTCCAGGGCTGCGAGTCCAGCTCGCAGCTCACCTGGGCGGCGGGGTCGTCCACAGTGAAGCTCAGCGTTGCCGAGGTGTCGGCGGTCGTACCCGTGGGTGCACCCTCGATCTCGACGGTAGGACCGGTGGCGTCCACGAGGAACTGCCGGCCCTCACCGCTGCGGTTGCCCGCTGTGTCGGTTGCCCTCACGTCGAAGGTGTGGGTCCCATCCACCAGACCCGCAAAGCTCACCGGTGAGGTGCACTCCGTCCAACCGGCGAAGTCGAGGCGGCACTCGACCATCACCGACGGGTCGTCGTCGGCGGCGGTGAAGGTGAAGGTGACGTCGCGCACGGTGATGTTGCCCGTGGGCCCCGAGGTGATCTGGACCGTCGGCATCGTCGCGTCGACGCTCCACGTCGTGGTCTCCACGTTGGAGACGTTCCCGGCGGGATCTGTGGCGCGGATATCGAGGGTGTGTTCTCCGCCGCCCACTTCGGGCACGAAACCGGTCTCGCACGGCACCCAGTCGGTGTCGGTTGTGCTGTCGAGACGGCAGCTGGTCACAGCCTCGGGATCGTCGACGGTGAACTCGAACACGCTGTTGTCGACGGTGGTGGTGCCACTCGGTGCGCTGGTGAGCTCCAGCACCGGTGCGGTGGTGTCGACGGTCCAGGTGAACTCCGCCGGTGTGGGATCGGTGAGGCCACCGGCGCTGGCACGCACCCTCAAGATGTGGGAGCCGTCGCTGAGGTTCTCGAACACCTCGTCGGCGGCGCAGTCGTTCCAGCCCCCGCCGTCGAGCGAGCACTCGAAGGTGGCTCCGCCGACATTGGAGGTGAAGTCGAACGCTGCGCTCGAGGAGTTCGACAGCGCCGGCGGTTGGCCGGCAATGGTGGTGTCGGGCTCGATCGTCTCCACGGTCCAGGTCCGCTCAACGGCCGGGCCCACATTGCCCACGGCGTCGGTGGCGCGCACCTCGAAGGTGTGGGTGCCGTTCGCCAGGCCCTGGTAGGAGACCGGTGATTGGCAGTCCGCTGCCCACGCGCCGCCGTCCAGGCGGCACTCGGCTGTAGCAGCGGGGTCGTCGACCTCGAAGCCGAGCGCCGCATCGGGGTCGGCCACGGTACCGGTCGGCCCCGAGGTGATCGTCGCCACGGGCGCGGTGAGGTCGACCGTGAAGCTCCAGCTCGCCGCAGGACCCGCGTTGCCCGCGGCGTCGGTCGCACGCACCTCGATCGTGTGGGCACCTTCGGCCAGACCTGGGAACTGTGCGCCGGTCGTGCACTCGGTCCACGGGTCGGTCCCATCCAAGCGACATTCGGTGGTCGTCGGTGAAGCGTCCTCGACGCTGAAGGTGACCTCACCGGTGGTCGAGTTCGTAACCGCGGGTGTTCCCCCGTCGATGCTCACCACTGGGTCGGTCGTGTCGACACGCCAGGTCGCTACAGCAGGGCTGGACTGGTTGCCGACGTTGTCAGTGGCCTTGATCGATACGGTGTGTGGTCCGTCTCCGAGGCCGCTCAGGCTCACCTGCCCGGGGGTGGGCCCGCAGTCCTGCCAAACCTGCCCGTCGATGCTGCATTCGACCGTGGCCGCGGGGTCGTTCACCGAGTAGCCGATGGTGGCGTCAGCGCTGTCGGAGTAGGTGGGCGGTGCCGAGGTGATCGTCACCACAGGTACGTCCTCGTCTACGCTCCAGGTGCGCGACACGGTGGGGCCGGTGTTCCCGGCGGTGTCGACCGCATACACCGCGAAGCTGTGCGATGCGCCTGCGAGCTCTCCGAGGTACCGCGGTGAGGAACAGGCCTCGAAGGGTCCGCCGTCCAGTGAGCAGTAGGTGTTCGCCGTCTCGCTGGTGGAGAAGGCGAAGGTGACAGCGCCGGCACCGACGGTGCCCGAGGGCCCGCTGTCGATGGTGACCGTCGGAGCCACCGTGTCGACGGTCCAGGTGAGTGACGCGGGTGAGGGGTCGGCCAGACCGGCACCGTCGACGGCACGAACCTCGAAGGTGTGCTGGCCGTCGGTGAGCCCGGTGAGCTGCACCGGGCTGGTGCAGGACGCGAACGGCGCTCCGTCGAGGGCGCACTCGTATGTGACCCCCGGATCGGGCGAGGAGAACGAGATCGTCGCGTCGGTGGTGTTGGCCAGCGGCGCAGGGCCGGAGTCGATCAGCGTCTCGGGAGGAGCGGTGTCCAGGGTCCACTGGCGCGACAGCGCCGCACCGAGGTTGCCCGCCGTGTCCGTGGCGCGCACCTCGAAGGTGTAGCGGCCGTCGAGCAGGCTGCTGTAGGTCTTGGGAGAGGCGCACGGCTCCCACCCGGTGTCGTGGCCCGCGAGGTTCCGGAGCCGACACTCGAAGCTCGCTGGTTCATCGGCGCTGAAGGTGAGCACGGCGTCGGGATCCGTCGTGGTGGGTGGGGGCCCGTCGAGGTCGATCACCACCGGAGGGGTCGTGTCGACCGTCCAGGTCCAGTTCGCCGGTGTCTCGTCCACCTTGTCGGCCAGGTCGATGGCACGCACCTCGAAGGTGTGGTTGCCGTCGGTGAGCCCGCTCAGGTTCCTAGGTGAGTCACACTCCTGCCATCCGGCCCCATCGAGTCGGCATTCGAAGGTGGCGGTCTCGTCGGCTGTGAACTCGAAGGTGGCGGTGTCGTCGTTGGTGATCGCCGCTGGGCGTGCGGTGATCGTGGTCTGGGGAGCCTTGGTCTCCACCCTGAACCTCTCCTGGCCGATCGGCCCGTCGGTGCCACCGGTGGATTGGGCCTGCACACGCAAGGTGTGTTCCCCATCAGCCAAACCTGTCTCAGTCAAGGACTGCGACAAGGAACCCGAGGGCCGGCAGTACTGGTCGCTCAGATCATCATCGGCACCATCGAGCTCAACCCGATAACACGCCGCCCCAGGCGCAGACCACGACAACGCCGCCCACGAAGACCCGATCGTCGAACCCGCCGCCGGACCCGACACCACCTCCACGTCGAGAGACGATCCGGTGCTCGGGGCAACGGTGAACGTGGCGGTAGCAACCGGGCCGCGAACGCCTGCGTTGTTGTAATCGACAGCACGTACCTCCAAAGCGTGCTCGCCGTCAGCGAGCGCACCCGAACTCCACATCCCCTGCTGACCCGAGGATCCCCAACAACTTCCCCACGGATCCTCACCACTGCCATCGAGTCGACACTCGAAACCGGTCGCCACCCCAGCAGTGAACGCCGCGGTCACATAACGACCCGCCATCGTGCCCTGCGGCTCATACAC
>JBKEAI010000019.1:0-2959 GCA_047972145.1 Microthrixaceae bacterium
ACCCGGGCGGGTTTCCCGCAGAGACGGTCTCCCAGTCCGCATACGCCCGGGTCATCGCCTCCTGTGCGACATCGACCGCGTCGTGCGCATCGACGGTCAGGCCCCAACAGAAGCGCAGCAGGTCGCGTTGGTCAGATGCGAAGAACTCGTCGAAGTCCACGTACGTACAATCCCGCAGAGTCACCTCCGGATGACACAGAGACGGATTCTCCGCTCGGACCTGCGCGGGTAGGGACGGCTGCTTAGGTCCGTGCAATCCGCCTACAGCGGATCGTACGCCCCGATGACGCAACGTCGTTGGTGCCGAGATGGATGGCACTCTGTTGCACGATCGTTTCAGTCCTGTTGCATCGTGCCGATAATAGGGCAGACTTGGTACTACCGTAAGTGGTCGGCCGCCCACGGTCGGCATACGTTCCTCACCACGGGATATCGAATGCGCCACGACACCTACACCCATGTGCGCGCGCCGGCGCGCACGCGACGAAACCTAGGCACCCTGACCCTGGTGGTCGCGTGCCTGTTCGTCCTCGGGTGCATCCCCGAGCCCGCAACCCCGGCCTTCACACCGGCGGACCCGCCACCACCTCCGGTGAACCCCAGGCCGACCAACGCCGAGGTCCTGAACAACCCGGCGTGGCGGTTCCTCGGCCCGATCATGGGACCGTCGCGCCTCAGTGCCGCACAGCTCGCAGCGTGGGTGCGTGACGAGGGCCCGGGCGGCTACCTGGCAACCGAGCCGGTGGAGCAGATCGCGCGGTACTACATCGCCGAGGGCGCCCACGAGGGAGTCGCCGGAGACGTCGCTTTCATCCAAGCCGTGCTGGAGACCGGCTGGTTCCGCTTCTCCGAACGCATGCCGCCTGAGCACAACAACTTCAGCGGCATCGGCGCTGTCGACAGCGGAACGTCATCGGCAGCCTTCCCGACCGCCCAGTTCGGGGTCAGGGCACAGATCCAACACCTGCGTGCCTATGCGGACAAGGCGGTGAGGTGTGACAACTTCAACCACGTCACGGTCACCCCACGCTGCGCCCTCGTCAAGCCGAAGGGCAAGGCCCCCTACTGGGCACAACTCGGCAACGGCTACTGGGCCACCTCCCCCGAATACGCGCCGTCGCTGCTGAGGCTCTACCTCCAGGCCAGCGGTCACGCCGGGGTGAAGTGAGCGGCCCGTGAAGTGAGCCCCGGAGCGCACCGCTCGACCCATCGGACGGGGCCGGTACCGATCCCATAACGGGACCACCCGGGCACCGCAATAGGATCGGGCACATGACAGTCGAAGCTGCCCGACTCGAAGAAGTGCAGTCCACCCGCTGGCGCAACCAGTGGAAGGAGCTCAAGGAACAGGTCATCGACACCGACCTGTGCACCGGTTGCGCGGGTTGCGTGATCGCGTGCCCCCACGACGTGATCGGCTACAACCACGAACAGGGTGGGTACCGGCCGTTCCACCTCGAAGACGAGCTCGGCCCCGACGACTGCACCCACGGCCAGAAGGGCTGCACCAGTTGCACCAGAGCGTGCCCGCGCTTTGGGATCTGGGAGGCACAGGCCGACGACCACCTCTTCGCTCGGACCCGCACCGAGGACGAGGTCGCAGGGATCTACGACGACATCCTCCTCACCCGTGCCACCGAATCGACGGTGCTCGACATCGGCCAGGACGGCGGGCTGGTCTCCGCGATCCTGATCTGGGCGATGGAGAACGACTACATCGATGCGTCGCTCGTCAGCTACCTGGAGGGAGACAAGGACTCCTGGAAGACCCGCCCCGGCGTCGCTGCCACCCGCGAGGAGATCCTCGACGCGGCGGGCAGCCGCTACACCTACACAGCCAACACCCTGGCGCTGGTCGAGGCGCTCGAGGCCGGTCACAAGCGCCTTGCGCTCGTCGGGATGAGCTGCCAGTCGTCTGTGCCCCCGGTGATGTGGAGCCGCAAGATCGGCAAGGTCTCCAAACCGATCGTGTTCAACCTGGGCCTGTTGTGCTCCAAGACCTTCGACGACGCGATCTTCGAGGAGCTCTTCTGGACCAAGTACGGCCTCGCCCGCTCCGACATCGTCAAGATGAACATCAAGGGCGTGTTCCAGATCTGGACCAAGGACGGCACCTACCGGGAGGTAAACCTGAAGGAATGCCACGCCTGGACCAGGGAGGGTTGCAACCACTGCCCGGACTTCGCTGCCGAACATGCCGACATCTCCTGTGGCGGGATCGGCGAGAACTCGGACTGGACCCTCACGATCGTGCGCACCGAGCTCGGCCGCGAGATCATCTCGCGGATGATCGCCGCCGGCGTTATCGAATCACGACCCGGCGACTCCGACCCGGGAGCCATCGCGTTGATGCGCAAGCTCGCTGAACGTTCGCGCAGCCGCTGGCCGACCACCGCCGAGGTGAGCATCCGCATGGGGGTGCCCGAAGGCGTGTCCGCCCACTAGCGGTGGGGCGCTCCGGCGAAGGTCCACCGCGATGAGGCGGATCTCTCCGCGAGCTAGGACCGCCGAGGGTCAGCGGGGTATGCGGGGCACGACCCGCAGCGGCGTAGCGTCCTGCGGGTCGTAGTCGAACATCGAGCGCACCGGTGCGAGCTCGACGACCGGCACCTCAGGAAGCGACGGCGTGTCACAGATGTGGCTGACCAGGGCGGTCATCAGACCGAGCGAGCGACGCGGCACGCTCGGGCACCTGCCGGCGCTCGGAGCGGTCATCAGTGCTGGTGCCATGCACATCTGATCGGCACCGTGGTTGCGGTTATGAAGGGTCGAAAGGCCCATTGGCGGGCCATTGATCCGTTGGGCCCACCCCCGTCGGGGGGTGGTAAGCGGCCCCCTCACCTGCCGGATAGATGCGTTCGACCAGGCGCATGACGTCAGCCGGAATACACCGCGAGGTCGTGCAGTCCGGGCCGCCCATCCCTCTCTTGGTCATCATCTCGGCGAAGGCATCGGCCTG
>JBKEAI010000032.1:0-10264 GCA_047972145.1 Microthrixaceae bacterium
GGCCACGGGGTCGATCCGAACGACTCCGTACGGCCATGCCCCGCGACGACCACCGCCGTGGGCCCATCCGGCGAACCTGCGATCGACCCGACGACCGGCCCCGAGATGTCGGCCGCCTCGAGCATGTCGATCCAGCCCGGGGTCAGAACCTGATCCATCGCCGGAGCCTGCTCCGGTGAACCGAAGACCCCGACATGGTCGACACCGCCCACGGTCACCGCCGCGACCACACCGCCACCCGCAAAGCCGAACCGCGATCCACCGGAGACCCAGCGCGGGTAACCCACCTCACCGTCGGTGCGGTACACCACCTGTCCCGAATCCTCGGGTGGTAGACCCGGTTCCTCCGCGGCGCACAGGAACCAGAGGTCTTCGCGGTCGTCGCACCACCAAAGGCGTCCTTCGGGGTCCCAGCAAGGTGGGCAGACCGAGACGGCACCGTCTTCCAACAGCGGCCCCCGCGACACCGGCCCGGTACTGCCGGCGACCCGACGGACCGAGGTCAGCCGCGGACCGTCAGGATTCACCACGACCTCGGCTGCCATCAGTGCCGTCGCATCCCAGGGCATGTCGGGCTGGTTCCATTCGAGCCACGCGAGGTACCGCCCGTCGGGTGACAGCACCGGGGAGACCGAGAAGTCCGCACCGTCGGTGAGCACGTGAAGCCCATCGGGCAGGCTGGATGTCGGGTGTGCAGCGGCAAGGCCGGTGGGCAGCCAGACGATGTCGTTCACCTGCCGTTCGAGCGGGGTACCCTCAGGTGTCGCGTGAACCTCCCGCTCGAGCACCATCCACGCCCCGCCAGGTTCGACCACACCGGCGGCGTAGCGTGTGGAGCGGGGTGCCGGCGGCTCGGGTACCAGCGGGTGGCCCGGCCCGGTGCGCTCCACGCTCAGGGCCTCAGACCCGGCCCTGGCCTGAGCCCCGACTTCGGTGTGGGGTTCTTCGTCGAGGAGGCATGCTGTCTCGCCGCACAGATCGAGGCGCCTGATCCGCTGGTCTGTGTCCTCCACCCAGAAGATGCTCTCGCCGTGGGTCCAGAACGCTCCACCGCCGTACTCGTTCACCCGGGTGCGCGCCGAGGTGATCGCCTCGATCCGGCGCCCCTGACCCCCGCCAGGGAACCGGGTGACCTTCACCGCGGTGTCGCCGTCGTCGAGCACCGACCACCAAACCAACGTCTCACCTTTGCGCGTGCTGCTCAGCGACAACCCCGCGAACCTGGCTCCCCCGAGCGCTGCCCGCTCCGCGCTCAAAGGCGAGGGCCAGGCCCCGTAGGGGTGTTTCACCCCGCTTCGACCAGGTCGTGGATGCGTTGCACCCCCTCGATCATGTCGTCGGTGTCCATGGCGAAGGAGAACCGCGCGTACCCCGGTGTGCCGAAGGCCTCCCCGGGCACGAACGCCACGTTGGCCTCCTCGAGGATCAGGTCGGCCAACTCCACCGAGGTACCCGCCGTGCGCCCGGCGATCTCCCGGCCGAGCAGGCCGGTCATGTTCGGATACGCGTAGAACGCCCCCTGGGGTTCGAGGCAGCTCACCCCGTCGATTTCGTTGAGCGCCGCGTAGATGAGCTTGCGGCGCTCGTCGAAGGTTGCCCGCATGTGCTCCACGGCAGACAGGTCGCCGGTCACCGCTGTCAGGGCTGCCCGCTGGGCGACGTTGTTGACGTTCGAGGTCATGTGCGATTGCAAGCTCGCGCAAGCCTTGGCTACATCGGGTGGTGCGATCATCCAACCGACCCGCCAACCGGTCATCGCGTAGGTCTTGGCAACCCCGTTCAAGATGATGCACTGGTCGGCCAGCTCCGGAACCACCGCGAGGATCGAGTGGTGCTCGGCACCTCCGTAGGTGAGGTGCTCGTAGATCTCGTCGGTGATCACGATGACCCCTGCCTCCAGTGCCCAACGACCGATCCGCTCGATCTCCTCGCGGGGATACACCGCACCGCTCGGGTTGGACGGCGACACGAATATCATCGCCTTGGTGCGTTCGGTCCGCGCTGCTTCGAGTTGGTCGACGGTGACCCTGAACCCACTTTCGTCACCGGCGGGGACCTCGACCACGGTGCCCCCGGCAAGGCCGACCGGCTCGGGGTAGGTGGTCCAATACGGCGCCGGCAGAAGGAGCTCGTCGCCGTCGTCGATGACCGCGGCGATCGACGAGTAGACAGCGTGCTTTCCACCGTTGGTCACCACCACCTGTGCGGGGTCGACGCTCACACCCGAGTCGCGCAGGGTCTTGTCGGCGATTGCGCTTCGCAGCTCCGGCAGGCCCGCAGCGGGCGAGTACTTGTGGTTCACCGGATCCGAACACGCGACGATCGCTGCGTCGACTATGTACTCGGGGGTCGCGAAGTCGGGCTCACCCGCACCGAAGCCGATCACCGGTGCACCCTGGGCACGCAGCGCCTTGGCCTTCGCGTCAACCGCAAGGGTTGCAGAGGGGGTGATGGCTGCTACTCGACTCGATATCCGGCCTGCTGGGATGCTCATGGCCATGAAGCTACTCCACCCGGGCCGATCTGCCCGTACGGATTAATCCGGCCGGGAGTCGAGTCGCCCGGAACACCCCGAGGCCGCGAGACTGTCACGGTGAGCACCCCCGACATCACCCTGCCAGATGACCTGCTACCCCACGACGGCCGCTTCGGTTGTGGACCCTCGCGCATTCGCGAGGACGCGATGGAGATGCTCACGGGTTCCGCAGCGCACTTCCTGGGAACAAGCCACCGTCAGGCGCCCGTGCGTTTCAAGGTGTCCGAGGTGCGCAACGGGATCGCCGAGTTGCTGTCGCTGCCAGACGGCTACGAGGTGCTGATCGGCAACGGGGGAACGACCGCGTTCTGGGACATCGCCACGTTCTGCCTCATCGAGAACCGCAGCCAACACCTCAGCTTCGGAGAGTTCTCCTCCAAGTTCGCCAAAGCGGCCGCAGCCGCTCCGCACCTCGGCGAACCCCAGGTGATCGCGGTCGACCCTGGCGACCATCCCCTGCCCGAGGCATCCGGGGGCATCGATGCCTACTGCCTCACCCACAACGAAACCTCCACCGGTGTGGCGATGGACCCGCAGCGTCCGGTAGGCGCGGATGACGACGCCCTAGTAGTGGTCGATGCGACCTCGGCCGCGGGAGGTCTACGCGTGGATGCCTCGCAGACCGACGTGTACTACTTCGCCCCCCAGAAGTGCCTCGCGTCCGACGGCGGCCTGTGGATCGCAGCATGTTCTCCCCGTGCGATCGAGCGGATCGAGCGCATCGCCGCGAGCGACCGCTGGGTCCCCGCATTCCTGGACCTCGCCATAGCGCTGGAGAACTCCCGCAAGGACCAGACCTACAACACCCCTTCGCTAGCGACACTGTTCCTCGCGGCCGAACAGGTCCGCTGGATCCTGGAGAACGGTGGTCTCGAGTTCTCCGCCGGCCGCTGTGACGCGTCCGCTGAGACCGTCTACGGCTGGGCGGAGGCCCACGAGGTTGCCACACCGTTCGTGACCGATCCGGCGAAGCGCTCGCATGTGGTGGCGACGATCGATTTCGACGACTCCGTCGACGCCGCAACGGTCGCAGCGGTGCTGCGAAGCAACGGCATCGTCGACACCGAGCCGTACCGCAAGCTCGGCCGCAACCAACTCCGTGTGGCGATGTTCCCAGCGATCGACCCGGGCGACATCGCAGCGCTCACCCGCTGCGTCGACCACGTGCTGGCACGTCTCTGAGCGACCCACCGGCACCCGGGCACATCCACCCGCAGGCGGCATGTAGGTTCTCGGACACCATGACCATCCATAGGGGGACCAACAGTGGATACCGCTGAGGCAACCGCACAGCTCACCGGTGAGGGTGGACAGTTCGAGGTGGTCACCACCACCGAGGTCGATGGTGCCCCGATGAAGGTCTACAAGAACCGCCTTCCGAACCTGCGCTTCATCCCCGAGGTGTTCGGCGCCGCCCACGGCGAGCGGGACTTCGTCGTCTACGGAGACACCCGCCTCACCTACACAGAGTTCCTGGCCCAGGTGAACGCCCTGTCGGCGTGGCTTGCGGATCACGGTGTGACCAAGGGTGATCGTGTGGCGGTGCTGTCCGCGAACAACCCGCAGTGGTGCGCGTCGTTCTGGGCGACGGTCGACATGGGCGCGATCCTGGTGGGCCTCAACGGCTGGTGGAACGCGGACGAGATCACCTACGGACTCACCCACTCGGGCTCCAAGGTGCTCGTGGCCGACGCGAAGCGCTTCGAACGCCTCGCCCCACACCTCGACGAGGTACCCGACCTCGAATCGGTCCTGCTGATCGACGCGGCCCCCGACGACTTCGCCGCCGAGGTTGACGAAGCCACCAACGCCCCCGAGGTGCACTCATTCGACGACGCGCTCGCAGCCGGTGCAGCGGCCTCGCCGGGGTTTCCCGACACCGAGATAGCGGAGTCCGACCCGGCGGTGATCTTCTACACCTCGGGCACCACCGGCCGACCCAAGGGTGCGATCAGCACGCACGGCAACATGATCGCCAACCTCCAGAACACGGCGTTCACCCTGACCATGCGGGCGATGACCCACCCGCAGGACGCGGGTGACGGCTCCCAGCCCGTGTCGCTGCTCACATCGCCGTTGTTCCACGTCTCGGGCTGCCACTCGACGTTGGTCGTCGGCTTCATGGGAGGCATGAAGCTGGTGATCCCCGAGGGCCGCTTCGACCCCGAGAACGTATTCCGCCTCATCGAGGAGGAAGGTGTGAAGATCTGGGCGACCGTTCCGACCATGATCTGGCGGGCCACCGAGCATCCCGCGCGAGGCGACCACGACCTGTCGAGCATCGTGTCGGTGGCCTTCGGAGGCTCACCATCGGCTGATGAGCTCCAACGCCGGATCCGTGAGACGTTCCCCAACGTGAAGGCCACATCGAACGCCTATGGCCTCACCGAGTCGTCGTCGGTTGCGACGCTGCTGACAGCGGGCGACAAGGTCGACAAAGTCGACTCCGTGGGAACAGCGGTACCGGTGGTGGACCTCGCCGTGGCCGACCCCGACGGCAACCACCTCCCTGCAGGTGAGACGGGCGAGGTGTTGATCCGGGGCCCGATCATCATGGCCGGCTACTGGGACAACCCCGAGGCCACGGCGAACACGATCCGCGACGGCTGGTTGCACACCGGTGACGTCGGGCACCTCGACGCCGAGGGATACCTCTTCATCACCGACCGCGCCAAGGACATGCTGATCCGCGGCGGCGAGAACGTCTACTGCGTGGAGATCGAGAACCGCCTGGTCGAACACCCCGATATCGCCGATGCAGCAGTTGTCGGGGTGCCCCATCCCGAGCTCGGCGAGGAGGTCAAGGCGGTGCTCGAGATGGCTCCCGGAGCCACCATCGGCGACGACGACATCCGCGCCTGGGTGGCCGAGGCGCTCGCCACGTTCAAGGTCCCCACCTACATCGAACGCCACGACGGCAAGCTGCCCCGCAACGCGTCGGGCAAGCTCCTCAAGAACGTGCTGCGCGGCGAGGGCCATGTGAGCTTTGCCGAGACGATGTGACCGCACATCCGCCAGATAGCGACCAGGACGCTCCACCCCCTTTGGAGGACGGCACCTACGACGTGTTCATCGTGAACGCGGACGACCTGCCCGATGGTGATTCACGAACCACCGCACTGGAGTTGACCATCGTCAGCGGTCCCCAGCGTGGCGGAACGATGGCGCTGTCGGCACCATCGTGGTTGGGTGAACCGGTCGACCTGATCGGAATGCCCGCGACCCTCACGGTCAGCGACGGCCAACCCTCGGTACGCATCGATACCTGAGGGCATAGTTCGCAGCCGCACCTCGACCGGCGCAATGGATGTCGATGTCACACCCAAGGAGCACAATCATCGGTGACATCTTCACGTCACCTTCCCCCTGAACCACGAATCTGGCCGAACCACACGTGGCCGGGAAGGGATACGATGAACATCACCAACGCGCAACGAAACGACCTGTACACAGGACTCGAGGAAGTTCTCGGCCAACGACGCGCAGAGCTCATGATGGACTACCTACCGCCGAACGGATGGACCGACGTGGCCTCGGCCAAGGAACTCGGCGCTGTCCGCGAGGACGTCGAGGTACTCAAGGCCGACGTAGCGATACTCAAGGCCGACGTCGCCTCCCTGCACTCCGTGATCGAGCTTCAGGGCGCAGAGATGCGGGCATTCCTGTTCCGTCAGCAGCTCTGGCACACGATCGCACTCATCGCATCCCTCGGGACGCTGATGGCGATCTTCCAGGCGCTGTCCACCTAGCCACGCCGCGTCGGCTCCGCAGATGGGCGCCGCGCACAGGCTCAGCCTGCGGCGGCGAAGCCCCGGTCGAGGTCCGCGATGATGTCCTCGACGGTCTCGATGCCCACCGACAGGCGCACCAGGCCGGGATCGACGCCCGCCGAGATCTGCTCCGCCTCGGTGAGCTGGCTGTGGGTGGTCGATGCTGGATGCACCACGAGGCTGCGGGCATCACCGAGGTTGGCCACATGGGTGTGCAACTCCAATGCCTCGACGAACCGCTTGCCCGCATCGAGGCCACCGTTGATGACGAACGCGGGCACCGAGCTCGCGCCCTTGGGGCAGTACTTGGACACGAGCGGGTTCCACCTGCTCGAAGCGAGCCCTGCGTACTGCACCCGCTCCACCTGATCGTGACCCTCGAGGTACTCCGCCACCGCGGTGGCATTGGCGACATGGCGCTCCATGCGCAGCGACAGCGTCTCGAGGCCCTGGAGCAGCGAGAACGCGTTGAAGGGGCTTATCGCCGGTCCGAGGTCGCGCAACAGTTGCACGCGGGCCTTGATGACGTAGCTGCCCGCGCCCAGCGCCGGCCAGTAGGTCAGCCCGTGGTAGCTCTCGTCGGGTTCTGTGAACATCGGGAACTTGTCATTCGCGGAGAAGTCGAAGCTGCCACCGTCGACGATGAGCCCGCCGAGGGTCGTTCCGTGTCCACCGATGAACTTGGTGGCCGAGTGCACCACGATGTCGGCACCGTGGCGCAGCGGGTTGCACAGGTACGGCGAGGCGACGGTGTTGTCGACGATCAAGGGCACGCCGTTGCCGTGCGCCACGCCGGCCACGGCCTCGATGTCGAGGATGTCGTTCTTGGGGTTGCCGATCGACTCCGCGTAGAAGGCCTTCGTGTTCGGCTTCACCGCAGCCGACCATGCGTCCAGGTCGTCCGCGTCCTCTACGAAGCTCACCTCTATGCCGTACTTGGGCAGGGTGTGGTGGAACAGGTTGTAGGTGCCGCCGTACAGCGACGACGAGCTCACGATGTGGCCGCCGGCCTCGGCGAGGTTGAGGATCGCGAGCGTCTCGGCCGCCTGGCCCGAGGAAACCAACAGGGCACCGGGGATGCCCACCGCGGTCTCGGTTGCGCCTTCCAGAGCGGCGATGCGGGCCTCGACGACACCCTGGGTGGGGTTCATGATGCGGGTGTAGATGTTGCCCATCTCCGAGAGCGCGAACAGGTTGGCCGCATGTTCGGTGTCGCGGAACTCGTACGCGGTGGTCTGGTAGATCGGCACCGCGCACGCCCCAGTGGTGGGGTCGGGGCTCTGCCCTGCGTGGATCTGTCGGGTCTCGAAACCCCAGTTGTCGCTCATCTGGCTGTCCTCACCTGGTCGTCAACGAACGTGTCACCATATCCGACCTCTTTGGTCGGGTATAAACGCACCCCATCCCCCGTTCTGTGGTGCGAGACGAGCTTGTGGAGCTAACGACGCACCACAGAACGGTGGGGTGGGTCAGTCGCCGCCGGAGGCGTCCTCGACCTTGGTCTTGCCCGCGGAGATCCACGGCATCATCTCGCGCAGGCGCACACCGACCTGTTCGACCTGGTGCTCCTTGCCGGCCTCGCGCAAACCATCGAACTTCGCGCCGCCGGAACGCACCTCGGTGATGAACTCGTCCGCGAACTCACCGGAGCGGATCTCGCCGAGGATCTTGCGCATCTCTGCCTTGGTGTCGTCGTTGATGATGCGCGGACCACGGGTCAGGTCGCCGTACTCGGCGGTGGTCGAGATCGAATAGCGCATCCCCGAGATGCCCTGCTCGTACATCAGGTCGACGATCAGCTTCAGCTCGTGCAGGCACTCGAAATACGCCGACTCGGGCTGATATCCGGCTTCGACGAGGGTCTCGAAACCTGCCTGCACCAGCGCTGAGAGCCCGCCACACAAAACGACCTGCTCGCCGAAGAGGTCCGTCTCGGTCTCCTCTTCGAAGGTGGTCTCCAGCACCCCGGCCCGAGTGCCACCGATCGCATCCGCGTAGCTGAGCGCCAGTGCCTTGGCACCGCCGGTGGCGTCCTGGGCGACCGCGATCAGGCACGGCACTCCCCCGCCCTCGGTGTAGGTGCGCCGCACCAGGTGCCCAGGTCCCTTCGGGGCGACCATACCGACGTCGACCCCGGCGGGGGCCTTCACGTAGCCGAAGCGCACGTTGAAGCCGTGCGCGAAGAACAGCGCATCGCCGTCGTCGAGGTTGGGGGCGACCTCGCTGTCGTACACCGGGCCGATCTCGGTGTCGGGAAGCAACATCATGATGAGGTCGGCCTCCGCAGAGGCGGTGGCGACGTCGGTCACCCGCAGTCCCGCCTCGGTGGCCTTGGCCGCCGAGGACGAACCCTCGCGCAGCCCGACGCGCACATCCACGCCGGATTCCTTGAGGTTGAGAGCGTGGGCGTGGCCCTGGGATCCGTAGCCCAGGATCGCGACCTTGCGACCCTGGATGATCGAGATGTCTGCGTCGTTCTCGTAGTAGACGTTTGCCATTGTTCTGAGTCTGCCTTTTCTCTGGGGACGGTTGTTGTCTGGGTCTGTTCTCTCGGATGTGGTGTTGCGGGGATCGACCGGCCGGAAGACCGAGTCAGCCCGAGTGTTCGAGTCGGGGCAGGGCCACCCGGCCGGTGCGCTGGAGGTCGACGATGCCATGGGGTCGCAGGAGCGCCTCGAGGTCGTCGAGGCGGCCTGGGGTGTCGTCCAGGCTCAACGTGAGCTCGGTCGCACCGACGTCTATCACCTCGGCCTCGAACAGACCGGCAAGCTCGAGGATCTCGCTGCGCGTACCCGCCGGCGCCTTCACCGTGAGCAGCATCAACTCCCGCTCGACCGAGTCGCGCGGGTCGAGCTCGGAGATCTTGATGACGTTGATCAGCTTGTTGAGCTGCTTGACGACCTGTTCCAGCGGTGCGGACTCGACGTCGACCACGACGGTGATCCGGCTGAAGTCCTCGTCGTGGGTCGGAGCCACCGCCAACGAGTAGATGTTGTAGCCCCGGCGGGCGAACAGGTTCGCAACCCGAGCGAGCACTCCGGCACGGTTCTGCACGAGCACCGAAAGCACGTGGTATCGGGGCGCGGCGCTCATCGCCGTGACTCCTGGCTGGGAGGGACGACGATGTCGTCGTTGGTCTTGCCCGAGGGCACCATCGGGTACACCTTCTCGTCGGAATCGGTGCGGAACTCGATCACCACCGGACGGTCGTCGATCTGGTTGGCCTTGTCGATCGCCGGGCCGACCTCCTCGGGTGATTCGACCCTGATCGCCACACAGCCCATCGCCTCGGCCCACTTCACGTAATCGGGGAGGTCAGGAGAGAGGTACACCTCGGAGTAGCGCTCCTCGTAGAACATCTCCTGCCACTGGCGCACCATGCCCAGGTACGCGTTGTTGAGGATCGCGACCTTGATCGGGATCCGCTCGGTCGACGCGGTCACCAACTCCTGAGCGGTCATCTGGAAGCAGCCGTCGCCGTCGATCGCCCACACCATGCGGTCGGGGCGACCGGCCTTGGCTCCGATCGCCGCCGGGACCGAAAATCCCATCGTGCCCAACCCACCGGAGTTGACCCACGTGTAGGGGTGATCGAAGTGCCAGTACTGGCTGGTCCACATCTGGTGCTGACCAACCCCCGAGGCGACGATGCAGTCCTCCGGGGCACGGTCGCGGATCTGCTCCAGGACGTATTGGGGCTTGAGAAGCTCGCCGGGTTCCGACTGCTCGTAGGTCAGCGGGTAGGTCTCCTGCCAACCCGAGATCTGCGAGCGCCACGCCGAACGGTCGGCGAACCCGGCTCCGGTGTCGAGACGCTTGCGGATCGCTGCGGTGATGCCCTCGATCACCTGGCGGCAGTCCCCCACGATGGGAACGTCGGGTTGGCGGACCTTGCCCAACTCGGCGGGGTCGATGTCGACGTGGATGACCTTCGCGTCGGGAGCGAAGCCGTCGAGGC
>JBKEAI010000105.1:0-11163 GCA_047972145.1 Microthrixaceae bacterium
CCGGCGTCTTTGAGCTGGAGCGCGCTCTGAAGCGGCCTGGGCCACGGAGCGAGCATCGGGGCCAGGTGCGAGTCGTTCAGCGCGCCGGGGTTGAGCTGCTCGTTGAGCCACGACTCGAGCCCGCGCTGTTCGATCGACGCTGCGAGGGCCGGGGTGGAACCCCAGGTGAGCCGGCGCGCGATGTGCAAGCCAGTTGCGGATGACCATGCCGGGGGCGAGACAGGACCTCCGGGGCCGGTGCCGCCACCTCCGCTGGGTGGTGGGGCGGTCGGCACCGGCGCACCGGGCCCCGCTGGCGCGCATGCCGCGGCGAGTGCACCTGCACCCGCGAGGGATCCGAAACGGAACAGATCCCGACGCGACCTACCAGTGGTCTCGGACCCGACCCGCACATCGAGCGCTGCATCCTCCACGCGGGAGGTCAACTCCTGTTCACATTCATCTTCGATGGTTGCGGTAAGTCCCACGAATGGCTCCAAGTTGTCCCTGCCGAACGCGGGGACTCTCCCGCTCATCGGCATCCGGGCCGCGGAAACTTGAGGCGTCATCGAAAGTCTTTCTCGATGACAGTGCGGGGCTCGATGATGGTGCGGGGCTCGATGACAGTGCGGGGGACCTTGAGGGATTCTGATGGCTGTCGTAGTTCCCGCTCGGCACAACGGCACTGGGTCCAGCGGTGCGGCGCGACAGCACGGCATGGCGGTGCGGTGCGGCGTTGCAGACGGCCTGTGGGGACGGTTCGTCAGCTCTCCCACGGTGGAGCCGGGACATCGATCGGCTCGAGGTCGGAGGCGACAGATCCGAAACGGTCGGCCCGTTGGGTCCAGTCCCGGTGCGCGGCGCTCACCTCCTCGGCTGAGCGCGCCACGTAGTTCCACCACATGAACGGCCGCTCGGGAAAGGGCACACCACCCAACAGGATGAACCTGCTTCCCTCCTCTGCGTCGAGGTGCAACTCGTCTGAGCCAGTGCCGATGTAGGCGAGGTGGCCGGGGGTGATGGTGGTGCCACCGGTCTCCGCAGCACCCTGCACCACGGCCACAGCATGTTCATGTCGCGTGCTCAGCGGCACTGAGATCGGTCCGCCGGTGCTTCGCATGTCCACCCCGAAGTGCTCGGTGTCGGTGCGCGCCGGTGAGGTCGTCCCGGCGAACGCTCCGACGAGCACGGTCGCCTCCCCACCTGGGAGTGCCACCTGTGGCAGCTCGGCGTGGTGCTCGAACGCGGCGGGACCGTGTCTGGTCTCCTCGGGAAGCGCCACCCAGAGCTGCACCGCGTGCAGCGCACGGCTGGTGGCGAGATGGGTGTGGAGCTGCTCCTCGGAGTGCACCACTCCCCCACCGGCGGTCATCAGGTTGAGCTGGCCCGGGCGGATCACCTGTTCGCTGCCGAGGCTGTCGCGGTGCAACACCTCCCCTTCGAGCAGCCAGGTGACGGTCTGGAGCCCGATGTGGGGATGGGGGCCCACGTCCATCGACGCGGCCAATCCCGGGCCCCCGGCATGATCGACGAAGCACCAGGCGCCGACGGTCCGGCGCGTGCGCTGGGGCAGCACCCTGCGCACCGGCACGCCACCGACATCGGCCTCGCGGGCATCGCTCAGCTCGACACCCGCCGGGCGGCGTGGAACGCCACCACGCGATGTCGAACCGGAATCGTCCGCCGCGTCGTTCACCTGAACTCCGTTTCCGATGGCTTGCTCCGCAGAAGTCTAGGTAGCTCCGCGGGGGTGTACTTCGGGGTCGGCGAGTGCACTGTACGCAGGCACTTCCGGCACGGGCACTTCAGGCGCAGCCTTCGTCGTCACCCCAGGCATCCGCGGAGCTGACCTTGATCTGGTCAACCACGTCGTCGCGCAGGTGGTACGTGATCGCCCGGTCACCCTGGCGGATCGCTGCGACGTCGGTGTAGCCCGCCACGAGACCATCGGTGGGGTTCTCCCAGCCATCGACCCGGTCGACCACCAGATCATCACCGTGGATACGTCGGAGGAGCTCCAGATCCATGCCGATGTAGGTTCCCCACGTGGTGACGTACGCCGGGTCACGGGTGTAGATGGCACCGACGGTCGGTAGCTGGGACAGGTCCTCCCGAATGATCAGCATCGACACGCCGCTACGTCGATCGAACCAGTCGGACCCGTCGGGATTCCAGTGACCACATACCCCACCGAACTCCCCAGTCTCCACACCCTGGGCATCTTCGGGCACCGTCTGGCCAACCCTGTACGGCCCAACCGAGTCAATGGTGATCTCCGTGCCCGCGCCGCCGCGTTCGGTTTCATCGGCACTGGATTCCGGTGCAGGTGTCGCCGCTTCCCACGGTTTCCAACGCAAGGTGGCCAACGCAGTCCGCAACGTGTCCTCCACCGCCATCGAATCCGAGGCGAACAGGATGGTGCCGGTGGCCTGGACGTAGAGGGTCGGCATCGAGGCATCGACTGGAGTGGCCGTCACCACAATGCCCGCCTGGGCGGCCCCACTCAGCCCGTATCGGACCGCTTCGATCTCAACGGGCTCCTGTGAGGCAGACGTGGGATCACACATCGAGACCATTGTCGGGGTCGCCCCGGCAGGGTCTGCCGCGGCGAGCGGATCATCCTCCGAGACCGACACCTCCAGCCACGATCCTGACGAAGCCGCCTCGTCCTTGGAGGTCGTGGTCCCCGTCACCTCGGCATCACCGGAGTCGACCTGTCCACGCTCGGCTCCGAAAGCGGCATCGTCATCGATAGCGGTGGTTGGTTGCAGGCCATACAGGTGCACATGAGCGTGTATGCCAGGGCCGCCACCGCTTGCTTCCCTGGAATCCGAAACGATCTCCGACACGAAGACCAGTTCGTCCTCAGAAGTGATCGGGCGGCCCGGGCAGTTCGCCACGACACCCTCGTCGGTGGCCGGATCCAGCTTTGTGCCCTCGGGTTGTTCTGGAGCGAGCCCCGCGGGCGTCGTGACCTGCTCGTCAGCAGATCCGTCGTAGATGGCGATCAACCCGGCGACCAGAGCTACCACCGCGGCCGCAGCCACCCCGATCACGGCCATCCTCGCACGGTTGCCGGGACGATGCAGCGGCCGGGTGACCGCCGGCGCAGACTCGATCGCATCTGCATACGAACGCAACTGTTCGGAGATCTGCGAATCGGTCGGTGTGTCGTGTTCGTTGCTCATGGTCTGAACTGCTTCCCTTCCAGGGCCCACTCGTATGGGGACGAGGAATGTGGCCAGGTTGTGTTCTCTCGGCCTGGCCTCGGCGACACCTCACTGCCACATGATCCAGCGCGCCTCTCTGATCGCCTCGGTATCGAGATCTCGGCTGGGAGCCGTCTCATGGCGCGACCTCCAGTGCATCGCGCAGCGCCCTCATCCCGCGGGCGACATGCGTCGACACCGCCGATGGCGAGATTTCGAGCACTTCGGCCACCTCGACCTGGGTCCACTCACATGCGTGTACCAGCCACACCGCTACCCGTTGGCGTTCTGGAAGTGCCGCCAACGCGTCGATGAGCCGGGGCTCGATTTGGGGCAGGCCAACCTCTGCGGGTTTGGGTAGAAGCGGTCTGCGCCGCGGCCGGGTGCGCGTCAGGCCAACCCGGTACAGGTAACCCACGGGGTTGTCCATCGCCGTGAGGCGGTCGCGGTGTTCCCAGCCCCAGGCGATCGACTCGGCCGCGGCCTCAGCCGCGCGGTCGACGCCGTAGGCACCCACATACGCCCGCCGCAGGCGCGGCCCAGCGAGCGCGAGGAGCGCTTCCACGCTGTCGCCGTCGGCTCCGCTGGCAGGTTCTTCCATCCGTACCAGTTGACCTTCCTCCCCGTGTCGCGCCACCAGCAATGCACGCCCTGACTCGAAGTGCGCTCTCTCGGTGTTCCAGTACACACCCTCTAGAGCACCAAGGCCGGCGAACGCGCTACAGCGATGCCAAAGAAACCGGTGCTTCCCTGGCAAGTCCCATTGGAACCACCCGTGTGCCGAACCGGCGGAGGGATGCCATAGCGGCAGACCCGACTACGGAATCGAGACAGCGGCATCGCGACCGCGAGTCGCAGCGGACCGGCCATCGGTCGACCCACGAAACCAGGCCTTTCGTACTCAGCGCGTGCCGCTCGCGTGCCGATGGGGTTCCGATGACCCAGACGCGGCCCGCTGGCGATTGCACAACAGCACCCCTGCCCAACTTCCGGCGCGTCCTGGTCGCGGACCAGGCCGCCACGGTGCTGTTCGCACTCGACGGTGGAGCGATCGGTGCCGCCGCGGGACTCGACGTGTTCGGCGTGGTCGTCGTCGCATGTGTAAGCGCCCTCGGAGGAGGAGCTATCCGCGACCTGCTGACCGGCCACGTCCCACCCGCCGCGGTCCACGACCTGCGCTACCTGACGCTTTCGCTGCTCGGCGGCTTGGTCGCGATCGCCAGCTACCGCACCGCGTTCGACGTGGCGTGGGAACCAGTCGTCGCGCTCGACGCCGCGGGGCTCGCCCTGTTCGCGGTGGTAGGCGCATTGATGACCCTCGATCGGGGCCTGAGCGTGGTGTCCGCAGCGCTGATCGGGACCATCACCGCGGTTGGTGGTGGCGTGATGCGCGACATCATCATCAACCGGGTCCCGGTGGCGCTCAACGCGGACGTGTACGCCACGGCAGCCTTGCTCGCCGCGACGATGACTGCGGTCGGGGTGAGCCGTGGGTACCGGCGCTCGACCGTCGCCGTGGTCGCCGGGCTCACCTGCTTCACGCTTCGGATGACGACCCATCACTTCGGCTGGAGCCTGCCGACCCTGTAGCGCCGGTCCGACAGACACCACGCGTCCCGTCAGCCGCCTGAGGACTCGCGCGCTGTTGGCGTTGCCCAGTTCGGCAACCCGGATCGGCAGTTCGGTTCGGCAATTCAAACCGGGGCGACTCAGCTCGGCAGCTCGATCCGGGATCACCCAGTCGGTGCCGCGCGGCAGGGCCTCAGGTCGCGGCAGGGCCTCAGGTCGCGGCAGCACCCTCGGCGCGGTCCTTGGAGACCTCGTCGAGCACCTCGTAGTCGGTCGAGGTGTCCGCCCAGTCCTCGAACTGGCTGACCCCGAGCGTGTCGAAGCGTTCGCGCAGCCAACCGTTGTTGGCGTCGAGCAGGCCGAGCTTCTTGCAGTTGGGCACGATCTTGGAGAACAGGAGTTGCTGGAACGGGTCGGCGTTCTTCTGCTCGGGGGTCTCCGCGAAGATCTTCGCCGCGTCGCGTGGCGGCACCCCGAGTCGTTCCCACATCTCCTGGGCCATGAAGCGGTCGCGCATGCGCACCGCGGCCTCGAACGCGAACTGCTGGCGTTCGAACATCTCGGCCTCGGTCAGCTCCTGGTAGTACTCGGCGAGCGACAGCACCCCGAACGCCACATGGCGCGCCTCGTCGCTCATCACGTAGCGCAGTAGTTGGCGCAGCAACGGATCCGGTGTGACGGCATGGGCCATGCCGAACGATGCAAGCGCGAGTCCCTCGATCATGATCTGCATACCCAGGTAGGTCATGTCCCAACGCGAGTCCGCGATGATGTCGTCGAGGAGTTCACGAAGGTGCCTGTTGACCGGGTAGTGGCCGGCCATCTTCTCATCGAGATACCGGGCGAACACCTCGACGTGGCGGGCCTCGTCCATCACCTGGGTGGACGCGTAGTACTTGGCATCCACCCACGGAACCGTCTCGACGATCTTCGCCGAGCACACCAGCGCACCCTGTTCGCCGTGGAGGAACTGACTCATCGTCCAGTTCTGCACCTCGAAGGCCTGGGCCTCCCACTCGCGATCACCCCACCGCTCGAACACGGTGCCGGTCAGGTCGATGCCCTTCGCCTCGCGTTCCGCCGCGTCCATCTGGGCGAGGGAATGAGCGAAGAACTCCTGGTCGACATCGGTCTCCCACGGCAGGTCGGTCGCTCCGTTCCACTGCGCACCCTTCGCCTTCTCATAGAGCTTCGACAGCGATGCCCGCTCACCCTGGTCGTAGTTCCACGTGAAGATCACGTCCGCGTTGTCGCGCACGTGGTGGACCAGTTCGTCTACATCCGCATTCGACTGCCCCATCAGGGTTTCGAGGCTGTCGAGCTCCGCTGTGCTCACCGCCCCACTCGAGTCGGCGCTACCGGCCGATGCACCAGGTCCGGTCAAGTCAGCGTTCTGGTCGAGATTCGGCACTGTTCCCCCTGCGGTCGAGCTGCCCCTGTTGTGTCCAACGTACCAAGTTCGGCTGTGCTGCATCATCGCGATCCCGGGCATGTCACACCCATGACCGATGCTCAGGCACGGGTCCTCGTGGATCGGGACCTCACCTCCCCCAACCCATACGACCAGGCCCGATGGAGCGATCGGGACGGTCGCGGATTCCATTGCGGAGGTACCATGTCGATCACGAACTCACAACGTCACGAGCTACACCAGGGTCTCATCGAGGCACTCGGTGCTGAACGGGCGGAGATCCTGATGGACCATCTACCACCAGTCGGCTGGGCCGACGTAGCAACCAAGCGGGACCTAGACCTGCTCGAAACTGGGTTGCGAGGTGAGCTCCAGGTCCAGATGGCTGAGCTGCGGGTGCACATGTACCGGCTGTTGCTATGGCAGACGGTCGCGCTCATCGGCACCCTTGGAACCTTGATGGCGATCGTCACCGCCCTCAGCTGACACCACCTCAAAGGCTGGGCTCAAGGGCTGGGCTCAAGCGCTGGGCTCAACGGTGGGGCTCACCGATGTGAAATCCCAATGCCGGCCGAGCCCAATGAGTAATTGCACTATCTGTGCACTTACTTTATGGTTTGTGTATCTCTGATCTACGGACACGACAACGCGAGCTCGGACGCCAGGCGATCGTCGATACCTGTGCAGACCTGGTCACCGAACGACACCACCTCGACTTCTCGATGCGCGAGGTGGCCGAACAAGCCGGGGTGTCGCTTCGCACGGTCTACAACCACTTCCCGACCCGCGACGACCTGCTGGAAGCCCTCAAAGAGGAGTTCGGGCAACGAATGGCCCAACTCGGTGGCGTGCGCCATGAGGACGTGAAGGACTTGGACGGACTTCTCGGCGCGGTCGCGACGAACAACCGGATCTTTAGGGATCTGGGTCCGATATCCGGAGCCCTGGCACAACTGCCGCTCGCGAACGTGGGTGAGGACGCGCAGCGCTCAGAGCGCACCGTCGCACTCGTTGAGATGTTCACAGATGCCATGGCGGACGTGCCAGAGGACCAAGCGCGTCCCATAGCCCTGGTGATGCGCCACATGTTGAGTCACCGAAGCTGGTTCTGGCTCACCCACGAGTACGGCCTCGACACCGATACGGCCACCACGGTCGTTCAGTGGGCGATCCGAGCCCTGGTGGACGCCGCCGAGCACGGGAACCTCCCGAGCACGACGCAGGACAACGACGTGCCTTGAGCGCCGTTGGCCGATGACGACTGCCAACACGTGCAACCAAAGGGGGAACGGTGAACGACGAATCGACCAAGGTCGGGGTGAGGGATACCGAGCCAGTGGTGTCGGGTGCCGCGCACGACATCGAGTCGTCGGACGGCGAGGCGCGCCCGGCGACCCAAGCACTGCGCGTCGTGTCATTAGGGGATCCCGACGCACACGACGCCTCGGTCGTTGGCAACAAGGCTGCCGGACTCGCACGTCTTGGCGCATGGGGTTTCGACGTACCCCCGGCGATGGTCCTGCCCGTGGGCATCGCTTCGCTGGCCGACTCCAGAGACCTTGATGACCTGTTGCACGACACCCTGCCCGAGCTGCTCCACAGGGTCGGCCAGCCGGTCGCCGTACGGGCCTCCGCCACCTGGGAGGACTCGGCCATCAGCGCCCACGCCGGCGCGACGGTCACCGAATTGGATGTCCGCGGGGTGGATCAGGTGAGCGCATCGGTGCGACGCTGCCTGGCGGGAACGTTGCATGCCCAGAAGGACCGGCGAGCGAGCGGTGACGTCGCGGTCATCATCCAGAAGCTGGTGCCGGCGGATCAGGCTGGGGTGGCCTTCACCGCGGATCCACTCACCGGCGAGCGCGACGTGGTGCGCATCGCCGCCACCGATGGCCTCGGGGAGGCCCTCGTGCAGGGAGAGGTGACCGGCACCGACATCACGGTCCGCACGAACCATCCGCTGACCGGCGACTCGATTCGCGGCGACATAGGATCCCTTCGAACCGACCAGGTACTCGAGCTCGCAAGGGTGGCACGACGCATCGAGGAGAAGGCCGGCCGCCCCCAGGACATCGAGTGGGCGATCGAAGGTGACCGGCTCCAGATCCTCCAGTCGCGCGACATCACGGTCCTGCCGGTGGAGCCTGCCCTGCCCGAGGGCAACAACTGGCGCAAGGATCTGGCGCACTATCCCGAACCGCTCACACCGTTCGGGTGGTCGGTGATCCACCTTCCCGCGGATGACGTCCACGCGGTTTTCGATGAGATGGGGCTGTTGATACGCGGACTCGAGGAGGTGTGCGTCGGCGGGGAGGTATACGGCCGGGCGCTGCCCGCGTTCGGCGACGCCAACGGTGCCGGCAACCCGCCACCCGCGTTCGTGCTCGGCCTCGCAGCCCGGGTTGTGCCGACGTTGCGCAAGCGGACCGCGGTCGCCCGTCGCGCCCTGGCGGCGGACCTTCCCCAACGCTGGCTGGATGACTGGCACAGCGAGGTGCGCGACCGGATGATCGCCCTCGACAAGGAACTGCGCACGGTCACCCTCGGATCGCTCAGCGACGAGGGGTTGGCGACCCATGGCCGGCGCTGCGCCACGATGCTGCGCGACGGCACCGCTATGCACTTCCGGTTGATCATGCCGTACGCAAGGGCGCTGTACGACCTGCACCGGATCGTCACGGAGACCCTCGGCTGGGACGACGACCGCACAGTGCGCATGCTCGCCGGTTACTCCCCTGCCACACGCGCCGCGCACGGCGCTCTCGCATCGATCCGCGCACGTATCGAACGCACCGACGGAGCCTTCTCTGCGTTGGAGGACAACCCGCGGGACCCGGTGGCGGCATTGGCCGATGTCGACCCCGAGCTCGCCGATCACCTCGCCGGCTGGATGGACCAGCACGGCTGGGCGATCGTCAACTACGACGCTGGAGTGCCGGTGCTGGCTGAGCGACCGGGCACCGTCACCCGGCTCCTGTGCAACACCCCCACCGACGTCGGCTACAGCGATGCCGACGAGATCGCTAACGAGGCCCGCACCGCCATCGCGCCGGAACGGTGCGAGGAGTTCGACGAGATCCTCGCGAAGGCGCTCGAGGTCTACCCCGTGCGCGAGGACAACACGATCATCCTCGGTGACCGGCCGATGGGCCTCCTACGGCGGTGGATGCTGGAGGTGGGGGCCCGACTGGCAGCACGCGATGAGCTGGCGAGCCCCGCAGATGCCGCCTACCTGAGCTACCAGGAGCTAGTTGCCGCCCTCTCGGGCAACGACACCGGCGACCTCGTGGCAAGCGTGCTGCGGCGACGGGGCGAAGAGGCGTGGACGCGTGCACATCCAGGGCCCACGCACATCGGTGCCCAGAGTGCGCCCCCGAACATCTCACGCCTACCTGAACCGTTGCGTGTGGTGAACGAACCGGTCCTGTGGGTGGTCGGCCACGAGTATCCGGAAGCGGCAGCTGAATCAGAAGACCCGAACGCCCTGCTCACAGGTGTCCCCGCGTCCGCAGGAGTTGCCCAGGGGACCGTGCGCGTGATCCGATCGCACTCCGAGATCGACCGGTTGGGTGAAGGCGATGTGCTCGTGTGCCCGGTCACCAGTCCGGCCTGGTCGCCCGTGTTCCCCCTCGCCAGCGCGATCGTCGCCGACGGTGGTGGAGCCTTCAGCCATGCGGCGATCGCGGCTCGGGAGAACGGTCTGCCCGCCGTGCTGGGCACCGGGGTCGCGACCAGCACGCTCACCGACGGGCAGTTGGTGCGGGTGGACGGCACCCGCGGGGTCGTCTCATCAGTCGACCAATAGAGTTAACCTGGTCCTGTAGGACTTGGTTCTGAGCCTGCTGGTCGGTGGACCCTGGCGCCGACCGGGGCCGTTGGATTTCTGACCGACGAGTGCCCGGGTCGCTCGACGAGCACCAGTCGCTGCGGCGTCTCTCTGTGGATACGGTGCCTCGCACGGAACAACCGTCAACCCCGACGGCTTGGTGACTTGCGCAGCGGCGCCTCGCCCGACTCAGAGGCGCCGAGCTCTCAGAACGACGTCGTCGATGTCGGGACCATCGAAGCCTGATGGGGTCTGGCGTGGGCGGACCTCGTCGACCTCGATCTCCCAGCCGTCAACCAACCGTGGCGCGATGTCGCGCGGCTGGATGTAGTCGGCCGGATCGAAGCCACGTTCCTCGGCATGTTTGCGAGCATGTTCGGATCCGAACATGTCGTGGCCGACGACCAGGAGCATGCCGCCGGGTGCAACCGCGCTCAGCAGGGCCGCCACCGACCTGTCGGCCGACGAACTGGGCAACGCCGGGTAGCTCATCGCCACCAGGTCGTAGGTCGATCCCTCGGGCAGACCATCGACCAGGTCGCCCGCGATCCAGGTCGCTTCCACACCCGCCGACTCAGCCGCCTGCTCCGCCCGTTCGATCGCGACGCTGGAGATGTCGATGCCGGTCACCTGCCAGCCCTGGCGGGCCAGCCAGATCGCGTCGGCTCCCTCCCCACAGCCGACATCGAGAGCCGAACCGGCCGACAGGTCTGCCACCTCAGCGACGAGAGCCCCGTTGGGTTCACCGCTCCAGCGCTGCTCGCGCTCCGCGTAGCGCTCGTTCCACTCAGTTGCTGCGTCGCTCAAGGCGTCTTGTCCTTCCACGGCTACCCAGTCTGCACCTTGCAAGTCGTTGCGCATGCCAACATTCCTGCCTGGTACGAACCTTGCCTGCGCGACTCAAGTTCACCTGCGCGACTCAAGTTGGCGAACTCAGTCGGTGGGTGTTGTATTGATCGTGGGTGACTCACACGGCGAACATGAGTCGGCCAGGCTCGACGAAAGCTACCGTCGCAGGACGACCGGAACGGGCTGGGCCGCATCAGCGCGGGGCTGGGCCGCACCGGCACGGGAGTGGTCCGCTGATGGGCGCGGCGTCCCTGTGGTGTTCAGCGTGGCGGCTGCGAGGGCTGCGAGCTTGTCATCGGCGGCGCCGTGGACGCACTCGG
>JBKEAI010000256.1:0-3264 GCA_047972145.1 Microthrixaceae bacterium
TGTTGGACGAGGTGGCGGGCGACGAAGAAGCGGTGGCCGAGCGGCGCGAAGAGATCGTCGATGCACTCGCGCGGACCGCCAAGCCGTACTTCGGGGAGGTCGCGGAGATGACCTACCTGGAAATATTGGAGCGGTTCGCCGATCTGGTCGCCATCGGCTCGGGCAGCCGTTACGAGGATGGGTGCTGGCTCGATCCCACCCACCGCGGCGCGTTCGTGGATCTCCTCGGCCGCTGCGAGGCCCGCCTGTCGCCCGTCGAGGAAGGGTCGGTACCGACGAGGTTCGCAGACCCGCGCTCCGTGGATGATCCGGCCAACGCGATCGAGACGCTGCTGGAGGACCATCCCGTAGCTGCCGACACGCTGGTGCACCCCGCGGACGTGGACTGGTTCGAATCGCTGTGTGCAAGGCCCGGCAAGCCGATGCCGTTCGTGTCGCGCATCGACGCGGACGTGCGCCGCCGCTACCAGTCCGACTCGCTGTGGCAGGCCCACAGCGAGCGCTTCGACGCGGACCAGACCCTGGTCATACCCGGACCCCTGTCGCTGGCGGGCATCGACCGGACCGATGAGCCGGTCGCCGACCTGCTGGATCGCTTCGAAGCCGGTGTCGTCGACCAGCTCACCAGCGACCGGAGTCGGCGCACCGGGCGGACCGATTCCACGGTGGCCCCGTTCCGGTTGCTTGGCCCCCGGAGTGGGGGAACGCCCGCGCTCGCGGCGGTGCGCTCGGCCCGGAGTTGGTTCACCGATGGGCGGGCCCGGTCGAACCCGCTCACGGCGCTGGACCCGGGCGGGTTCGCGCTGACCGAACGTGACCACGGGGTGGTGGGGCTCGCCCTGGATCTGGGCGACGCACCGGGTGGGCATTCGAGCATCAGCTTCGAGTTGGCGGTCCGTTCGCACGCGGGCACCCCGGTGGTCGAACTCGACGGTGCGTCGCTTCACGACCTGGCATCGGCGCTGACATCCGTCGGTTCCGAGGTGCCCTCCGACGCGCACGACCACTCGCTGCTGGTGGGGGGTGCGGTGGCGCTGCCCGACCGGTGGGTGGGAGCCGCTTGGCCACAGATCTTCTCGTCGATCGCATCGCGCCACGGCGAGGCGATCCTCGACCTGCTGCACGCGTCGCACCGCGTCGAGGTGCTCGATCCGGTGTTGCTCCTGCCCAGAGCGGCCGGGAGCGATTCGGTTGGCCGAATCACCGGTGACAGGGTCTCGGTGGAGGTTCGCGCGCAGGACCGTGCGCATGGGTCGGGCACGATGTTCGCCACACGCAGCCTGGTGTCGGTGGAGGGCCGGCCCGCAGCGGTGCTGCACGACGAGTTCCTGCTCAGGGGCCACTTCCGCGCTGCGGAACCCACTGGTGCTGGGGCCGCAGAACCGACCACCAGCGCACCCGGAGCGGTGGGCACCCCGGTGCGGACGTTGGGTTCTCAGGTGTTCCGCGCGCCGGTCGACCTCGAGCGGTTCGCAGAGGTCACCGGGGATCCGAACCCGATCCACCGCAGCGACGTCTTCGCCCGCTTCTGCGGGTTGCCCGGGCGGATCGTGCACGGCATGTGGACCTCTGCGCTGGCGCAACGGGTCACGGTGGACGAGGCCGCCGACGGGGACGTGACACGGCTCACCGATTGGGACATCTCGTTCACCGACGCGGTGTCGCCGGGTGCCGAGGTGGAAGTGCGCGTCGAGCGGGTCGCCGTCGAAAGGGGTGCCCGCCTGCTGCGGATCGTGGTCACAGCCGACGAGGCGACGGTCGCGGTCGCATCGGCAACGGTCGCTGCGCCGCGCACCGCCTACGTCTTCCCCGGTCAGGGCGTGCAGTCGGTAGGCATGGGGATGGACGGCTACGAACGCAGTGAGAGGTCACGGGAGGTGTGGGACCGGGCCGACGCACACTGTCGCAGGGTGCTCGGCTTCTCGGTGCTCGAGGTCGTGCGTGAGAACCCGACGAACCTGCGTTGCGGGGACACCACCTACCGGCATCCGGCGGGCGTGCTGTTCCTCACCCAGTTCACCCAGGTGGCGATGGCAACCCTGGCGTGCGCCCAGGTCGCCGAGCTCGACGAGTTGGGGGTGCTCGATCCGGCAGCGGTGTGTGCGGGGCACTCGGTGGGCGAGTACAACGCCCTCGCAGCACTCGGTGACGTGCTCGCCCTCGAGAACCTGATCGAGCTGGTGTTCGCCCGTGGTCTGGCGATGCACCACCTGGTACCGCGCGACGATGCCGGGAACTCGCAGTACCGGCTCGCTGCGGTGCGACCACACCTCGCGGGCATCGACCACGCGACGGTCGAGGCTCTGGTGGAGGAGGTCGCGCTCGACACCGGTGAGCTCTGCGAGGTCGTGAACCACAACCTGCGCGGCAAGCAGTACGCGGTAGCCGGGACGGTCGCAAGCCTGGAGGTGTTCGCGCAACGCCTCCGAGCAGCAGGTCGTGGTGTGCAAAGCGGTGGGCGCGATCCGCTGTTGATGATCCCGGGCATCGACGTGCCGTTCCACTCGTCCGCACTCGCAGGTGGGGTGGCGGAGTTCCGCTCGCACCTGGAGGCCAACGTCCCCACCGACGCAGACTTCGCCTCCCTCGAGGGTCGCTACGTCCCGAACCTGTACCCGGTGCCGCTGCGGATCGACCGCGAGTACGTCGCTGCGGTCGACGAGCTGCTCGATGGTCGTTCCGAGCAACTGGTCGAGCTCCTGGAGCACTGGCACAGCACCGACGCCCGCCGGGCCGGACGGATCCTTTTGATCGAACTGCTCGCGTGGCAGTTCGCCTCACCGGTGCGCTGGATCGAGACCACCGAGCTGCTCTGCACCCCGCGAACCGACGGTGGGCTGGGAGTGCAGCGGATCATCGAGGTGGGCGTCGGCTCCCAGCCGACGCTGACCAACCTGACCAAGGGGGCGCTCGCACTCGAGGGACACCGCGGGCTGCGTCCCGAGGTGCTGCACGTCGAGCTCGACGTAGCGGCGGTGACCGAGACCGACCGCGACCCGGAGCCGGTTGTCGCCGACGGGCCCGATGAGGATGAGGCCGACGGGCCCGGTGAGGAGGAATCGACCGGCGAAGCCCTCCAGCCGCCCACCGCTGCGGCACCGGAACCCCCACCCGCACCCGGCGAGGTGCCGTCGGTGCAGACTCCCGACCAGCCCGTCGGCGCGGCACTCGCGGTACGGGTGCTGGTGGCGTTGCGGGCGGGCGTTCGCCTCGACCAACTCGGAGGGGACTCGATCGACGACCTCGTCGACGGAGCCTCCAGCC
>JBKEAI010000106.1:0-60650 GCA_047972145.1 Microthrixaceae bacterium
TGGCTGCGGGTAGAGATGTTGCGCGAGCGGTGGGCTCAGGACCTTCTCGTGGAGTTGGCGGCCACCGAGGATGCTCCGGCTCCTGTGACCCTCGGTGACCTCGGGGCGGTCGACTCGTTGAGCGGGGTCGACTTCGCTGCGATGTGCCTCGACGAACTCACGGGCTCGGTGCTCAGCCTGGAGCGCACCCGCCGGCGGGTCGATGCTGCGATCGCAGAGGCGATGGGTGCCCTGGACGGCCGCCACGATGCACGGGTCCGGACCGGCCTCAACCCCGCCCGGTGGCGTGCGCATGCGACGAGCGGGTCCGACAACCCCGCTCGGCGCGACGTTGCGGTGGCCTCGGTGATGGATGACTTCCCGGTGTTCGCAGAGACGTTCCGCGATGCGCGTGTGTCGATCGATCACCTCGCTGTTCTCGCATCGGTGCTCAACGGCCGCAACCGTGAGGCGATGGTTGCGATCGAGGAACGCCTGGTCGACATCGCGCTCACCGAGTCGTTCCGCCGCTACCGCGACCAGGTCAGACGGCTCGCCAAGCTGCTCGATCCCGACGGAGCGGAGCCCGACTGCGCCGACCGCGACCACGCGTCCATGTCCACCCTCGACACCGGCGAGCTGGCGGTGTTCCTCGAGCTCACCGGGCACAACGCTGTCGTCGCCGAGCGGATCATCAACGAGGAGACCGACCGGCAGTTCCGCGCTGCCACTTCGGAGTCCGAAGCAGCAGGCTCACACGTGCCGAGCCGCGGCGTGCTCAGGGCCCGCGCGATCGTCGAGCTCCTGCGGCGTGGGGCAGCCGCACCCAAGGCGGAGAGCGCGAAGGCGCGGGTCGAAGCCGTGATCGCCATCACCTGCGGCGAAGATGGTCGGCCCACACGGGTCGAGACCAGCGATGGTCGGGTTCCGTGTGAGGATACGGTCGCCACCCTCTCGTGCGACATGTGGTTGCAACCCGTGGTGATGGACGGGGAGGGCAACCCCCTGTTCGCCGGGCGGACCCAGCGGTTCTTCAACCGGGCGCAGCGCGACGCCTTGTTCCTGCGTGACGGTGGCTGCGTGTTCCCCGGCTGCGATGCTCCGCCATCGTGGTGCGACGCGCACCACGTCGAGTGGTTCCGCAACGGGGGATCGTCCGACATCACCAACGGGGCCTTGTTGTGCCGGCGCCACCACGGACTGGTGCACTCGGGCGACCCATGGACGTTGTCCATGCGCGACATCGACGACCTACAGCCAGGCGTGCACCTCGGAGGTCTCACGTGGATGGGCGATGACACCCGAGCTGAGCTCGACGGAGCCGACCGGGGTGAGGTCGGTGGTTCGCCGCGCACCGAAGTGTCGCAATGCTGCGGAACCAGCGATGGGAGTGCTGGTGGACGACTAGTGCTCGTGTGGGAGAACCCGATGGGCGAGTTGCTGGCGGCCCAACAGCGTACGTATCCCGGCGGCCGGGTGTCTGGGCATCGCCGACGACGACCCGCGGCCTGAAGCGGGCTCCCCAACGGTGGTGAAGGTGCTTCGTTTCCTTGAGGCACCACTTCGACGCGTCGCCGCGCCGCGCCGCCGGGCCGCGTCGCCGGGCCCGAGGTTCAGAGCGGTGGCTTCCAGGGGAGCTTCTCCGCGCGGTGCTGTGCGTCGATCAGGCGAACCGTTCCAGAGCTCGAACGCATCACCAGCGACTGGGTGCTGGCCCCGCCGCGTGTGAAGTGCACGCCTCTGAGAAGGTTGCCGTCTGTGATACCCGTCGCGGCGAAGAAGCAGTTGTCTCCGGCGACCAGATCGTCGGTGTCGAGCACCTTTGAGAGGTCGTATCCGGCGTCCTCCGCGGCCTTTCGTTCGGCGTCGTCGCGGGGCCACAGGCGGCCGAGTTGCTCGCCGCCCATGCACTTGAGCGCCGCTGCTGCGATCACACCCTCGGGTGTGCCGCCGATGCCGAACAGGACGTCCACGCCCGAATCCGGCCATGCGGTGGCTATCGCACCGGCCACGTCGCCGTCGCCGATCAACCGGATACGTGAGCCGGCCTCGCGGATCTCGCGCACTATGTCGTCGTGACGGGGACGGTCGAGCACCGTTGCGGTCACCTCGGTCACGTCTATCCCCTTGGCCTGGGCGATGGCACGCAGGTTGTCGCCCACCGAGGCGTTCAGGTCGACCGCGCCCTTGGCCTCGGGGCCGACCGCGATCTTGTCCATGTACACGCACGGCCCCGGATCGAACATCGTTCCCTGCTCGGACACGGCGATCACCGCAACGGCTCCGCCGCGTCCCTTGGAGGTGAGCGTGGTGCCGTCGATCGGGTCCACCGCGATGTCGACCGCGGGCCCCACGCCGTCGCCGACGGCCTCGCCGTTGAACAGCATCGGCGCTTCGTCTTTTTCGCCCTCGCCGATGATCACGGTGCCGGTCATCGACACCGTGCCGAGCACGAGGCGCATCGCGTCGACCGCGGCGCCGTCCGCTCCCTCCTTGTCTCCCCGACCGACCCAGCGCGACGCTGCGAGCGCAGCAGCCTCGGTGGTGCGGGTGAGCTCGAGTGCGAGGTTGCGATCCGGAACGCTTGCCATGGCAGCGAAGCTACCGCCCTCCGGCGAAGGTGGCCCAACCCACTAGACGTGCCACGATGGGCCCTGAACAGCTTCAGCACGGGTTCCGGGGCCGGTGGCAGGTCCGGGAGCAGGGGCAGGTCCCCGGGAGGTCGACGATGGCCGAACAGGTCGAATACGACTGCAGCCCCTGGGCGGGGGAGACCCGCCGGGTGCTGCGCAGCGTGCTCGAGGACCAGGGCATCCCCTTCGCCTTCCAGGGGACCGTGCTCGTGGTTCCAGCCGAGCTCGAAGAGACCGTGGATGAGCTCGTCGAGGTCGCGCTCGGTACAGCGGAGGCCTCGATCGACGCGTCGGAGGAGACCGTTGCGTTCGACATCTCCACCTGGTCGGGGGAGTCGCAGAACTGGGTCGTGGACGAGCTCGTGGATGCAGGTATCTCCTACGAGTGGAACTCCGAGGGCCATGTCGTGGTCCAGGTCGACCACGCCGAGCAGATCGAGGGACTCCTCGACGATCTCGGTGAGCCCGACGGTGGCGAGGAGATGAGCGGCTTGGAGCTCAACGAGCGGCTCAGCTCACTTTTCGTGCTCGTCGACCGGCTCTGCAACGACCCGCACGACCGCAAGGCGCGCAAGCGGATCCCCAAGGCCGCCGCTGTGGTCCGCCGGGTTGCGACGCCCTTCGGTGTCGAGCCCGAAGAATGGCGAAAGCTCCAGCGGACCACCAGCCGCCTCGCTGATGTGATCGCCGATCCCACCGCTCGAAGCGAGCCTGTCGGCCACAGTGACGGAGCGACCGATGACGGGGCTACCGATGACGGAGCTACCGGTGACGGAGCGACCGATGACGGAGCGACCGATGACGGAGCCACCGGTGATGGAGCGACCGATGACGGGGCTACCGGTGAGGACGCGTACGCGGATCCGGTGGAGGTCGTTGCGTTGGATCTGCGCGATCGGCTGCGTCGGTTCGTGTGATAGGCGATCAGCATGAACATGATCGACGAGAAGTTGGGTTGATCCGGTGCCCCGTGCGCGCGTGGTGGCCGACTTCGAGGCCTTCTTCTCGCGCCCTGTGGCTCCAACCAGACGAATAGCCCTCGGCTCGCTGGGATTTCCCAACAGCGGTACCGACAACGTCAACGAGTCGACCCGTCGCGTGGCGCTGGCCTCGATGCTGTTGGGAGGCGTCGTGGCGACGTTCGGCCCGGCGCTCGACGAGGACGACACGGTCGACCTGCACCGCCTGATCGACGACATCGACGGCGGTCGGCGTGTCCCCCAACCCCGCCTGCGGCACCGGTTCCAGCGCGACCGGGTGGGGCTCAAGCGAAGCGTCAACCGACTGGTCGAAGTCGACGCGTCGGCGTTGGATCCGCGCGCTATGTTCCGGCTCGAGGTCGACCGCACCAACGGCACGGCTACCCAGCACTGCCTTGCAGCGGTGTACTGCGCCCGAACGGCGCCCGCGTCTGCGCGGTCGCGGGTATGTGCTGCATTGCGTGTGGGGCTCGCCTGGGCGGGCACACCGGGGGAGGACCTGCTCGCGGTGCTGCGGGTCGGGTCGATCCACGGGGACTGGGCCGGGGTGTCGGTGGATGATCCTGTGCTGGGGGTGTCGGCGGACCCGGTCGGCTGGGCACTCGACCTGCTGGGGCTCACAGGGACCGAGAGTGCGGTGGGGCGGCGCACGGTGCAGCGGGCGTTCCGCAGCGCCCTGCGCGACGCCCACCCGGACCACGGAGCGCCCATCGACGGCGCCGCTCAGCGCATCGCGGAGCTGAATACGGCCAGGCGCATCCTGCTCGGTTGAGCACGGCGCCCTGCCACGTTCGGGGGATGGTGCGTTTCGGGGGATGGTGTGTCCGGGGGATGGCACGCTTGGGGGATGGCACGACGTCGTCCCAAGGATCCCGCAGCTCTGGTCCTGTGGCCCGGTGCGGGTACGGGAGCCGACCACCCCTCGCTGTTGGCGATCCGCGACGCGATCACCGAGATGCCGGTCGAACCGGTCGACTTCCCCTACCGGCGTGAGGGACGCAAGGCTCCCGACCGGGCGCCGAAGCTGATCGCGTCGATAGTCGACGAGGTGGCTCGGATCGCAGAGGGTCTGGGGGTGGAGACCTCCCGTCTGGTGATCGGCGGACGGTCGATGGGTGGGCGGATGTGCTCGATGGCCGCCGCCGAAGGGCTCGAAGTGGCGGGGGTTGTGCTGATCGCGTATCCACTGCACCCGCCCACCAAGCCCGACAAGCTGCGCACGGAGCACCTTGGCGACCTGCGGGTCCCGAGCCTGTGGCTCTGCGGCGACCGCGACCCGTTCGGCACACCCGAGGAGATCGGCGACGCCCAGTCCCTCGTGAAGGGTCCGGTCACCTCGGTGACCCTGAAGGGGAGGCACGACCTCAAGGGGACCGATGCAGAGGTGATCGCCGAGATCAGGGACTGGCTCGGGTTGGGTCGTCGGCACCCTCCCGCTCGACCACGTTCTCGTTGAGCTCCTCCAACTCCACCCCTGATGACTCCGGCGCCCACACAGCCATCACGGTTGCCAGCAACGGTGCGATCATCAGCCAGCCGAAGGCCGCTCCGTAGTCGAGGCGGTCCACGAGCACGCCGGCGACCAGCAGGCCCAGCGCACTGCCTCCGGTGGCGATCGCGCTCAGGGCGCCACGCGCGGTCCCGCGCCGTGCGGTGGGGAACATCTCGGGTGCCAGCACCCCGAGGGCAGGGATCGACAGCGCCCCCACACCCGTGGCGATCGTGGAGGTGATCCACATCGGTGCACCGGAGACCATGAAGAACACCGCCCCGAGGACGCCCGCCGCGAGCAGTCCGGGCACCAGGGCCATCCGACGACTCCTTCGGTCCGCCAGGCGACTACCCCAGAGCACACCGAAGGTGCCGAGCACCGAGGTGACCACCAGGAACAACGTGATGCGGCTCCCGGAGAACCCGCGGTCGGTGCGCAGGTAGTCGTTCTGTAGCTGCGAGGCGGGCGACACGAACAGGTTGACCAGCACGAGGAGCACCGCCAGGTACACGAACCGCGCCGGTCTCACCCGTCGTGCCTCGGGCACGAACCGCTCCCGATGGGTGAACCGGCGGCTCTCGGGCAGGTGCCGTGAAGCGATCGCGATCACGGGTGCGCACAGAAGCGCCACCAGGAACACGAGTCGCCAGGCTCCGTCACCGAGGTCTGCCAGCGGCAACAGGATGACCACAGCCCCGGTCCCGAGGCCGTAGCTGAGCGCGGCGAGGCCCTGAGCGCTAGCGCGCGAACCCGGTGGGATCTCCTCCACGCTGAGGGTGTCCGACGCCAACATGGCGGCGATCGCAAGGTTGCGGCTGAAGGTCTGGAGAAACGCGAGCGTCACGAGGGAGGGTGCGGCCGCTGATGCGATGGTCAACAGCACCGACACGCCGGCAGCCCAGATGGCGACCCTGCGACGGCCCACCCGATCGGCGAAGGCCATCACCACGATCGTGAGCAGAGCACCGATGCGGGCGACCGCGAACACGACCGACTGCTCGCCGGCGCTCCCGTCGCCGAGGTCGTGCGACGCGAACGTCAACAGGTTGGTGAGCAGTGCGTAGAGCACGCCCCCGACGACGTGGAACAGGCACATCGCCGCCACGATCGACGACGCCCTGGCGCCGAGACGATCCGGGAGCAACCAGACCGGCTTGTATCCGGGACCCGGCGCCTTGCGCAGCGCACGGGCGATGAGCGGATGGAACAGCACCGAGAACACGGGGATCGCCGTGCGGAACCGCACCCGCTGGTCCAACTCGAAAGTGCCGTGTGCGGTCTCCCGATAGCGCACGACCCGCTCGTAGGAGCGGAACGGCCCCTCGTCCGCGGAGTACCGGCGCTCACCGGGATCGTCCCCGACCATCGCCTCGAGCACGAGGACGTCGTCGCGTGGAGCGAGTCTGCGGGCCAACCCGGCTGCGTCGACGGTCATGCGCATCGCTCGGCCCACCGGCGAGATCCTATGTACGGAGGCGAGCGCATAGACGATCGGCGCCGGCAAGCCATACTTTGAGCGATGAGCCGCTACCTGGTCCACAAGTCGGGTCCACTCCAAGGAGAGGTCCAGATAAGCGGCGCGAAGAACAGCGCGCTCAAGTTGATGGCGGCCTGTCTGCTCGCCGAGGGGACCCATACGCTCGCGAACGTGCCAGACATCGCGGACGTCACCCTGATGACCGGTGTGCTGGAGGCGACCGGGTTGACCGTCACCCCCACCAGGGATGACGGTCGCACGACCCTGAGCATCGAACGGGGACCCGAGGTGCGTCCGGAGGCTCCCTACGAGCTCGTCGAGAAGATGCGAGCGTCGACCGCGGTTCTGGGGCCGCTGTTGGCGACCGTCGGTGAGGCCCGCGTTGCGATGCCCGGTGGCGACGACTTCGGGGCGCGACCGATCGACATGCACCTCGCAGGTCTCGAGGCCCTGGGCGCTCGCTTCGAGTTGTCTCACGGAGACATCATCGGCACCACCGATGGGCTCGTCGGCGCTGAGATAGCTCTCGAGTACCCGAGCGTGGGGGCCACCGAGAACCTGTTGATGGCAGCGGTCCTGGCGAAGGGGTCGACCACGATCATCAACGCCGCGCGCGAGCCCGAGATCGCAGACCTGGCGTCGCTGTTGAACCGGATGGGTGGCGCCGTGGTCGGTGCGGGAACCTCCAGGATCGACATCGAGGGTGTGGAGGAGCTCAGGGCTGTGAGCCACTCGGTGGTTCCGGACCGCCTCGAGGTTGGGACCTTCCTCGCCGCCCTGGGAGTTGCCGGGGGTGAGGTGACCCTGCACGGTACGAGGGCGGACAACCTCGAGATGCTCGTGGACCGAATGGGAGCGATGGGTCTGCGCATCTCTCCCGAGGGCGACAGCCTGTGGGCGATGAGCCGTTCGAGGCCACACGCAACCGATGTGGCGACGCTGCCCTATCCCGGGCTGGCGACCGACTTCCTGCCGGTGCTCGTGTCGGTGCTGTGCCTTGCGGAGGGCACCAGCTACGCCACCGAGAACGTCTTCGCGGGTCGGTTCGGCTACGTGGGTGAGTTGGCCCGCATGGGAGCACGGGTGCGGGTGGAGGACCACCACCTCGTCATCGACGGGGTGGAGACGCTCTCGGGCGCGCCGGTGAGGGCACCGGACATCCGCGCGGGTGCCGCGTTGGTCGTAGCGGGCCTCGGTGCCGAGGGCACCACCGAGATCCGTGACGGCTACCACATCGACAGGGGCTACGAGCGGCTCGACGAGAAGCTCTCGGCACTGGGCGCGCCTGTGGAGCGGGTGGAGTCCTGATCTAACCTGACCGCAGAGATGGACGACGTCGAGCAAACCCCCCAGATCGATCGCGCCGGAGTCGACAAGGTGATCGGCATCATGCGCCCGGCCATACAGGCCGACGGCGGTGACATCGAGCTGATCGACATAGACGACTCCACGGGTGTTGTGACCGTGAAGCTCCAGGGGGCGTGTGTCGACTGCCCGGCTTCGATGGTGACGATGAAGGCCGGAATCGAGCGCATCATGAAGGACCGGGTGCCCGGCGTGACGTCGGTGATCCAACCCGGCGATGAGGATGTCGAGTTCGGCACGGCGGTGTCGCTCTGAGCCCACCTCCGGGCAGGTCCGATCCGGCGGTTTCGGGCCTGTTTGCCGAAGCGCTCGACGGCGACAAGCTCGCGCTGGCGAGGCTCCTGACGATCGTCGAGCGCGGCGGTGACCGTGCGACTGAGGTGTCGGCCCTCACCTGGGCGCGACCGGGCGGCGCTGAGCTGATCGGACTCACCGGCGCTCCCGGTGCGGGCAAGTCCACCCTCACGAACGCGTTGTGCAGCGAGCTGCGCTCCAGGGACCGCACGGTGGGCGTGCTCGCGATCGACCCGACGTCGCCCTACAGCGGGGGAGCGATCCTGGGTGACCGGGTGCGGATGACCGACCATGCCGGCGACGACTCGGTGTTCGTGCGCTCGATGGCGACCAGGGGCCAACTCGGAGGCCTGACCGTGGCCACCCCCGAGGCGGTGCGTGTGCTCGACGCTGTGGGCTTCGACACGGTCGTGGTGGAGACGGTCGGCGTCGGCCAGGTCGAGGTGGACATCGCCCGCACCGCGGACACGACCGTGGTGGTGGTCAACCCGCGATGGGGCGATTCGGTGCAGACCGCCAAGGCGGGTTTGATGGAGGTGGCCGACATCTTCGTGGTCAACAAGGCCGACCGTGATGGTGCAGCCCAGACCCGGCGGGACCTCGAGTCGATGGTGTCGATGGCATCGGATCGATCCTGGACTCCACCCGTGGTCTCCACGGTCGCTACCGAGCGCGAAGGGGTCGAGGAGCTGGCCGACGCCCTGGCCGCGCACCGCCGGCACCTCGTAGAGTCCGGTGAGCTCGAGCGTCGGCGCACCGCGCGCGTGCGGGACGAGCTCCTCGGCGTGCTGCGCGCCGAACTGGTCGAGCGCGCCGGTGCGCTGGCCGACGGGCCGCGCTGGGAGGCGGCGCTCGCGGATCTCCTGGAGCGCCGGACCGATCCCTGGAGTGCCGCGAGGGGCCTCCTCGGGGGCGACTGAGAGGCTCCGGTGGACGAGCGGGCCGAGCTCGATGCCGCCCTGCCTTCGAGTATCGAGGTGGGTGAGTTGGTCCACACCGGAGGCACTGCCCGCGTATACAGCGGGCGTGACCGTCGGCGAGGCGTCGATGTGAGCGTGAAGGTGCTCGACGGCGACCGCAGGCACCTCGTCGAGACCGAAGGTAGGGCACTCGCGCGCCTCAGTGGGCACCCGGCGATCCTCGAACCGGTCGCCGTGGGTTCGGTCGATGGTGGTTCGGTCGACGGTGGTTCGGTCGACGGTGGCATCGCTTGGATCGTCACCGATCTCGCCGCCGGGGGTGCGTTGTCTGAACAAGCGGGCTCCCTGACACCGGAGGTGCTGGCGTGGGCCGCGCAGTTGGCGGACGCGCTGGCGTACGCGCACTCCAAGGGGGTCGTCCACGGCGACGTGAAGCCCGCCAACGTGCTCCTGGACGAACAGTCGCGGGTGCGCCTGGCCGACTTCGGCTCGGCCGTACTGCGCGACGACGGCGGAGCCGCCCCACGGCGCAGGGGTTTCACGCCTCGGTTCGCGTCCCCTGAACGGCTCGGGGCCGATGCGGCGACCGAGGCGGACGACGTGTACGGGATCGCTGCCACCGTGGGGTTCCTGCTCGTGCCCGGAGCACGCTTGCCCTCGAGGGCGCGCAGGGTTCTCCAGCGTGCTGCGGGGCCTCCGCAGCGCAGGCCTCCGGCACGGCGGGTGGCCTCCCTGCTCGAGCGAACCTAGGGTGCATCGCCGTGACCGATCCGATGATCCGAACCGAATCGACCGGTGGTGGCGTGTTCCTCATCACCCTCGACCGCCCCAAGGTGAACGCTCTGTGCGTGCAACTGCTGACCGAGCTCGAGGTGGCCGCACGCTCGGTGGCGGCTGAGGGAGCGCGGGCGGTGGTGGTCACAGGCGGCGACAAGGTGTTCGCCGCAGGGGCCGACATCACCGAGTTCGCGCAGAACCCCGATCCCGAGTCGTTCGCGATCGCCGAGCCCGGGCGTGTGGGTGAGATCGGCCGGTCGTTCCTCGACGCCCTCGGAGCTGTAGCCGACCTGCCGTGCCCGACGATCGCCGGGGTCAACGGGGTTGCGCTCGGAGGTGGTTGCGAGCTGGCCCTCGCATGCGACTTCCGGTTGGCCGCGGAGTCTGCGAAGTTCGGCCAACCCGAGATACTGCTCGGGATCATCCCCGGCGGTGGTGGAACCCAACGCCTCGCGCGGCTGGTGGGACCCGCCCGGGCGAAAGACCTCGTGTTCAGCGGCCGAACCGTCGATGTGCTCGAAGCAGAGTCGATGGGCCTGGTCGACCGTGTCACCGACGGTGACGCGACCTCCGCGGCACTCGAGTGGGCGCGGCGGTTGGCGTCGGGGCCTCCGAGCAGCACCGCCATCGCCAAACGCGCGATCGACCGTGGGCTCGAGGGCACTCTGGAACAGGGCCTTGCGCTCGAACAGGAGTTGTTCGTCGAGAGCTTCTCCACACCCGATGCGGCCATCGGGGTTGCGAGCTTCCTGCGCGAAGGACCTGGCCACGCGGACTTCGGTTCCTAGGCCCACCTCACTGGGCCCGCCTCACTGGGCCCGCCTCACTGGGCCCATCTCACTGGGCCCATCTCACAAGGCCGAGGTCCAGCGCGCCTGAAGTCGTCCCCGACCCCAGGTAGGGGCTCTGGGGCATGACGCGCACGGTCACCCCCATCCGTCCGGCGACCGACAGCTCCACCTGTGCTGTCCACACCGTGACGTCACCGGGGTCGTCGCCGGGCTCTTCGAGGGCCATCTGGACCACCTGAGGATCGGTGATCTCTCCGCCGGCGCCGAGGTGGCCCACCACGGCCTGCACCTGCACCTCCGAGGGTGCCAACCCGCCGAGGTGGACCGCGGCGCGCACGTCGCGCGGAGCGCCGAGCTCACCGACGCTCTCGTCCATCGAGACCTCGTAGACCTGCACACCATTCCAGAGATCTCGGGCGCGTTCGACGAAAGCCGCGAGGTCGCGGGCTCCACTGTGGTCGTCGTCGCTGAGCAACCTCCCCAGGGCGGCCGCGGGTTCGTAGAGATGCTCGGCATATCCGTCGACCATCCTGCGGGCGGTGACTCGGGGGGTCAGGGTCTCGAGGCTGCGGACCATGAGGTCGTGCCAGTCATGTCCGACCTCTGCGGTGCCGTGGAAAAGGGGAATCACCTGGTGTTCCAGGATCTCGTAGAGCGAGTTGGCGTCGAGCTCAGCCCGTTGGTCCTGCACGGCGGTACCGGTCGCAGTACCGGTTGCGGCGCCGGTCGCAGATCCCGTCGCGGAGATGGCCCAGCCGTTGGGGGTGCCCGACGGACCACTTCCCGGATCGAAGCACTCGTCCCACCACCCGTCGAGCACCGACAGGTTGATCGCCCCGTTCAACGCCGCCTTCATGCCGCTCGTGCCCGATGCCTCCAGGGGCGCCATGGGGGTGTTCAACCAGATGTCGACACCCTGGACCATCGAGCGGGCAAGTGCGATGTCATAGTCCTCGAGGAACACGAATCGGTTGCGGTTCGTCGGTTCGTTCGCGAACGACACCAACCTGCGGACCATCTCCTTGCCGGCCTCGTCGCCCGGGTGTGCCTTGCCGGCGAACACGAACTGGATGGGTTCGGTGGTGCTGGAGAGCATTGCGCGGAGTCGGTCCGGGTGCTCGAGCAGAAGGGCAGCCCGCTTGTGGGTGGCCATGCGCCGCGCGAAGCCGACCGTCGGGACCTTCGGATCGAGCGCGGATTCGGTCCAACGCAGCTCCGAGGGCGACCGTCCCGCCGCGAGGCCCCGGCTGCGGAGCCGGTCGCGCACCGTGGTGACCAGGCGAGCGCGCGCTGTGTCGCGGGCGGTGCGCAGGGCCTGTGGATCGAGGTCACCGGGAGTGGTTCCTTCGAGTGCCCCCGCCACCTCTGGCCCGGTCCAGGTCTCGGCGTGCACGCCGTTGGTGACATGGGTGATCGGCACCTCGTCGACGGGTACGTCGGGCCACAGGGACGCGAACATCTCACGGCTGGTCCTGCCGTGCTTGGCCGACACCCCGTTGCGGAAGCGCGACAGCCGCATGCCCATCACCGCCATGTTGAACGGCCGGTCGGAACGCTCGTGCGGTTCGTGACCGAGTGCCATGAGCCCATCGATGTCGATGCCGCATTCGAGTGCCCAGGTCGAGAAATATCGCTCCATCAGCTCGCGGGGGAAACGGTCGATCCCTGCGGGCACCGGTGTGTGGGTCGTGAACACCGATGTCGCCCGCACCGCCTGGGTCGCCTCGGAGAAGTCGAGCCCCGAGCCCTTGATGAGGGTACGGATCCGTTCCAGGCCGAGGAACCCTGCATGTCCCTCGTTGGTGTGGAACACGGTGGGCATCGCACCCAGCGCGTCGAGGGCACGTACACCCCCCACGCCGAGCACCAGCTCCTGGCGTAGTCGGTGCTCCACGTCACCGCCGTATAGACGGTCGGTCACCAGGCGCAGGTCCTCTGGGTTCTGTGGGAGGTCGGCGTCGAGCAGGTAGAGCGGTACCCGGCCCACGTCCACGCGCCACACGCGCAGGGCGACGTCACGGCCGGCGACCTCGACGAGGATCGGGTCGATCGCGACCTCGGTCATCGGCAGGGCATGGGGGTCGTTGTCCTCGAAGTACTCCTCCTGCCACCCGTCGACGGTCAGGCGTTGGTGGAAGTACCCGTGCCGGTAGAACAGCCCGACTGCCACGAGTGGGACAGCCATGTCCCCGGCAGCCTTGAGGTGGTCGGCCGCAAGGACTCCAAGTCCTCCGGAGTACTGCGCCATGGACTCGGTGATGCCGTATTCGGGTGAGAAGTAGGCGACGCTGTAGCCGAAAGGCGTCCCGGCGGTGCTCTCGCCATTCAACTCCTCGACGGCGTCGGAAACACGCTGCACGAAGTCCTCGTCGGCCGCGAGTTGCTCCAACCTGGCGCTCGGCGCATGGGCCAGCACCGTGCGGGGGTCACCGACGATCGCTGTGTGCGGATCGATCTCCCCGAAGAGTGCGCGGGTGGGTGCGTGCCAGGTCCACCGGAGGTTGTCGGCAAGCGTGGCGAGCCCGACGATGGGTTCGGGCAGGCGTGGGCGCACCGTGAGGCTGCGTCGCGCGCTGGGTTGGCGGGGGGTCATCCGTTTCGAGGGTACAGGTGGGTGAAGCTACCCATGGTGGTCGCGGGTCGATGAGGTGGGGTCACGGGTACCCTCGTGCGTGTGCGGATCTCACGAAGGGCTTCATCGCTGGCCGCGGTCGTCCTGATCGCTGCGGTCGCGTGGCCTGCCGCCGCCACGAACGCGCTCGAGCGGCCCAGGGCCCAATCCGACGGTGATCCGAGCACCGACGACAGCCCGAGCGCCGACGACGAGGGTCGTCGGGGCGGTTCCAGCACCCAACCTGGCGGGATGGTCGCCTACATCAGCTCGGATGGAAACGTGTGGTTGGGTTCGGGCAACCAGGCCCCCGCGCAGCTCGGAGCAGGCGCGGCACTGGGTGCGAACGGTCAGGGTGCGGTGTCGATCTCGCCCGCTGGCGATGCTGTCGCGTACGTGCGCGACGACGCAGCGGTCGTGCTCGCCGATCCCAACGGGGGGCCCGAACGCGTTATCGCCACCGATGCCGCGCTCGATGCGGTCGGCGGCGCTCCGGTACTCGCCTGGGATGGCACGGGAAAGACCGTGGCCTACGTGGCGGTGGGTACAGATGCAGATGTGCAGGAGACCACCACCCAGCCGCGCAACGACAACGCCAACTCGTTCCTCACCCAGCTCCCCACGGGAACCCTCGGCAACGTCCTTCGGCTCGTGGACACCGACGGTGCGCTGCTCTCCAGCGCCGGTGATCCCGCGCTGCGGGACATCTTCGGTGTTGCGACCTCGCTCACCGACCCGGTGGTGATGGTCCAGAGTCGCATCCCCGGAACTCCGGACCGCTACACCCTCGCGCTGGCCGGGGCGGGTACGGAGCTCGCTCCCACGCCTGTCGGAGCGGACGACCCCGCCTTTTCCCCCGACGGAGCATTCGTCGTCGCGGTCGGGCCCGCCAAGGGCAGAGCCGAGATGATCCGGGCCGACCTGTCGGACCTGTCGCGCGTCGTGATCGCCCGCGACGACGACATCTGTGCCCCCGCGGTGTCGCCGGATTCCACCCGGGTGGTCTTCGGGTCCGGGCCCGATTGCAGTCGGCTGTCGGTGGTGTCCTCCAGCGGTGGACCGACCTTCGACATCACACCTTCGGAATCCCCCGACACCGCGAGCTTCGGGGTTGCCCAGCTCGGTTGGAGCTCCGACGGTCGATTCGTCACGTTCCCCCGCTGCGAGGGCACCGGTGACGAGCTCGACTGCGACGGCACCTCGTGGTTCGTCGAGCCCGACACCGGCCGGGTGCTCGAGGGGCCGGGCGCGGTGACCGTCGCTCCGATCGAACGGGCACTCATCCAGGACATCTTCCTCGACTTCCAGATGCGTGGTCCGCTCGAAGCGAGCGCGTCGTTCCCGATCAGCGCGGAGATCCAGGGTGCCCTGACCGAGACCGACAGCGGCGAGTACCTAGAAGCCGAGCTCACCGACGGGACCGTCGCGATGTCGGTGAAGTTCGCCGCGGCGGAGAACGGCTTCGTGACCGGCACGCTCACCCTGGACGATCCCGACTCGGGGGTGGACCGCACCTTTACGGTGCTCGCCCGCACCTCGCTGCTCGGGCTGCGGATCGTCTCGTTGTCGGGCATTTGGATGAGCACCAACGACCTCCCCTTCGCCACGGGTGAGTTCAACATGGCCATCCGTCGCCGCTGACGCGCAAGAATGGTTGACCCAACCCCATCCGCCTCATTTGCAGCGCTTTTCGCAGAGCCAAGGAGCGATCGTCGACCGCGTCGCGTTCACCAACGAACTGAGTGTGCTGCTGGCACCCTTCCTCGCGGCGCAGCGCTGGTATCTACCCGTGGCCGACCCGGTGTTGCGCGTCCGTCGGGTCGACACCCTGCGCGACGGCTGGCCGTCGATGCTGTGGGTGGTGGCCGAGGTGCGTCCCGACGGCGGGCAGGGACGCCCGATCCTGTACCAGCTCGTCCTCGGTGCGACCGATGAGGAACCCGTGGAGCTACCTCCCGTGTGCCGGCTCGGTTCGATGCCCACCCCCCGTGGTGATGCCTGGCTGTTCGATGCGCTGAGCGACGAGGAGCTCGCGCTCGACCTCGTGCGGAACGTGGACCCCGAAGGCACCTTCGCTTCGGTGCGTGCGATCTCGGGGTCGCACGCCAACTCGTCGCTGGTGGTGGACGAGTCGTGGGTGCTCAAGCTGTACCGGCGCATCGCGGACGGTCCCAACCCCGACGTGGAGGTGACCGAGGCGCTCGGTGCGGTTGGGTACGGCAACGTGTCGGTGCCGGTGAAGGTCTGGCGCAAGGGTCGCGCCGACCTGGCGGTGCTGCGGCGGATGGAGCGCTCCAGGGGTGTGGGTGCCGACCTTGCACTCGACTCTCTGCGGGAGGTGTTCAACCTGCGGCGACCACCGCGTGAGTGCCGGCTCGACTTCGCGGACGAGGCCGAGAGCCTCGGGGCCGAGGTAGCACGGTTGCACGTGGCCCTCGGAGAGGCGCTCGGTGTCCACCAAGCCGACGGCAGCGCATGGGCTGCCGACATGGTCGCACAGCTCCATCGGGTGACCGACGGTCAGGTCGATACCGCCCGCGTCGAGGAGGTCTACCAGCGCCTGTCGATGGCCGATGACCTCGGCATGGCCATCCGGGTGCATGGCGATCTCCGGCTCGACAAGGCGCTGAGGGTCCGCCGGTCGTGGATGTTGTTCGACTTCGAGGGTGAGCCGGGCCGCCTGGTCGCGGAACGCCGTCGTGCGTCTTCTCCGCTGCGCGATGTGGCGGGGATGACCCGCTCGTTCCACCAGGTCGCAACCGTCGCCCTCGCCGAGGCCGAGTACCCCGATGGCGAGCTGCGGCTGCTGGCCGACGCGTGGGCGGAGCGCAGCCTCAACTCGTTCCTGTCGGGGTACACCTCCGAGGACGAGGTGCACCGGCTGCTGCCCCAGGCGCGGGTCAGTCGCGACGCGCTGTTGAGCGTGTTCGAGCTCGACGCGGCAGTGCACGAGGTCGCCTATGAGCTGTCGCACCATCCAGAGGTGGCCGAGCGGCCGCGCCAGGCGGTGCAGCGGCTGCTCGACGAGGACGACGGTGCGGGCCCGAAGCCGATCTGAGGTGCCGGGACTGTAGATTCGTCGGTCGTGGAACCGACGGTCACCCCGATGTGCGCCCGGCATCCGGACCGCGTGGCCGGGGTACGCTGCCAGCGCTGCGAACGCCCGATCTGCCCTTCGTGCATGATCCAGGCTTCGGTGGGCTTCCATTGCCCGGAGTGTGCGGGAGCACGCAGCACCCGGGTGATCTCCGGGCGAGCAGCGTTCGGCGCGCGAACCGATCCGATCGCGACCAAGGTCCTCATAGGCGCCAACGTCGCGGCGTACGTCCTGATGGTGGCGCTCGGCGGGTCGATGGACCCCGCGGGGCCGTTGTTCAGCAACGGGGCCACCTTCGGGCCGTTGATCGCCCAGGGCGAGTGGTACCGGCTGGTGAGCGGGGCGTTCCTGCACTCGGGCCCGATCCACCTGGGGATGAACATGCTCCTGTTGTGGTTGCTCGGCAGGGAGATGGAACCGGTGCTGGGGCGAGCGCAGTTCGTCGGCATCTACTTCGTGTCGCTGCTGGGTGGTTCGCTGGGGGTGATGCTGCTGGATCCGGCCGCGCCGACCATCGGAGCCTCGGGAGCCGTGTTCGGGCTCATGGGCGCGCTCGTCGTGTTGCAGCTGCGCGCAGGCATGAACCCGTGGCGATCGGGCATCGGAACACTCATCGCGTTGAACCTCGTGATCACCTTCATGTTGCCCGGCATCTCCATCGGGGGCCACGTGGGTGGCCTGGTTGCAGGCGCCGCGGCGGCCTGGGGCGTGACGCTCACCTCACCGGATCGATCCCGGGGCACCGCCGGGGCACCCCCGGCGGCACGCCTGGTCGGCCTGGGGGTGTTCGCAGTCGTGTTGGCGTTCGCAGCGGTGACGGTCGCCGGAAGTCACGAGTACCTCATCCTGCCGGGCTGAGCTAGCGGTCGAGCGCGCCCGATTCCACGAGGTCGCGCAGCCTTGCAAGGTTGCTGCGCCAGATCGTCCACAACACCGGTGTGGCGATCCAGGCCCCGATGCGCCCTCCCAGCCACCACGGGAACCTCAGCCTCTCGGACCACACGAGGCGTGTGCGGCGTCGACGCAGGCCCCTCGGGCGCAGTCGGAACTCGCCTGTGCCCTGCACCACTCCCGCGTGGATGACGCCCAGTCTGCGTCCGGGTTCCCAGCGGGTCACCTCCATCGAATCGATCAGCGCGAACGGTCCGACGCGGGTGAGGCAGTCGAAGGATGTGCCGCGGCCGCTGCGACGTTGCGATGTGAACATGATCGCTGCGGCATCGGTCATCCAGCGGCTGTGGCCCTCTATGTCCTCGATCGCCGACCAGACCTGGTCGCGGGGTGCCGAGATCGTGACTGCGACCCGTATCCGTGGCATGGATCCACGCTACCGGTGCCAACGGGCATGATGGTTCCCGTGACGCAGCGGGAGAACACCTGGGTGACACCCGATGTCGCCACGCTCCCGGGTCACGACGGCGGATCGTCTACCGCGGACTTGTCCTCGGGGGACTTGTCCTCTGGGGACTTGTCCTCTGGGGGGTTGTCCGCAGCGGGGATCGCCACGGCGAGGGGTGATGCGCACTGGCCGGAGGCACACGCCGCGGATGCGATGGGTGCGGCCGAGGTGGGAGCGGGTGGCCCGGTGGGTGTCGGCGGTGTGCTCGACGGCGGGTTCGACTTCCTTCGTGCGCACTTCCGGTTGCTGTTGGGCCTGACCGCGGCGATGTACCTGCCGCTTCAGATCGTCGACCTTGTCCTCGTCACCAGATCGGGACTGTCCGCCGATGTCGAGGGCCCACAGCTCATGGCGCTGGGCAGCGTCGGCACCGAGACAGCGGGATCCTGGGTGGTGCTCGCGCTGCGGGTGGTAGCGCTCTCGGTGCTGGGCATGACCGCCGGGGTTCTGACCTCGGACGCCCTCGGCGGACATGCACGCTCCACGGGCGCGGTTCTCCGCGAGGTCGCCCGACGCTGCTGGGTGGCAGCGCTCATCCCGTTTCTGACCGTCCCGATGAAGGTGATCGGCGGCTGCCTCGCGTACGTCGGGTTCTTCCTTGCCGATGCGCTGGTGATGGTCGCGTCGGTGCTGGCCGGGGCAGAACGTACCGGACCCTTCAAGTCGGTGGGGCGCAGTTGGCGATTGGCGGGGCGTTCGCTGTCGACCGCGATCGGGATCTCCTTCGGGGCATTCATGATCTCCGCGATCCTCCAGATCGCGGTGTATGCGGGACCGGTGCTGCTCGCCTCGAACTTCGTCGCCTCGGAGTCGGTGCTCATCGTCATCCAGCAGGTCTCGTTGCTGGCGCTGCTGGTCACCCAGCCACTCACCGCATCTATCGCCGCCCGGGCGTACGTGGAGCTGAGGTGCCGTTCGGAGGCCCTCGACCTGTCCCTGCGAGCCCGCGAGCTCGGGATCCTCGCGTGAGGTTGGCACTGCTTCCGGTGACCACGGTGCTTCCGGTGACCACGGTACTCCAGGGCGGTGGTTCGGGTGCCGGCCGCGACGAGGTGCAGGAGGTCATGTCGCGACCGGAGTTCCAGTACCCGAAGTCACTCATGGAGCGCGCTGGGGACTGGATCGCCGAGCAACTGAGCCGCGTCTTCGATCGCACGCCCGCCGAGGTCGGTGGGACTCCGGGGATGTTCGCGGGCCCGCTCGGGATGTTGATCGGGTGGCTGATCGTGGTTCTGGCGGTCGTGGCGGTCGTGGTCGTGGTGGTGCTGGTCATCCGGCGCTGGGTTCCCTCGCGTCGCTCCGAATCCGAGGATCCCAGCGAGGTGGAGCTGGAGCACCGCAGGCCCGCATCGGAGTGGTCTCGCGAGGCGCAGGACCACGAGGCGCGTGGCGAGTGGAAGCTGGCGATACGGGCTCGGTTCAGGGAGTTGGTGCGACGTCTCGTCGACAACGGCCAGGTGGCCGACCTGCCTGGGCGAACCACCCGGGAACTGCTCGAGGACATCAGGATCACCACACCCGATGCGCTCGACTGGTTCGACACCGCATGCATGCTCTTCGAGTTGCCGTGGTACGCGGACCAGCCGACCGGACCGCAGGAGAACCAACGCATCCGGGCGGCTTCGCGAACCGTGCTCGATGCCGAGGTCGTGGACACGTTGAGCGGAGCTCCGACGCCGGTGGTCGGCCGGATGCACGAGGTGTCGGAGAGCACATCCGGGAAGCGCGCAGGTGCCTAACCGGTCCGCGGCGGTCGTGGGGATCGTCCTGGTGCTCGGTGCGGTGATCGCCGTGCTGGCCCTCGCTGATGGCTCGGACCCGGTGCCCTTCGACGCCACGTCATCCGCGCCCGACGGGTACAGGGCGATCGCGTTGATGCTGGAGGACCAGGGGCTGGCGGTGCGCAGTGTCGCTCCGGGTTGGGTAGGTGGGGGTGGCATCGCTGAGGGGGACGCGCAAGCCCCGGGGATCGGCGATGCAGTCGTGGTGCCGGTTGCGCAATGGGCGACCGACGACGAGCTCGATGGGTACCGATCGCTCGCCGAGACGGGCGCGACCGTGGTGCTCGCAGCGGAGGAGTCGTTCTTCCCGATCGACAGCCGGATCCTCGTGCGCAGCTCCGCCAACCCGGTGGCGCGGGGACGATGCGACATCGGGTCGCTCGAGTCCCTGGAGGCGCTCGATGACATCGCGTTCGAGGTGCTGGCCGATCCCCGAGGCGAGCAACGCGTGTGCTTCGCCGACGGGTTCGGTGCATTGGTGTCCTCCGAACCGCTCGGGCAGGGCACGATCGTGCACCTGTCCTCGCCCTACCTGTGGGCCAACGCCAGGCTCCAGCCCGACAAGGAGGACGGTGGACAGCCACTCGACAACGGTCCCATGGCCGTGGCGCTGCTCGCCGGTACCCCTGGTGCAACGGTGACCTTCGTGGAGGCGATCGCACCGGAGGGCACCTCACCCGACGGCTCGCGCAACCCCATCGAGCTGATGCCGTTCCCGGTCAAGATCGCACTCGTCCAGGCTGCGTTCGCCTTCGGGCTGTACGCGTGGTGGAAGGGTCGTCGCGTCGGGGCGCCGGTGAGCGAGGAGATGCCCGTGGAGGTGGCGGGATCGGAACTCGTCGAAGCGGTCGGAGGCCTGCTGCGTCGCCACGGCAGCGTGGGGCGGGCCTCGGCGGTGCTGCGTGAACGGGTATGCCGTGAGCTCGCGTCCGGCCTGGGCGTGCCCCGCGAGGCCGGCCCGGATGCGCTCACCGCTTCGGTGGCAGCTCGCACCGGCCGGGGCCGCGACGAGGTGCATGCGATCCTCTTCGGTGCCCAGCCACCCGACGTGGCGTCGTTGCTCGAGTTGTCACACGCCTTGGACTCACTGCACTCGGAGGTGCTCAGTGTCGTATCCAGAAGATGAGTCGTATCAAGATCAGCCGTACCCACCGACCCAGCCACCGGACCCCCGGCCACCGGACCCCCAGCCACCGGACACCGATCCCGCCCACCAGGCGATGCGGGCCCTGCGCTCGGAGATCGCGAAGGTCGTGGTCGGCCAGGAGGGCACCGTGTCGGGCATCATCACGGCATTGCTGGTCCGGGGCCATGTGCTGCTCGAAGGTGTGCCGGGGGTGGCCAAGACACTGGTGGTCAAGACGCTCGCAGCGGCTCTCGACCTCGAGTTCGGCCGGGTCCAGTTCACCCCCGACCTGATGCCCTCCGATGTCACCGGGCAGCTCGTGCTCGACCCCGAGGGTCAGGGTGGTTTCCGGTTCAGGGAGGGGCCGGTGTTCACCAACCTGTTCCTCGCGGACGAGATCAACCGCACCCCGCCCAAGACCCAGGCGGCCCTGCTCGAAGCGATGGAGGAGCGTCAGGTGACCGCTGAGGGCCGCTCGCGGGAGCTTCCCGACCCCTTCATCGTCGTCGCCACGGAGAACCCGGTGGAACAGGAGGGCACGTATCCGCTCCCCGAGGCTCAACTCGACCGCTTCCTGTTCAAGTTGCTCGTGGGCTATCCCGGTGCAGACCAGGAGGTCGACATCCTCGAACGGCACAACGCGGGCCTCGATCCCCACGACATCGCGGCGGCGGGGGTCACAGCGGTCGCCAACGCGGCCGACCTCCAGGCCGCCCGGGTGGCCGTGTCACAGGTGAGGGTCGAGCGTCCGGTGCTCGAATACGTGGTCGGACTCTGTCGCGCGACCAGGGAGTCGCCCTCGACCGAGCTCGGGGTCTCCCCGCGCGGTGCCGCCGCGCTGTTGCACGCGTCCAAGGCCTGGGCCTGGCTGTCGGGTAGGTGGTACGTCAGCCCCGACGAGGTGAAGGCGGTTGCCAAACCCGCGCTGCGTCACCGCTTGATGGTGCGCCCCGAGCTCGAGCTCGACGGGGTGAGCGCGGACGGCCTCCTCGACTCGGTTCTCGCCACCGTGCCGGCGCCCCGCTGAACGATGCCTCTGGTCCCCACCCGCAGGACCGCCCTGGTGGGCCTCGTGGCAGCGGTCGCGCTGCTCGCCTACCCGGGGGAACCGGTCAACCCGTTCGTGGGGGCCGCTGCGATCAGTGCCGTGATCGTATTCGTGGCGTTCCTGGACGCACTCGTGGGCACCTCGCCCTCGCGCGTCGAGCTACAGCGCCGGCACCCCCCAGTGCTCACCGTGGGCAGGCGTGGCGACCTCGAGTGGGCAGTGCGCTCCGACGCTCGGCGGACGCTCACAGTGGAGTTGGCCGACCACCCCGCGCCCTCGTTGCAGGCCGGTTCGCGCCGGGTGCGAGTGAAGGTGGCTCCGCACCGCACGGTCTCGGTCACCACCCACATCGAGCCGACCCGGAGGGGTCATTTCGTGATGGACCGCATGGCGTTGCGCATCACGGGGCCTCTCGGACTCGGGGCCAGACAACGGGTCGTGCCGATCCGAACCGAGCTGCGGGTGCACCCGCCGTTCCGCTCCGCGAAGGAGGCGGAGTTGCGCATCCGTCGCGCTCGGATCCTCGATGTCGGCATGCGATCCGCGAGGGGACTCGGTGGGGGCACCGACTTCGAACAGCTCCGCGAGTACGGACCCGATGACGAGTTCCGTCGGATCGACTGGACCGCCACCGCCCGGGTCGGAAAGCCGATCGTGCGCACCTACCGGGCGGAGCGCAACCAGCGCGTGCTGGTGCTGCTCGACAACGGGCGGGTCATGGCCGGGCGTGTCGGCGGTGTTCCGCGCGCAGAACACGCCATCGACGCGGCGATGATGCTCACCGCGGTCGCGACACGTCTGGGCGATCGGGCCGGTCTCGTCGCGTTCGACCGTTCCGTGCGCACGACGGTGCCTCCGGCGCGCCACACCGATCAGCTCGCACGGGTGACCGAGGCGATGTACGCGCTCGAGCCGGTGCTGTCGGAGTCCGACTACACCGCTGCGTTCTCCGAGGTGGTGGCACGGTTCAAGCGGCGGGCCATGCTCGTGGTGTTGAGCGACCTGCTCGAACAGGCCGTGACCGACTCGCTGTTGCCCGCGTTGCCGCTCATCACCCGGACACACCTCGTGGTCCTCGCCGGGGTCTCAGATCCCGCGGTGGTGTCCTGGGCGCGCTCGGAGGTGCACGACGACGACGAGCTGTTTCGGCGGGTCGCCGCCACGCGCGCCCTGGAGACACGGCGACGCACCGCGGCGCGCCTGCGCGCGTTGGGTGTGATCGTGATCGACGCCGAACCCGGGCGCCTCGCGGTGGATCTCGCCGATGCCTACCTGAAGGTCAAGTCCACAGGCAGGTTGTAGCGGGCCTACGATCGTGCCGACCCGAGCCGGCTCCAGCCGGCAACAGCAACATCAACAGCGACAGCAACAGCAACAGCGACAGCGACAGCAACAGCGACAGCGACAGCAACAGGGAGACCCAGGTGCCACTCGACCTAGACGCAATCGGAAAAGTCGGAGACCCCGAGCAGCGATCCTGGGACTCCGACGACGCACTGCTGTACGCGATAGGGGTGGGCGCGGGCTATCCGGACCCCCTCGCGGATCTCGCCTTCACCACGGAGAACACCTCGTCGACACCCCAGCAGGTGCTGCCCACCATGGGGGTGATAGTCGGAGTGCCGGGGCTCTCGGCCCTCGGAGGGATCGGCAGCTTCAACCCGGCGATGCTCGTGCACGCAGACCAGGGGATAGAACTCCACTCGTCGATGCAGCCGAGCGGTTCGGTGCTGTGCACCACGTCGATCGTGGACATCGCAGACAAGCGCTCGGGGGCCCTGGTGTCCACGAGGACCGAGTGTGTCGACGAGTCCAGCGGAGAGCCCCTGTTCACCACGACGGGGGGCATGTTCATCCGGGGGGAAGGCGGTTTCGACCCCGCCGCCGGCAAGTCGAAGACCGCTGAAGCGGAGATCCCCGACCGCGATCCCGACCACGAGATCACCTACGACACGCTCACGAGCCAGGCGTTGATGTACCGCCTCTGCGGTGACCGCAACCCGCTGCACTCAGATCCGCAGTTCGCCGCGATGGGTGGGTTCGACCGCCCGATCCTGCACGGTCTGTGCACCTACGGCTTCACCGGCCGGGCACTGCTCGACGCGCTGTGCGGGTCGGATCCGGACCGGTTCGGCTCGATGTACGGGCGCTTCTCCAAGCCCGTGATGCCCGGCGATGCTCTAACCGTGAGGATCTGGGCTGACGACGACGGAAAGGGAGCCTGGTTCCGCACCTTCACCCAGGACGGTTCGGTCGTGGTCGACCGGGGACGCTTCACTGCGAGGTGAGCTCGGCCGGTAGGCCGCTGCGGCCCATGTGTTCGGCCCGCTGGCCCAACAGCACCACATAGGTGGCGAAGGCGACGAGGACCGCCACACCGATCGACACCCGCAGGAACGTCGGCATGCCCGAGGGGGTGACGAAACCCTCGATCAGTCCGGCGACCACGAAGCACAGCGTGAGACCGGTCACGATCATGACCGACCGCAGTCCTTCCTCGGCGAGCGCGCCGGCGCGGGTGCGGTCCCCGGGCGCGACCATCGCCCAGCTGATGCGCAGGCCCGCTGCGCCGGCGATCAGGATCGCTGCGATCTCGAGCAGGCCGTGCGGTGTTATCAGCCCCCAGAACTGGGGACCTTCACCCGCCGCGTGCATGACCGCACCCATCACCCCGATGTTCAGCCCGTTGTATCCGAGTATGAACACCGGTCCGATCACCGGGACCAGTCCCATCGCGAACGCCATGAACGACACGAAGATGTTGTTGACCGTGACGGTGCCCGCGAAGCTCTGTGCCGCCTCCGAGGAGTAGTAGTCGCGGAACTCCGACTCGGCGATCGACTGCTGCAACTCGGGTGGCACCGAGGCATCGAGTACCGCCGGGTCGTTGGCCAGCCAGATTCCCATCGCGACCGCCGGCACCATGAGGCACAGGAATGACACTGCGATGTAGCGCCGCGACACCCACACCGCCGCAGGGAACACCTCGGTGAAGAACCTGGCCACGGCGCGCCCGGGGTTGCCACGGCGCTGGTAGATGCCGACCCTCGCATCTCCGAGCAGCCCCGACAGGCGCAGGATCAGGTCGGGGTCGCCATAGGTGGTTCGCACGTGGGAGAGCTGCGCGGAGGTGCGCTGGTAGGCGGCGATGAGCTCGTCGAGCTCGTCCTCGCTGATCGTGCGACCCATCCCCGGGGCCCTGCGTCGGGCTGCGAGGACACCGAGCTCGCCGAGGCGCCGCCACTGGGGATCGTGCACCTGTATGTAGCGGTCGATGTCCATCGCACCACTACCGTACGGTGGCGTGCGCACCGGTGTGGTCACACCCGAGGCCGTCCTGCTGGATCTGCCGACCGCAGGGGTGGCGACCAGGGCCTACGCGCGCGTGTTGGACCTCGTGATCCAGCTGGTGGTCGCATCTGTGCTGTCACTGCTGTTGATGTTCGTGGGCTCCGGCGTGCTCTCGCCGCTGTTGGTGGCTCTGATCGTCGTGGTCACCACGTTGTTCGTCTGGCCGATCGGCCTCGAGATCCTGTGGAGGGGCCGCAGCGTGGGCAAGGCGATCTTCTCGCTGCGGGTGATCTCCGCGGATGGGTCCCCGGTGCGGCCACGCCAGTCGATGGTCAGGGGACTGCTGGCCTTGATCGACATCTACTTCTCGTTGGGCTTCGTGGCGGTGTTGGCAGCGATGTTCTCGCCGGCGTCCCAACGTCTCGGCGACATGGCCGCGTCGACGGTGGTGGTCCGCCAGCGCAAGTCCGCCCGGATGGCCACACCGATCGTGTTCTTCGCGCCCGCGGGGTTCGAGGCGTACGTATCCCAACTCGACGTGCGCGCGCTGCACGAGGAGCAGTTCACCCTCATACGCGAGTTCCTTCTGCGGGTCGGCGACTTCGACCCCAGGGTGCGTGGCGCGGAGGCGACACGGCTGGCCGAGGGGGTGAGGGCCCTGATCGGCCACGACCTGCCGGGTCCCGTGGAGCCGGAGGTGTGGCTGGTGTGCGTGGCAGCGGCGTTCCAGTGGCAGGCTGGTGGCCTGCTGCGCGAGGTCTCCACCGGTGCGGCTCCCGTCGCTTGGGCACCTCAGAAGGTCTAGGCCGGGGTCCCCTCCCGATGCGACTGCTGCGGTTCGTCCAGATCGCCGGTGCGTTGTCGATCGCAGGGGTGGTCGCGAACTTGACCTCGCATCCCGCCGAGCCGACGGGAGTCGTACCCACCACCGCGAAAACTGGCGGGAGCTCACCACCCGGTGGGGTTGTGTAGCCGTGGGCCCAACCCGGTGGCGGGTACGTCGGGGCGCTCGGTCGAGGGTGCCCCAACTCGTACATACCCACGAAGTACATCGTGATGGCCATGAGTGCCCCGAGGATCACGCTGGCGAGGATGACCCACAGGAACATCGAGGTGGGCCCCTCGTACCTGTTCGCCTGGAGGTGGAAGATCAGGAGCCCGATGCAGGGCAACCCCATCATCATGTAGGGCAACAGCCATCATGTCGGCCGATCGATGATGTTGATCATGGTGGCCAGGACCCCAGCACCCACCGACCAGGAGAGGCCTACACCCACGACGATGAGCCAAGGCTCGGCGGGGAGCTCTGCCAGCCAGGTGAGACCCCCCGACACGACCACAGGATCGGTAGGTGCGGGTGGGTCAACAGAGCTTGCCGGCACTCGATTCGTAGAGGCGGCAGAGCCGCTCCAACTCCTCGCCGGAGTCGACCAACCTGTCGCCCGCACGGTCGAGTTCGGCGGGCACCCCGCTGTCGAGTGCGGCGGTAGTCGCGTTGATGCTGTCGACGCTCACCAGCATCCCGTTGACGAAGTCGTTGCGCACCGGTGATGTGGGGGCACCGTTCAGGAAGCTGGTCTTCGCCAGGATCGACGAACGGAGTGGGTCGAGCGCAGAGCGCAGTACCGTCGGGTCGGTTCCGGCGGTGGAGGTTGCGGATTCCCCGACTCGCACCAGGGCCGCAGAGATCTCCAGGGTCCCCTGCCCGAGCAGCTCGACGTCGTTCGTGCGGGTGTCGAGCCAGTTCTCGAACTCCGCGGTTTGGTTCTCGACGGCCTCGTTGATCGCCTCGTCGGCGCTGGTGGTGGTCGTCGGGTCGGACCCGTCGGCTACGCGGTCGGTCACCCAGTCCCACGCATCGGCCAGCGAATCCCGCAAGAGCCACCCCGCTGCCGCGAGTGCCCCGATGACCACCACTGTGAGCACCCAGGGCAGAGCGCTCGATCGCTTGCCGGTCTTGGCTGCTCTGCTGGACTTTCTCGACTTGACCGGTGGCACCACCGGTGCAGGGGGCTCCACCGGCGGGCTCTTCGTGCCCCACGTGTCGTGCAGGGGGTTGCCGAACTGTGCGTAGGGGTCGGGCCGGGGTGCGGGCGCGTCGCTGGGGTCGACCTGCGTTCCGACGGGGTCCACTGGCGCATCGGGCACCGCGTCCGGTTGGCCCCCGGCCGCTTCGGTGGGTTGTTCGTCCTCGGTCACCCGTCGAGCGTATTGCGTGGCCGGTCGCGCACCGGGATCCGCCGGGGCGATCCCGTAGCATCTGCGGGTGGCCGGACACCTGATCGACATGGACCACGCGGCCACCACCGCACTGCGTCCCGTGGCGCGTGCCGCGATGGAGCCGTTCCTGGCTCCATGCGATGATCCCTCCGCGGTGTATGGCAATCCCTCCGGATCCCATGTGATCGCCCGCGCCGCTGTTCGTGCGCTCGACGAGGCGCGTGAGCAGGTGGCCGACTCCCTGGGGTGTCTCCCCGACGAGGTGGTGTTCACCTCGGGAGGCACCGAAGCAGACAACCACGCGATCACCGGAGGCATGCCTGCACGTCGTGGGATTCCGGTGTGCAGCGCGGTGGAGCACCCCGCCGTGCTGTCTGTGACACGGGCCCTCGGGGGATCCACCGTGGGGGTCGACCAAGCCGGTCGGATCGACCTCGACGCGCTCGGGGAGCGTCTGGTCGACCTGGCCGGGCAGGTGTCGGTGGTCTCGGTGATGACCGCCAACAACGAGTTGGGGACCGTCAACGACATCGGAGCTGTCGCGACGCTGGTCCGCGAGGTGGCCCCGGGTGTGCCGCTGCACACCGATGCGGTGCAGGCCGCTCCCTGGCTCGACCTCTCCCTGTGTGCGCCGGATGTCGACCTGGTGAGCGTGTCGGCCCACAAGCTCGGCGGGCCGAGGGGGGTGGGGGCGCTGGTCGGTCGCCGCGGGACCGTGCTGGCACCTCTGCTGCACGGGGGTGGCCAGGAGCACGACCGTCGCGGCGGCAGCCACGACGTCGCCGGCATCGTCGGATTCGCGGCCGCGCTGCGCGAGGTGGTGGCGCAGCGGGGGGCGACCAACGACCGTGTCACCGCCCTGCGGGATCGCCTGCGGGACCGGGCGACCAGCCTCGAGGGTGTCGTATCCACCGTGGACCCCGGGGAGGTGGAGGTGCTCCCGGGGCACTGCCACCTCCTGGTCGAGGGTGTCTCGGGAGAGGAGTTGTTGCTGTTGCTCGAATCCCACGACGTGTGTGCGTCAGCGGCGTCGTCGTGTGCTTCGGGTGCGATCGGCTCGTCCCATGTGGTGACCGCGATCGGCCATGATGATCCCGGTCACGCACCGCTGCGCCTCACGCTGGGAACCGATTCGACCAACCGCGACGTCGAGGCGACGGTCGCCGCGCTCGCTCTGTCCCTGGATCGCATCCGGGATCGACCATGAGTGGGATCTTCCGGTGCGCGAGGTTCCGATGAAGGTGCTGGCGGCGCTCTCGGGTGGGGTCGACTCGTCGGTCGCGGCGGCGATGCTCCTCGACGCCGGCCACGACGTGGTCGCCGCGACGATGAAGCTCTGGGGTGGTGAGTCCGACACCGGATGCTGTTCGGTCAGCGACGTGGAGGACGCCCGGCGCAGCGCGGCGCAGCTCGGCATCGACCACCACGTGTTCAACTTCACCGACGAGTTCGAGGCAAGGGTGGTCGAGCCGTATGTGGCCGACCACGCTGCCGGCAGGACACCGAACCCGTGCGTGGAGTGCAACCGCCACCTCAAGTTCGACACGCTCGTGCGGCGCGCCGAGCTGCTCGGCTTCGACGCGGTGGCTACGGGCCACCATGCGCGGATCGTCACGATGGACGACGGGTCGCTGCGGATCGCGCGCGGTGCGGACGCGGCGAAGGACCAGTCCTATGTGCTGCACCCGCTCCTGGGCGGTGATCTCTCACGGGTCCTGTTCCCGATAGGTCACCTGACCAAGGACCGGGTGCGCGAGGTGGCCGCCGAGCGTGGTCTGCGCACGGCGGCGAAGCCCGACAGCCAGGACGTGTGCTTCATCACCCGGGCACAGGGGCGTGAGGAGTTCCTCGCGCAGCGAATCGGGTTGCACGCCGCCCGGGTGCTCGATGCGGGGGGCGACGAGGTGGGCAGCGTACCCGCGGTCGAGATGGTGACCCTCGGACAGCGTCGTGGCCTCGAGCTGTCGGGCGGGGCCGACCGGCGCTTCGCCACCGCGGTCGACGTTCGCGCTCGCACCGTGACCGTCGGCACGGCCGAGGACCTTCTCGTCACCGATGCACACCTCCAGGACGTGTTGTCGGCCAGGCAACTGCACCCCGGCGAGCAGGTCCTTGCCCAGACCTCTGCGCACGGCAGGCCACGACGTGCCGAGGTGACGCAGTGGGATGCGGATTCCCGGATCGCACGGCTGCGTTGGGATGTACCGACGCGGGTCGTTGCTCCCGGCCAGAGCGTGGTGCTCTACGGCAGCCGCGGCGAAGAGGAGTGCGCGGTTCTCGCTGGCGGCACGGCGGCGGTCCTTAGGTAGCGGGCAGGACTTCAGTCGCGGGCAGGACTTCAGTCGCGGGCAGGACTTCAGTCGCGGGCGACCGCGAAGCTGCGTTCGTCCGCGTACGCGAGCAACGTTCCCGGCCGGCTGGGAACCACGAGCAGGGCGTCCACCTCGACGACCTCTGTCGGCTCACCCCGGGGGGGTGTGGGTGCCAGCTCCACGGGCGACATCAGGTCGATCTGCACGACTAGCCCCGGCGCGCCGACGGTGAGGTCGGTCGCCTCTGACCCCACGTGTGCCGGGCCGATCCGTGCGATCTGACGGCGGGCGAGCAGCACGGGTTCCGCGATCGCCATGGCGTCGACCAGGGTTGCCCCGGCGGGCACGAAGACCAGCCACCTGCGGGCGAGTCGCCAGAGCGTGAAGGGTCCCCACCACGCTGTAGCGATGCCCACCAGCACCAGCGGAACGGCCGCCAGGTAGGTGCCCTCCGCGAGGAGGATGATCCCCGCGGGCAGCGGTACCACGGTCAGCAACCACACCAGCGGGATCGGCCCCAACAACAGCGTGGTGGGCGCGCGCAGGCAGAAGCGCCGCTCGTCGCCGTAGGAGGCACCGTCGACGTACCAGTCCCCGACGGCTGCGGTCATGGCGACGATCGCAGCCAGCGCCGCCACCGCGAGCCCGATCCATCCCGATGCACTGCCCGGCTCGATCGCCACAGCGACCACTGAGCCCAGCGGCGCCACGGGCACGATGACGCGCAGCGCGGTGAGCGTGGAGGGCAGCGGGGACAGCGAGACCACGAGTCCCACCGCCCAGAACACCCAGAACAGGATCTGCGCGGTGATCCGGGTGGCGTCGCCTGCCCCGTTCGTGGCGCGGAGCACGCTGTCGAGGAGCGTGAACGGTAGGGAGAGCCACAGGGCCCGGATGATCCACAGGTGAACTGGTGCTGACACCGCATCAGTTTGCGCCCTGAGCACAGCGACCGCTAACAACTGCCCATGGGGGGTGTACCAGAGCTGCGAACCGGGCTGGCCACCTTGCCTTCCGCGCAGCCGCACGGATGGCCCACCGAGGGTGCTGCGTCGCTGCTCATCGACCGGCCCATGCCGACGATCGCGGCGCCCGACGGCAGCGGCACCTCTCTGCTCGCCATGGCGGCGAGCGCCTTCGAGGGGGTGCGTGTGCTGCCCAACGGCAGCCTCGGGGTCGACCATGACTCCTTCGGTGTGCGTCCCGACAACGCGGCGGGGTGTGACGGTGAGGCCTTCGCACCGCTGAGGGCATCTCTCGCCGGCTTCGCCTCTGCACAGCCGGTCGATCGCGCAGCGATCCGCCTCGATATGGTGGGCCCCGTCACCCTGGCGGTTCTGTTGTTGGACGCAGGGGTCGACCGTGCCCGTGCCGTCGAGGCCGCACGCATGGTCGCGATCCTGCGCAGCGAGGCACTGTTCGCCGCGGTGCGCACCGTGGATGCCGTCGTGCCCGTTGCGGTGGTAATGGACGAGCCGTCACTCGTGGGTTCGATGCATCCGACGTTCCCCCTGGGTGCACGCGACGTCCGTTCGTTGCTCGACCCGGCCGTGGACGCTCTCGATGCCGTCGCGGGTGACAGCGACGTCGTGATCGGCATCCACGTGCCGGGCCGGGCGGACTGGCGCACGATCATCTCCTCGGGCGTGTCGTTGGTGTCGATGCCCCCCGATCCGGCGCTGATCGGTTGGGCGCGTTGGATCCAGGCCCTGCTCGACAACGGTGGCCACATCGCATGGGGAGCCGTGCCGGTGGACCGTCCCCTGGGAACGAGCGCGGAGTTGCTCTGGAGGCACCTGTCGGCCACGTGGCGCGACCTCACCTCGGCTGGGGTGGATCCCGACCTGCTGGTGCGACGGAGCCTGGTCGCTCCTTCGGACGGGCTCGCTGCCTATGCCCCAGAGCAGGTGCCCGGGGTGGTCGCAGTGGTCGATGCGCTCGCCGTGCGCGTGCAGGAACACGTCGCCACCAAGCTCACCCCCGTGCTGGCCTGACGGTGGCGGGATCTGAAGACCCCGCTGGGCGGATCGCGATCCTCCGGGAGCAGATCCGCTCCCACGACGAGGCCTACTACGGCCAGGACGCGCCGAGCATCCCCGATGCGGACTACGACGACCTGGTCCGCGAGCTGCGCAGGCTCGAGTCGGCTCATCCGGACCTGGTCACCCCGGACAGCCCTACCCAGCGACCGGGTGCCGCGCAGCACACCACACCCTTTGCCGAGGTGCGTCACTCGGTTCCGATGATGAGCCTCGACAACGCGATGGACTTCGACGAGCTCAAGGCGTGGGGGGATCGCACCACCAAGCGCCTCGAGGCCGGGGGTGCAGGCTCGGGGGTGCGCTACACGTGTGAGCTGAAGATCGACGGCCTGGCGGTGTCGATCCGCTGGGAACACGGCCGCTTCGTGCAGGCAGCGACGCGCGGTGACGGCCGGGTCGGCGAGGACGTCACCGCGAACGTCTCGGTGATCGACGACGTACCCCACACGCTGGCCGCAGGCGCACCCGAGGTGCTCGAGGTCCGCGGTGAGATCTACATGCCCCTGGAGTCGTTCCGCGCGCTCGTGGCGCGGACCGAGGCCGAGAACCGTGAGGCGGAGGCGGCCGGTCGCAAGCCGAAGGCGCTGCCGGTCAACCCGCGCAACGCCGGCGCGGGGAGCCTCCGCCAGAAGGACTCGACGGTCACCGCGACGCGTGGGTTGTCGTGGTGGTGCTACCAGATCGGCGAGGTGGTCGGAGCCGACGAACCGCCCGGCCATGCCGCGGCGCTCGAGTGGATCGCCTCGCTGGGGCTTCCGGTCAACCCGCAGACCACCACCTACGACACCCTCGAGGAGGTCTACGGCTACTGCGAGCGTTGGCTAGAGGCGCGCCACGACCTTCCCTATGAGATCGACGGGATCGTGGTGAAGGTCGACGACCTGGCGTCCCGGGATGTGTTGGGTGCCACAGCGAAGGCGCCCCGCTGGGCGATCGCCTACAAGCTGCCCCCCGAGGAGCGCACCACCACGCTGCGCGACATCCAGGTGTCGGTCGGGCGCACCGGTAGGGCCACCCCGTTCGCGGTTCTCGAGCCCGTGTTCGTCGGAGGGTCCACGGTGTCGATGGCCACGCTTCACAACGAGGACCAGGTCGCCGCCAAGGACGTGCGCCCCGGCGACACGGTCGTGGTGCGCAAGGCCGGCGACGTCATCCCCGAAGTGGTGGGACCCGTGCTCGAAGCCCGTCCTGAAGGTCTTGAAGCGTGGAGGTTCCCCAGCGACTGTCCAGCGTGTGGGCGGCCGCTCGTGCGCGCGGAGGGGGAGGTCGACCGACGCTGCGTGAACCCCGACTGCCCTGCCAAGCGACTCGCCCGGATCAGCCACTTCGCGTCGCGTGGGGCGATGGACATCGACGGGCTGGGTGAACGCCAGATCCAGCACTTCATCGACCTGGGGCTCGTCTCCGATGCGGCCGACATCTACTCGCTCGACCTGGGTGCGGTCCGCGGCTTGGAGGGCTACGGCGACCGTGCTGTGGCGAACCTCGCGGCCGCGATCGAGGCGTCCAAGGGCCGGCCGCTGGCGAACCTGCTCTTCGGGCTCAACATCGTGCACCTAGGTCCCACCGGGGCACAGTTGATCGTCGGGCGCCTCGGCGACCTCGGGCACATCCGGGCCGCCGGGGTCGATGAGCTTGCGGCGATCGACGGGATCGGACCGGTCATCGCGGCCTCGGTGGCGGATTTCTTCGCGGACGACACCAACAACGCGCTGGTCGACCGACTGGTCGCTGCGGGGGTGAACACGACCGGACCCGTGGTGGATCCGGCGATCGAATCTGTGGAGGCGGTGCTGGAGGGTCACTCGGTGGTGGTCACCGGCACGCTGGAGGGCTACACCCGCGACGAGGCCGCCGCAGCCATCACCTCACGGGGTGGGAAGTCGCCCGGCAGCGTTTCGAAGTCCACCTACGCACTGGTGGTGGGGGAGTCGCCCGGTGCCTCGAAGTTGGCCAAGGCCGACAAGCTGGGGATCCCCGTGCTCGACGCCGAGGCGTTCGAGGAGTTGTTGGCCACCGGGGAACTTCCGGGTGCCGAAGGGGGTCCGGGATGACCGTGAGGTTCGGAGAGCCATGAAGGCTGGAGCACCATGAAGGCTGGAGCACCATGAAGGCAGTGATCTTCGACTTCGGTGGGGTGTTCATCGACTCACCGTTCGAGTTGATGAACGATCTCGCGGCTCGCCACGGGATGCAGCGCGAGGAGCTCCTAGCGGACGTCTTCGGTGACTACGCGAGCGACACCGACCACCCGTGGCACCGACTGGAGCGGGGTGAGATCAGCCTCGGCGAGGCGCGCGAGCAGATCATGGCCGGCTCGTCGTTTCCAGACGGTGAGCCGCTGGATCCCTTTGCGATGTTCGCGTCGCTCGGCTCCGGATCTGGTTCCGATGGCGCCGGCTCCGATGACAGTGGTTCCGATGATGGCGCCGGCTCCGATGACAGTGGTTCCGAGGACGGTTCCGGCTCCGGTGACGACGACAGCGCTGGTGGCGGGGTGCGCGACGAGATGGTCGATTTCGCGCGCTCGTTGCGCGGGCGTGGGCTCGGTACCGGGCTGTTGACCAACAACGCCAAGGAGTTCGCGCAGTTCTGGCGGCCGCTGGTACCGCTCGATGAGCTGTTCGACGACGTGGTCGACTCATCGGAGGTGGGCATGCGCAAGCCGGATGCGGCGATCTACCGCCTGGCCCTGGAGCGCCTCGGGGTGGAGTCGGCAGAGACCGTGTTCATCGACGACGCTCCGGGAAACGTCGCCGGAGCGGAGGCGGTCGGGATCGCGTCGGTGCTGATCGGCCCCAAGCGAACCGACGTCCCCGCTGCGATCGCCGCGGTCGAAGCACTGCTCGGCTGACCTCGGGACTCTCGTTCAGGCAGCCCTGTGTTCAGGTAGCCCTGTGTTCAGGCAGCCCTAGCCCTGTTCAGGCTGCACTGAAGCACCACGAGATGGGCTCCGCGGCCTGTTCGCCCTCGATCTGGGGCCACACCATCGCGATCACGCAGTTGCGCTCCGGCAGGAGGCTCTCCACCGCGCGGCCGGGGCCGGGGGAGAACTTCACCGTGCCCAGGCCGAGGTCCTTGGTGAGACCATCCTGTGCAGTGCGGATCTCGGTGCCGTTGACGATCAGGTAGGCGTCGTAGCCGGTCGCCAGGTCCACCCCGACGTCGGTCTGGGTGAGTACCTCGTCGCCGGATGCCGGGATGAGCCGGTCCACGGAGTCGGGTAGTGCCGCGGAGGTGTTGGCCTCTCCGGTCACGGCCAGTCGTACGGTCATCACGAGCCCGACGATGCCGATCAGGATCACCAACACGCCGAGGGTGTTGCGTAGGGCTGGTTTCATCGGTTCTCGCACTCGGGAATCCTCGGGCACGGGACCAGTATCGCCCGCGTGCACCATGCGGTGACAGCGCGCCGGTCCCCGGTGGGGGCCCGGCAGCGTCCCCGAGGGGCCGAAGTGCCACCGTTACGCTGGACTCCATGACTGCCTTAGGCACCACCCTGGGCCCGGGCTCGGTGCTCGGTGAGCGCTTCGTGCTGTCCGAGCGCCTCGGAACCGGGGCCACAGCGAGGGTGTTCCTCGCCACGGACCTGCGCCGTCAGTGCCCCGTCGCGGTGAAGGTCCTGCACGAGAGCCTCGCTGCGGATCCGCGGTTCGTTAGGTTGTTCGATCGCGAGTCGCGTCTCGTGGCGTCGCTTGCGCACGACCACATAGTGACGGTGATCGACGCCGGGTCGGCCGACACCGGCGATCTCGAGGTCCCCTACATCGTCACCGAGTACATGGCCGGTGGGAGCCTCGCGTCGATGCTCGATGCCGGTGAGAGGCTGGATGTGGCCCAGGTCGCATCGGTCGGGGCCCAGGCAGCCGACGCTCTCGCGTACGCGCACCGCCGTGGGATGGTGCACCGCGACGTGAAACCGTCGAACCTGCTCTTCGACGCTGGGGGGCGCTTGGCGCTGGCCGACTTCGGCATAGCCCGCGCGGTCGCCTCGGCATCGAGCACCGAACCGGTTGATTCAGGCCAGGGTGCCACCCGCTACGCGTCACCCGAACAGGTGATCGGCCACAACACCGATCCCAAGTCCGACGTCTACTCCCTTGCGCTGGTGCTGATCGAGGCGGCGACCGGTTCGGTGCCCCTGCTGGGGGACTCGCAGATTGCAACGATGGGCAGGCGCGCCCGTGAGAAGGTGCAGGTTCCCGTGCAGCTCACCGCGTTGGCCCCCGCACTCGAGGCTGCCACCGATCTCGATGCCGACCAGCGTTGCGATGCCGAGGAGCTCGGCTCCGAGCTCGCCCGGTTCGGCGGGCAGGAGCAGACCCCGGTGCTACTCCCGCTCATCCCGACGCTGGTGCCCGACGAGAACACCGAGGAGCTCGTCGTGCAGCGTTCGGGTGGCTCGGTGCGGATCATCGGACCTGTGCCATCGGGCTCTGGGAATTCCCGTGCGATTCCGACGGCACCACCCGCTGTTCCAGTGGGTGACACAACGCTCGATCTGCGATCGGTCGAGCCACCGCCGGATACCGGTGAGTTCGGTCGCGACGCGATCGCGGTGGCCGAGGAGTACCGGGCGCTCGGTTCTTCACGACCCGAGTCGCTTGGTGTGGTCGAACCGATGGAGCAACCACAGGTGGGCGAGGTGGATGTCGCGCGACCCCGTCGAGGCCGATTGGTCGCGGCGATCCTGGTGTTGGCGGCACTGGCGGGCGGTGCCGCCTGGTGGTTCCTGATCCGGGTGCCCACCCATTCGGTGCCGGACTGGGTGGGTGTGCAGTTCGCAGATGCGACAGCCGCCGCGGAGTCCAACGGTTGGGTGGTCGCGGATCCCGAGCTGGTGCGCCGCGACGGCACCACCGCGGGTGCGGTGCTCGAACAGGCTCCTGTGGTGGGTACCGACCTTGCCGAGGGTGAGCGGATCTCGTTCGTGGTCTCGGAGGGCCCGACGCTCACCGACGTTCCCCCGTTGGAGGGCCTCGGCGAGTCCGAGGCGGTCGCGGCGATCGAGAGCGCCGGTCTGGTGCCGGGGACGAGGACCACCGGCTTCGACGAGGAGGTCCCCGCCGGTGCGGTGATCTCCGCGGCCCCTGCACCTGGCACGCAGGTTCCCGAAGGTGATGCCCGTGTGCCCAAGCAGAGCGCGATCGACTACGTCGTGTCCGACGGCCCGGCCCCGCGTGCGGTGCCGGGGGGCCTGGTGGGTGCGACCTTCGCCGACGCACAGACCGCGATCGAGGCGGTGCAACTGGTGGCAGCACCGAGTGAGGAGTACAGCTCCACGGTACCCGAGGGGGTGGTGGTGAGCGTGGGGGCCGAACCGGGCACCGAGTTGCCCCGGGGTGCACCGGTGGATCTCGTCGTGTCTGCGGGGCCTGAGCCGATTCGGGTCCCGGACGTGACCGGCAGCACCGGAACCGCTGCCGCTGCCAGGTTGGAGGACGCCGGATTCAGTGTTTCGGGCATAGAGGGCTCGCCTTCGGGTTCGGTCCTCGCAACCGATCCGCCCGCCGGCGAGATGCGCCAGCGCGGGGCCTCGGTGAGAATTTTCACCAGATCCGGCTGAGGATCCGCGTAGTTGACGATTCACCGACCTAGCGTTGATCATGACCGTTCACTTCGTTGGGGTGGTCTGCTGTCCGTGGTGTTCCCCAGCCGCCGCAGGTGGCGGCCGCCCCAACGAAGTGAACGGTTGTGGTTTTGGCGGCCCTAACCTGTCGTCGCGATGGCCGCCGACGAACCACCGGAAGCAGGCGACCCACATTCCGAGCGGCACCAAACGGACCCGCCGCCCGACCCGGCGACCGCCGTAGCGGTCGAGGCTCCGGGGGTCGATGAGGAGACGGTGCTGCCCTGGTCGCTGCTGATCGGTCGGGCACGCCGTCTCCGTGGGACGGAGCGCTTCAGAGCGACAGAGCGGTTCCGAGAGAAGCTCACCGAGGGGACCGGTCCCGCAGACGACGTCGAAGGCCGCCCGGGATGGTTCCGGTGGCTGGTCACGTGGACGGTCCTCGCCGGAACGCTCGGAATCGCGAGCTCGATCACGATCCTCGCGGTGAGCCGACCGGAGATCGCTGGCGATCTCGGCACCAGCGCCTCCACGTTGGTGTGGTTGATCTCGGGTCCGACGATCGCGGTGGGGCTCACCGGCACCACCGCCGGCAAGTTGGGCGACCTGCACGGTCACCGGCGCGTGTATCTGGTCGGGGTGTTCGGCGCGGCGGTGTTCTCGGTGCTCGCCGCGCTCGCGTGGTCGGGGGGCTCGCTGATCGCGTTCCGTGTGATCGGAGCGACGGTCGGCGCCGCGACCGGGCCCAGCTCGCTGGCGATCATCAACCAGCTGTTCGCGCGCGAGGAACGCTCGAAGGCGCTCGGGTTCTGGTCGCTGGTGATGGCCGGCGGACCGGTCCTCGGGCTCGTGATCGGTGGGCCCCTGGTGGAGGCGGTGGGATGGCGGGCGATCTTCTGGTTCCAGACCCCGCTGCTGTTGGGCGCGGCCGTCGTGGCGCTGTTGATCCTCCCCGAGACGCGCCGCCATCACGACGTCCACTTCGATGTGTGGGGTCAGGTGGCGCTGGTGGTGAGCCTCGGCGGGCTGCTGTTGGCCATCGACCGCGCCTCGGTGTGGGGAATAGCCAACGGGTGGGTGCTGGGAGGTCTGGTGCTGTGCCCACTCGGGGCCTGGTGGTTCGTGCGGATCGAACGGCGCGTGCTTCATCCACTCATCCCTCTCGAGTGGTTCAGGCGGCGTGGCTTCGCGGTGCCCGTGCTGGTGTCGTTCTTCATCCAGTTCGGCTACATGGGCGGGTTCATCCTCACCCCGAAGATGCTCGCAGACGTGCGTGGCCTCGGAGCGGAGACGATCGCGCTGATGATGGTTCCCCGACCGCTCACCTTCGCCATCGCCGGCCCGGTCGCGGGCTATCTGGCATACCGGATCTCGGCGCGCAGCACCGTCGTCGCGGGGCTCGTGTCGCTCGCCCTGTCGCTCGCCGTGTTCGCAGCGGTGTCATCTGAGCCGACCACCGTTGCAGTTGTGGTGGCGCTGACGCTGTCGGGTGTCGGCATCGGGGCCGCGCAGCCGCGCATCGCGTCAGCGGTGGCGAACGCGGTGCAGGACCAGGACCTCGGGATCGCGGGCGCCACCCAACAGCTCGTGTCCCAGGTAGGCACAACCGTCGGCATGAACGGGCTCGAGGCGATCCAGGTCGCGACGGTCGGTTCGGCCGGTCTCGCCGGGTCCTACCGAAACGCGTACATCCTGGGCACCGTCGTGGCCCTGTTGGGCCTGGTGCTCGCGACCAGGCTGGTCGACCTCGGCGAGGTCAGTCCTCGGTGAGGTCAGTCCTCGGTGATCTCCTGGATCGCCTTGGCGACCTTCTCCGCGGTGGCTGCCGCCTCTGGATCGCTGGGGGCCTGCTGCATGGCCATGAGCTTCGTCATGTCGCCCTCGACCTTGACCTTGCCGGCCATGAACGCCTGCATGCCGGCCTGGGGGTTGCCGTCGACGAGGATCGCCTTGGCGGTCGCGTAGTCGAGGGTGACGGTCAGTTCTGGATCGTCGAGGTGGCCGAGGTCCATCTCCATCTCACCGGAGCTGGAGTCCATGTGGGCGTTGATGGTTCCGTCGCCGAAGGGAACCTCGGTCACGACCTGGTTCATCTTCACCTTATGGGCCGTGCCCGCATCGGCGTCCATGCTCTCGCGGATCTTCTTGGCTTCGGCGATCCACTCTTCGGTCAGAAACTGGTACTTGGCCATTGCTCCCCCTCGTGGAGTCGTCCGGTCTGTGCTCGGACGGATGTCCGGCGTAGGCAGAATAGCCGTCTTGACCGTTCGGTCAACTCCTCGCCACGACCAACATCCCAACGGCTGCTGTTCAACGTCAAATGCGGGTACCATCGTGCGGCCGACCCCAGACATTCTGGTGGTCGATGGAACCGCTGAGGTGATCATGTCCGGTGAGTCAGTAGAGATCTTGCCCGAAGCCCATCCCTGGTCAGCTGAGGGCAGCAGGGTCGGTGTGCTGGTTGTCCACGGGTTCACCGGCAACCCGTCGTCGATGAGGGGTCTCGCGGAGGCGTTCGCCGAGGCGGGCTACTCGGTGGAGCTGCCGAGGCTGCCCGGCCACGGCACCACGGTCGAGGACATGATCACCACCGGATGGCCCGACTGGTCCGGGGAGGCCGAAGCTGCGTTGTCCCGGCTACAGCAACGCACGGATGTCCAGTTCGTGGCAGGCCTTTCGATGGGTGGTGCGCTGACGGTCTGGTTGGCCACGCGCCATCCGGAGCTCTCAGGCATCATCTGCATCAATGCTGCTGTGGGTGTGCAGGAGGAGATGGTCGCAGGTGTCAAGGCGATGGTTGAGGCCGGACAATCCGTCATGGACGGCCTCGGCTCGGACATCGCGGATCCCGAGGTCACAGAATCCGCATACGACCAGACGCCGCTGGTACCGATGCTGAGCTTCTTCGAGGGGCTGTCCGGGTTCAACAACGACCTCGCCAGGATCAGCCAGCCGGTGTTGATCCTCAACAGCCCCCAGGACCACGTGGTGCCGCCCGCGGATTCCGACCTGTTGGCCGAGTCGGTCTCCGGCCCCGTCGAACGCGTCACCCTCGAGCGCAGCTACCACGTCGCCACCCAGGACTACGACAAGGACCTGATAATCGAAAAGGCCCTCGACTTCGTGTCGCGCAACAGCTGAACGTCCCAGGTCGAGGGTGTGGTGGCGGCCAACTCGCCCACCGTCGTGACGTCGTCGCGGTCGATGCCCCACTCGTGCCAGACACCCATCAGGCTCTGATCGATGTAGTAGCGGACCTCGACGGCCACGGGCTCAGGCTGAGAGCATCTTCTCGTAGGCGATTGCCGTGTCGACGTCGGTCTCGCTCAGGTCGTACCAGCAGGCGAGATCGGTGATCGAGTCGCCGCCGTTATGCAGCGATGCCAGCACCTCGGTCGGAACCCCGTTGACCATCGGTGCACCACCCCGCACGAGGGGGTTGATCGCAACGGGCGACACCTCGTTACCGAGCGGGTGAACCTCCGTCGGAGCATCGTCGTCGTCGAAGCGGCCGAGTGTGAGTCGACAACGGATCCCACAGTTGCTCAGATTGGGTCATGGCTCTCGCAGCGTTGCTCATATACCTCGTGTACTTCCTCTTGGCGTTCGTGGTGAGAGGGCTGCTCCAGTGGCGCGGCACGGGCGACAGTGGATTCAGGATGGCGACCGAGCGCCCCGGTTCGCCGCAATGGTGGGCACGGCTCGCGTTCGTGGTGGCACTGGTATCCGCAGCTGTGGCACCGATCCTGGCTCTTGTCGGCTGGTTGGAACCGATCGCGGCGCTGGATGGCTCCGCGGTCGGGTTCACCGGATTGGTCATCACGCTGGTGGGAGTGGCGGCAACCTTCGTGGCTCAGGTCGCGATGGGGGCGTCATGGCGGGTCGGTGTGGACCCCGACGAGCAGACCGACCTCGTTCGCCGGTGGCCGTTCACCGTCGTGCGCAATCCGATCTTCACCGCGATGTTGGTAGCCGCGGTCGGGCTCACCCTGATGGTGCCCAACGTCGTGGCGATCGCGGCGCTGGTGCTGTTGGCTTGGGCGTTGCGCTATCAGGTGGTCGTGGTCGAGGAGCCGTACCTGGCGCGCACCCACGGGTCGTCATACCTGGAGTATGCGTCGCAGGTGGGGCGGTTCCTGCCGGGCATCGGAAAGCTGCGCGACGATGCTGTCGAGGTTCGACGATCGACCTGAGCACGGCTGTGGTCCGGGCGGGGACTCAGTCCGAGGCGCATCGGCTACAGGTCCCGATCACATCCAGGCGGTGATCGGCCGATTCGAAGTCGTGGCCGCGCGACGCCCTGCCGAGGCGCTTGCCCAACTCGTCCTCGAAGGCCGCCGGAAGGGTGAAGTCGGTGACCCCGCCGCAGGTCGTACAGATGAGGTGGTGGTGGTGCTCGGTGAGGTCCTGCGCCAGCTCGAAACGGGCGAAGTCGTCCGAGGTGACGATGCGGTTCACCGCGTGGGCCTGCTCCAGTACGGCGATGTTGCGGTAGGCGGAGCTCTGCGGGGTGCTCGGTTCCGCATCGAGAACCTGTTGGATGGTGAGGGGTTGGTCGCTGCCGGCGAGGACCTCCACCAGCGCCCGCCGACCGGCGGTGTAGCGCTGGCCAACCCGCTCCAGCCGCTTGGCAACCATCTCGTGGAGCTCGCCGGAAGCCATCGGGGCAGGGTAGCGGTGTGTCATCGGATCCTCTCGGTGTCCGGTGGTGGCTCAGTGGTCGTGGTGATGGGGGTCGTCGAGCAGCATCGACGATTCACCCAGCGAGATGATCCTCGACCCGTACGCCTCACCGAGCACCGCCGGCGTCAGCACCTCGTCGGGTGTGCCGAGTGCGACGAGCTTCGTGGCGACCAGCAACACGAGGTCGCACCGTCGTGCGTCGCCGAGGTCGTGGGTGGATACGATGACGGTCCTGCCCCGGGCGCGTTCTTCGGCCACTATCGACCAGATCCGTTCCTGCGATCCGAGGTCCAGGCCGGTCAGCGGCTCGTCGAGCAACAGCAGTTCGCCGCCCTGCGCCAGACCCTGGGCGACCAGGGCACGTTGGCGTTGGCCACCCGAGAGCTCCCCGAGCTGTCGTGACGCCAGGTGTGTGAGATCCACCCGGTCGATCGCAGACTCGGCCGCCTCACGGTCGGCACGCCTGAACCTTCCCGCCAGCCCCGTGCGCTTGTAGCGGGCGATGCGCACCGTCTCGGTGACGCTCAACGGCAGCGCAGGGTCCACCACGGTGCCCTGGGGTACTAGGGCAACTCCACCGTCGGTATCCCTTGCGGGCACCGCGATCGACCCGGCGAGGGGTGCGACGAGTCCCGCGACGGCCCGCAGGAAGGTCGACTTGCCCGAGCCGTTGGGTCCGACGAGTGCGGTGGACGTGCCGGCGGGTATCACTGCGTCGACGTGGTCGAGGGCGAGCGTCGACCCGTAGGCCACGGTGAGGTTCTCGGTTCGCAGGGCTGGTTCGTTCATCGGTGCCGGGTGTGGTGCCGGTCGGGTGGTCCGCGTAGCGCAGCGACGCTTGCGTCGTGCGCCTCGATGGATATGATGACCGGCATGGTAGATGAGAGTGATTCTCATTCTAAACCGAGGTTCTGTGGATTGTCCACGATCGTCACCCTCGCTGGGGTGGCGACACTCGTCGGTGTATCGGGGTGGCTCGCCGTCGGTTGTGGGTCCGGCCGCGATGGGGCGGCTGACGGGCCGAACGACCCGGCGCGTGGTCAGGGCAACGTGGCAGATGTCGTGGTGACGACCAGCGTCATGGGCGACGTCGTGTCCAACCTCCTCGGGCAGGACACCCGGGTCGAGACGATCATGGCCCCCGGAGCCGACCCCCACGACTTCGCGCCGTCGGCCAGGCAGATCGACTCGATGATGCAGGCCGACGTCCTCGTGAGCAGTGGTGGTGGCTTCGAGGAAGGCCTGGAGGGTGCCATCGAGCAGGCAGAGGCGGAGCGGACCCCGCTGTGCACCGCGATCGACTACGTGGACACGATCGGATCCGACGGTGTCGATCCGCACTTCTTCACCGACCCTTCCGGGATGGCCGCGGCGGCCGAAGGCCTGACCGACTGCATCCTGGCCGCCGTGCCGGCGCTCGACACGGAGGCGAACAGGGCCCACGCCGATGCGTACATCGCGCAGCTCACGGAACTGGACGCCGAGGTGGCACAGATCGTGGCCCGGGTACCTGCACAGCGCCGGGTCCTCGTCACCAACCACGGGGTCTTCGGGTACTTCGCTCAGCGGTACGGCTTCGAGGTCGCGGGGTCGATCCTGCCACGCACCACGGGAGGCGACGTCGACGCCTCGGCACTCGAGGAGCTGGCCGGGCTGATCCGTGACGAGGATGTGCCGGCGGTGTTCGTGGATGCTTCGTCCTCCGGGCAGCTGGCGGACGCGCTCGCCTCGGAGGTCGGAGGTGTCGAGGTGGTGGAGTTGTTCAGCGAGTCACTGGGACCCGATGGAGGCGAGACCTACCTCGACATGGTGCGCACCAACGCCCAGCGGATCGCCGAGGCCCTCTCGTGAGGGCCGCCGGCCGCCGGCCGCCCGGGAGGGTCGAACGGTGCGCTGGTTGACCGAGGCCTTCGAGCCCGCCTTCATGCAACGCGCGCTGCTCGCGGGGGTTCTGGCGGCGACGGCCACCTCTGTGGTGGGCACCTGGGTCGTGGTGCGCGGCCTGGCGTTCTTCGGAGACGCCCTGGCTCACGGGGTGATACCCGGCCTCGCTCTGGCGGTTCTCTGGGGCTTCAATCCCGTCGTCGGCGCGCTGGTGGCGGCGCTGGTGATGACCTTGGCGGTCACGGGGGTGAGCACCCGCACGAACCTGCGCGAGGACACCGGAATCGGTCTTCTCTTCGTCGGGATGCTTGCGCTCGGGGTGATCATCGTGTCCAAGTCGGACTCGTTCACATCGAGTGTCACGAGCCTTCTCTTCGGTGATGTCTTGGCGGTCAGTGCGCAGGACCTCCGCTACCAGGCGATCGCAGCATCCGCAGTGGTGGTCGCGGGAGTGGTGCTGTACCGGCCGATGTTGGCTCTGGCGTTCAACGCCGACAAGGCGGCGACGCTCGGGATGCGCCCGGTCGCGACCCATGCAGCGTTGATGGTGATGCTGGCGGTGGCGATCGTCGCTTCGTTCCAGGCGATCGGGACCCTGTTGGTCTTCGGGTTGCTGGTAGGCCCACCGGCCACGGCGATCCTGATGGTGCGCCGCCTGCCGGTCGCGATGGCGCTGTCGGTGCTGATCGGCTCTGCGTGCGTGCTCGGCGGACTCACGATCAGCTACCACTACGGGACTGCCGGTGGTGCGACGATCGCAGGTCTGTCGGTGGTGGTGTTCTTCGTCGTGTTCGCCGCCAGGGAACTTGCCGGATCGATCCGCAGGAGGTCGGGCCTCTCCGGCGCCTAGTACGCCTACTACGCCTGGTCGCCGGAGTCTGCCGGGATCGCCGCAACCTGACCGAACAGCACCGTCGGTACGTGCCCATCGAGGAGCAGGCCGGTCGCGAGTGCCTCGCCCCACACCAAGAGGTCATCCACCGTCGAGGTCGTCGCACCTGCGGTGTTGAACACTGTGAAGTTGGTGGCCGAGGGGAACCAACACACAGAGGATTCTTGGAACTAGGACCCCACGCTAGGGGTGCCACCGTCGGATCAGCCCCGTGGGTGTCGGTGGGGGACGCCTTGACGGTACGATCGCCCGCGACATGAGTGGACCAACATGAGCGAACCCGGCGACCCGATCACCGAAGCGGAGGTTGCGAAGGTCGCGAACCTGGCCCGCCTGCGCCTCACCGACGACGAGCTGGAGCGCTTCACGCACCAGTTGGGCGACATCCTCGGGCACGCGGCGGACATCGAGGCGCTGGATCTCGGCGACGTAGAGCCGATGGCGCGCCCGATCCCCCTGGTGAACGTGATGCGCTCCGACGAGCCGGGAGCGCACCTGGAGCGCTCCGAGGTCCTCGAGGTCGCGCCCGCGGTCGAGTCCGACCGGTTCCGGGTCCCCCCGTCGCTGGGGGAGGGATCGTGACCGCCTCGACCGCGATGGAGATCGCATCGTCGGTGCGTGCCGGGGAGACCAGCGCCGTCGACGTGCTCGAGGAGCACCTGGCACGCATCGAGGAGCGCGAGGCCGACATCCATGCGTTCAACCTCGTGCAGGCCGACGACGCGCGGGCCGCTGCCCGGGCGATCGACGAACGCGTCGAGCGTGGCGAGGACCCCGGCCCGCTGGCGGGGGTACCGGTCGCCCTCAAGGACAACCTGTGCACCAGAGGGGTCGAAACGACGTGTTCGTCGAAGATCCTCGAGGGATGGAGGCCGCCCTATGACGCCACCGTGGTCACCCGGCTGGCCGACGCCGGGGCGGTCGCGGTCGGCAAGACCAACCTGGACGAGTTCGCGATGGGATCCTCCACGGAGAACTCGGCGTTCGGTCCCACCCGCAACCCCCACGACACATCGCGGGTGCCGGGAGGATCCTCGGGTGGGTCCGCAGCAGCGGTCGCCGCCGGGTTCGCTCCGCTCGCGCTCGGTTCGGACACCGGTGGTTCGATCCGCCAGCCCGCCGCGCTGTGCGGTGTGGTCGGCGTCAAACCCACCTACGGGATGGTCTCGCGCCTGGGGCTCATAGCGTTCGGAAGCTCACTCGACCAGATCGGGCCGTTCTCGCACACCGTCGCGGATGCGGCACTGATGCTGGAGGCGATCGGCGGGCACGATCCGGGCGACTCCACGTCGTTGCGAGACAGCGTGCCCGCGATCGGTGAACACCTCGAAGACGGCGTCGCGGGCCTGCGCGTGGGTGTGGTCGCCGAGATGATGGGTGAGGGCATCGCCGACGACGTGATCGGGCGCACCCGGGCCGCAGCCGACGCCCTTGCCGGGGCCGGCGCGTCGGTGGAGGAGGTGTCGGTGCCCGCTGCGGTCTATGGGCTATCCGCCTACTACCTGGTCGCCCCCGCCGAGGCGTCGTCCAACCTCGCTCGCTACGACGGGGTGCGCTACGGGATGCGCATCGAGGCCGACACCGTCGGCGAGATGATCGAGGCCACCCGCACCGCGGGTTTCGGCGACGAGGTGAAGCGTCGCATCATGTTGGGCACCTACGCCCTTTCGGCCGGCTACTACGACGCCTTCTACGGCAAGGCGCTAAAGGTCCGCACCCTGATCCGGCGTGACTTCGACGCTGCATATCATAACTTCGACGTGCTGTTGTCGCCCACCTCGCCGACCACCGCCTTCGGCTTCGACGAGAAGACCGCTGACCCGCTGTCGATGTACCTGAACGACCTGTGCACCATCCCGTCCAACCTCGCGGGGCACCCGGCGATGTCGGTGCCCTTCGGCGAGGGCGACGACGGCCTGCCCGTCGGGGTACAGGTGATGGCACCGGCGCTCGGAGAGGTGGCCATGTTCAGTACGGCAGCGGTCCTGGAGGCGAACCGATGAGCGACACCGCAACCACGGGTGACTCTGGAACCACGGGTGACGCTGGAACCACGGTCGATACGGACATCTGGGAGATCGTGGTCGGCCTCGAGGTGCACGCAGAGCTGTCGACCCGCACCAAGTTGTTCTGCTCGGCGCTCAACGAGTTCGGCGGCGAGCCGAACACCAATATCGACCCGCTCACACTCGGACTTCCGGGGTCGCTACCGGTGCTCAACGAGCACGCTGTCGAGCTCGCTATCCGCGTCGGTCTGGCTCTGGGTAGCACCGTCTCGCCCAGCTCGTTCGCCCGCAAGAACTACTTCTACCCCGACCTTCCCAAGGACTACCAGATCTCCCAGTTCGACCGTCCGATCAACGTCGGTGGGTCGATCGAGCTGCCTTCGGGCAAGGTCATCGGAGTCGAGCGGGCACATCTGGAAGAGGACACCGGAAAGTCCACCCATGTCGGAGGCGGTGGCCGCATCCACGACGCGAACCACTCCACGATCGACTACAACCGAGCCGGGGTGCCGCTGCTGGAGATCGTCGGTCGACCCGACATCCGCAACGCCGAGGAGGCCCGGGCGTACGTCACCGAGCTGCGGGCGATCCTCGTGGCGGTGGGGGCTTCGGACGGCAAGATGGAGGAGGGTTCGATGCGCGTCGACTGCAACGTCTCGGTGCGCCGCCACGGCGACCCTGAGCTCGGGACCCGTTGTGAGATCAAGAACGTCAACTCGTTGCGCAGCCTCGGCCGGGCGATCGACTACGAGGCCGCCCGACAGGTCGACCTCATCGAGTCCGGTGAGCCGGTGCGCCAGCAGACCCGCCATTGGAACGAGGACGATGGCCGCACGCACAAGCTGCGCTCCAAGGAGGAGGCGGACGACTACCGCTACTTCCCCGAGCCCGACCTGGTGGAGCTCGACCCGGCAGCGGAGTGGATCGAAGAGGTGCGCTCGGCGATGCCGATGCTGCCCGCCGCTCGGCGCCACCGCCTCGCCGAGGCGACCGGAGCCCAGCTGCACCAGACTGCCCTGGTGGTCGAGCGCGGGCTCGACGACCTGTGCCTTGCAGCGATAGCGCAGGGTGCCGAGCCGCTGCGCACCCTCACCCACGCAGAGCACAACCTCGCGCATGAGGGCGCAGCGGCGCTCGACCCGGCGGACTTCGCAGCCCTTGTCACCATGGAGACCGATGGGCAGCTCAGCGCCACCCAGGCCAAGACCGTTCTCGCCGAGATGGTCGAAACAGGGCGGACACCGGCCGGCATCGCATCCGAGCACGGATTCGAGGCGATGGACACCTCCGAGTTGGAGGGACTTGTGGACGGCCTCATCGAGGCCAACCCCGACGAGTGGGCGAGGTTCTGTGAAGGTGACGCCAAGATCACCGGGTTCTTCGTGGGCCAGGTGATGAAGGCCACCAAGGGTCAGGCGGACGGAAAGGTGGTCACCGCCCTGCTGAACGACCGCAGGGGCTGACCCGTACACTCGCGCTGTGCGATTCAACCGTGCTCCCCTCGCTGTGACGATCGTGGTCGTCGTGTTGGGCAGCGCCGCATGCGGTGGGGGTGGCACACGCCAACTGGCTGCCGACGGAGACGAACTGGACGGCCCCCTGCCGACCGCGCCCGAAGGGGCGGCGCGCAACGTCGGTGACGGCGATCCGTTCTCGGGGTCGGTCGACGCCAACGATCTGATACGGCGGATCGAGGCCCTCAAGACCGAGACAGATCTGTGCACCCTGCTCACGGGCTCTGCGATGGCCGACATCGCAGCGGCGGACATAAACCTCACCGGGTTGGCTTCGAACCCCTCGGGGATGAGCGCGCTGTTCACCGCACTCGACCAACTGTTCGCGCACATGGTTACGATCGCTCCCGGCGAGGTGACCCAACCGCTGACGACGCTCCAGGGGGTGTGGGCCGGCATGGCCGACATCGACCCGCGAGCCGGCGATGCCGAATCCCGGGCGGCGGAGTTGATCGCGGGGCCCCAGACCCAGGCTGCGGAGGCCGCTCTGGGTGAATGGGTGACCGCCAACTGCCGCTGAGGCCCTCGCCAGGGGACTGCATCAGGAGACTGAGTCAGGAGACCGTACCCAGGTGCTGCCAACGATCGGTCCGGTACCGCGCGCCCAGGATCATCACCCGTGAGCCCATGAACACCATCAGTAGCGCCCACAGTCCCCACAACCCCACCGAGGACCGCCCGGCCACCAGCGCACCAACAGCGATCACCGCCAGCGATGCGAGCATCGCCCCTGCCAGGTAACGCTGGTCGCCGGCTCCCACCAGGATCCCGTCCAGCGCGAACGCCAACCCGTTGAAGGGCTGGGTCGCGCCGACCCACACCAGGCTCGCTACCAGCAGGCCCCGTACCGCTGGATCTTCGGTGAACGCTGCTGCGACGAAGGGCGATGTCGCGGCGCACAGCACACCGAGTGTGATTCCCGCACCAAGGGCCCAGGCCAGGATGCGGTCCGCCGTGCGGTGTGCGAGGACCCGGTCGCGCGCCCCCAGGGCCTTGGCCACCAGCGATTGGGCAGCGGCCTCGAGCGAGTCGAGCACGTAGCCGAGTGCCACCCACACCTCGAAGGCCACCTGGTAGGCGGCCAGCGCCGCCACCCCTTTGCGTGCCGCCAGCGCGACGGTGATGGTGAGTGATGCTCGTAGGGCGACGGTGCGCACGAACAGGTCCCGCCCCACCACCGCCAGCGCCGCGATACGGCGCAGCGCCGGACGCAGCGACACGCTCCGAACCTGTGCCAGGCGCACAACGATCGTCGCATACGCGCCCGCCGCAACCGCCTTGGCGATGTTCGTGCCCCATGCCGCGCCTGCGATCCCCATGTCGAAGCCGAAGACGAACAAGGCGGTGAGCGCGACGTTGAGGGTGTTGGAGCCCACCGCGACCACCAGTGGGGTACGGGTGTCGAGGTGTCCACGCAGGGCCCCCGTACCCGCCATGGCGATGGTGACCGCCGGGATCCCCAACAGGCTCACCCGCAGGTAGGAGAGCGCATCGTCGGTCACAGCGGCGTCCGCCCCGAAGCGATCGAGGAGCCACGGCCCGGCGAGAGCGAGCAGCACGGCCACCGCCATGCCGGTGCCGAGGCCGAGCCACAGGCCCTGCACCGACTGTTCAGCGGCCTCGTCGGGGTCGCCGGCGCCCAGGAGACGGGCGACGGTGGCCGCGGTACCGAAGGTCAAGAAGATCAGCATCCCGGTGGCGAAGAGCAGCACGGCGCTCGCCACGGCGAGCGCTCCGAGAGCCTCGGTACCGATGCGACTCACGATCGCCGTGTCGGCCAGCAGGTACAGCGGCTCCGACGCGAGCGTGAGCACCGCCGGTCCCGCGAGTGCCCAGATCGCCCTGTCGAGACCGTCCAACCGGTGCGCCACGTCACCGATTCTGGCTTGTGGGGTCCCCGTCGCTGGCACGAGTCGATGACACGGCTTCGACGGCGATGTGTGGTGAAGTGTGCGTATGGCAGGTTCGAATCGCAAGCGACGATCGGACCGGCGGTTCTCCACAGCCGTGGTACTGGTCGCGGTCATCGTGGTCGTGGCGATAGCGGGCGGCGTCACGGCCAAGGTGCTGGCGGACCGCGCCGCGACCGACCAGGTCGACGATCGGACAAGCCAGATCCAGAGGGTTCTCGAGGGATCAGGGCCGAAGGACTTCCTGGCGTTCAACTCCGGGCGCTCGGTGCCCGACAGCGTCGCCAAGGAGGTCTCCGACGCCGCGGACTTCGTGAGCGTCGACGCCGGTGCGCAGCGCGCTGTGATCCGCTTCCAACCGAAGGGTTGGTGGGCCGGGTTCACCGAGCGGTGCATCGTGGCTGTGGTGACCGATGACGGCACCGCGATCGACACGCCCAAGACGGCGTGTGTGCGCACAGACCCATCCGACTACTGATCGGAGAGCGTTTTTCTGATCGGAGAGCGTTTTTCGAGATTTCTTGGGTGATTCCCCTGTTCCGGCCAAATTGTTGGTGGATTGTTAGAGGCGTTTCGTACCCTCCCGCTACTCGAACTCACAATTCGAATCGGCGGAGGCGACACGATGGACGACCAGTTACTGGGTGCGCGAGAGCTCGAAGCGGACCTCGAACACCGACATGCCCGGCGTCGAGGACCGCGTTCGGTGCCCGTTCTGATGGCGCTGTTGCTGGTCGCCACCCTGTGTCCGATCGTCGCCGCACCGGCGTCTCCGGCTGCGGCGGCGCAAGGATCGATCGTCGAGCTGCCGGCCGGGTTCACCCCCTTCCTTCTGAACAACCAGGGCCAGATCGCAGGCACCTACTGGGACGGGGCGGCCGACAGCGGGATCGCCATCTACACCGATGGTGAACTCGAGCGCTTTCCGATGAGCGGGACCACCGTCGTTAAGGACTTCAATGACGCCGGCGAAGTGCTCGTGGCCATGTGGGGCCCCAATCAGCTCGCTGTCGTGTCAAGTGCCGGCACCCGGGTCCTGCCCAAGCCGGTGGTCGCGGAGAGCGAGCGCAACGTGCTCAGCGGCTGGGGACCGGACGTGAACGGAGACGTGATCGGGACCTTCGGCTGGCACAACGACCCGGAGTCCAGCGCTGTCAGCTATCGAGGTGCTGCACCTCCGACGTTGATCACCCAGTTGGCAACATTGTTCGCAGCCAACCATGTCGGTCAGGTCGTCGGGGTGGTACCGGGCTCGACATGGCAGAACCCCCAGTACGCGATGCTCCAAGGTGGAGCGCTGACTCCGATATCGGGGATAGGAAGGGGCATCTATGTCAGCGACTTCAGTGACGGCGGCCACCTGATCTACAGGACCAACACCGGTACCTCGATGTGGCGCAACGGAACCGTCACGCCACTTCCAGCCAACAGCCGGAGCCACAGGGTCAACTCCGATGGAGTCGTCGGCTACGTGGAGAACCAGAACATCTCGCTACGGATGACCGATGGGAGCATTGCTGACCTGAGCGGGATGGTTGGTGCAGCCTCGGAGTGGACCAAACTCCACTCACTGAGAGACATTGGCGACGACTGTTCGGTGATCGGTCAAGGCGAGAGAGCCGGGTTGGGTGTGACAGGACCATCTGCCAATCGGTTCTTCCTCGCGACACCGTCGAACTGCGAGCCGGTCGACCTTGGTGGTGCGTTCTTCCGGGTCGACGGGGGCGCGCCGTATGTGAAGGTGGGTGACGATGCTGACGTTCGGTTGCGGGTGGAGAACCTGTCCGGTTCGGAGTTGACCAATGTGACTGTTACCTCGACCGAGGTTGTCACCGATGAGGGCGACCCGGACGCGGGCGCTGCGGAGTTGTCGGGTTCTCCGACGCTCACCTCCACGACCTTGGACGGGTCGGGGCCGGGTTCGGTCGCGTTCGCGGACCTCCGGTTGTCCGGTTCCAAGGGGGGTCCGGTGACCCTCAAGGCCGAGGTCTCCGCGCTCAAGGACGGTACGTCTGTCACCGGCACGATCGAGCGAGAGTTCGACGTGCGTGAGGACGACCTGGTGGTGAACCTTGCATTGGATCCTCCCGAGTACGAGGAGGCAACTGATGGCACGTTCGAGCCGGTGGATATCACGGCGACGGTGAGTTTCACCAACAACACCGGTGAGGAGATGACGGATCTGCGTTTGCAGGATTTGGATGTGTCGCGGGTGTTCTCAGGTCAGGGGTTGCACGTCACCTACAAGTCGGGGATTCGGCCTGATCCGATCGACCCTAAGGTGATCGTGGCATCGTTGGAGCCTGGGGAGACGTCAGCGGAGTTCCAGGCTGTGTTCACCGCGACTGATGATGGCGCGGTCGACTTCACGGCTTTGGCGACTGCTGCGAACGGCCCCAACGGCAACGTGGCGGGGCTTGCGAAGGTGCGTTGGAAGGCCAAGGCAGCCAAGTTCGTGGAGATCACCACCACCGTGGCGAACCCGCCGGACGACGATCTGTTGAACGCGGGTGGTCAGATCATCATCAACGGCACGGTCGAGAACCTGACCAACAACTTCGATGTCACCCTTGGTCCGTTGTTCCCGACGCTCGAGGGCAACACGGGCACGATGAGCCTCGCGTATGACGGTTTGGCTCCGAATCCCAACGCGCCGGTGCCGGTGGGGCCGATGGAGCTCGAGCCGGGTCAGACCCGCAACTTCCAGGTGAGGATCCGCACGAACTTCTCCGATCCCCGGATGTTCGAGGCGGAGCCTTCCGGGGGTACGCGCGCCTATGTGACCTTCGAGCCGTGGGGTGAAGCGGTCGAAAAGCTCGACCCGAACGCGACGGAGCCACCCGAGCGCGTGGACATCCGCACCTATGACGAGGGTTCACCCGGCAACGGCACCGAGGGTGACGAGCCCGACGCCCAGGTGAAGGCCGAACCCTCCGATCTGTTCAAGCGGATCTCGATCGACGATTCCATCGAGATCCAGACCGACACGAACTGGCCCGCGCTCGCCGCGGGGATAATGGCGGGTGTTCCCGAGGGGCTCGCGAACGCGGCGTTGGCTGTGTTGTACGCGATCCCGGATCTCGTGAAGATGCCGTACACGATCCTCACCGGTGCCTGGGACTACCAGGCGAAGGTGTGGGACAGCTTCACCCCCGAGGAGAAGGACCTGTTCCTCACCGAAACGTCGTTCATGATCGTGTCGGTCCTGCAACGCAACGTCGAGTTCGGATTGAAGGACGGCGCTGAGCTCTACGACCAGGTGTACAAGATGGCCGGAGACCATCTGACCAAGACCCAGAACGACTGGTACAGCGGTGATTGGGTGACCACGGCACAGGGTTACTCGGCGTTCATGAGCGAACAGATCGGTTCGGTTGTCGGGCCGGTCGTCCTCTCCAAGATGTCTCAGAGCCCCAAGGCGATCGCAGCGTTGGAGCGCTACCAGGCAGCGATCCAGGCCCGGATGGCTACGGTGTTCTCCCAAGCGAAGAACGTCCGCTACGTCGACAACGTGTTGCCGGTCCTCCAGGCGATCGAGAACGGTGCTGAACCTACGCTGACTGCGATCGCGAAGCTCTGGGGTGTCACTCCCGAGGAGATCGCGGAGTACAAGCGGATCTGCGGGATCATCGGTTGCATCGCGACCGTCCGGTCACGTCACGCGTCCTCGTTCGAGTGGATCCGCAAGTGGGGTGCTCTGCTCAAGCCCGAGAACCTCAAGATCAAGACCGTCAACGAGCTCGACGTGCTGTTGGGATATGACATCAAGGACCTCGGTTCTCTGATCTTCCGTAAGCCCGAGGTGGTCAAGCGGCACTTCCCGAACTCGGTCACCGAATCGATAGAGGCCGCAGCCAAGGCTGCTGGCGAGGCCACGGGCCGTCCGCAGGGATCCGAGGCGTATCGGGACGCCTACAACGCGGTGCTGAAAGCGAAGCGCAAGGAGATCATCGGACCCGAAGCGAAGAACTTCGCGCGGGAGAAGGGCTTCACCGAGGGCACCAAGGAGTACGCGGAAGCGGTCAAGCGGATCGAGGATCGTGCTGACGAGTGGTTCAAGTACGAGCTCGAGTACAAGCAGTGGAACGAGCGTGGCTGGATCGACACCACGTTCAACTACGAGGGCAACGCGATCCCCGAGTACCGCTTCGATGCCGACGGCAACGTGATCGGTCAGCTCACCGGCGCCGAGAAGGGCAACTACAAGGGCTTCCGAATGGTCGAACGTGAACCCGGCTCCGACGAGTTCGTCGTGCAGATGCTCGATGGCAAGACGGGCAAGTGGCGTCGCGTCACAGGTGACATCGACCCGGTCGACTTCACCTACACCGACGGGTCACCGCTGTCCCCGGCGGATCATGCACGGTTGATCCAGCTCCTCCAGGAGTCCCCGATAGGGGCCGAGCATGGCTACACCGCAACGTTCAAGGGCTTCATGGATCCCAAGACCGGCAAGTTGCTGGTCAAGCCGGGCCCGGAGCTGGTCAAGAAGCAGTTCAAGGCGAACGAACCTGCCCTTCAGATCGCCCCCGGTGATGCCGCTCCTCGGGCCACCCGAATCGACGTCGAGAACAGTCGTTGGGTCGACCCCTACGACTACAACATGCGTTGGGTGAACGGATTCGTCGACATCGGCTCCAAACGTGCCCGGGGCGCGGCTGGGTCAGTCGATGCGAACTTCGATCTGATCCCCAACACCGCAGAGCCGAAGATCGCGTTGCCGGTCAAGACCAAACCACCGGAGCCGACGGTGGGTCGGTTCATAGTCGAGAACGGCAACAAGGGTGACACAGCGGCGCTCGTGTTGGGTTCCAACGGTGTGTTGCAGAACGTGCTGCCGGACGGCACCACCGAGGACTCTGCGCTGCACGACCAGGCGTTTTCCGAAGGGCCGACCGAGACGGTCACGATCGCACCCGTATCGACCCTCAGGGAAGGTCCCGCGCCTGCTCCCGCACCGTTCCAGCTGTTCGGATTCGGCGGGGGCGCCACGCCGGCAAGGGCGGCTTCGGCTGTTTCCGTTGCCCGATCGGTCGCACAGACCGCAGTCGGCACAGTGCAACTCTCCGCCGCGTCGCTCGACTCGGGATCGACCGAGATCCTGGTCTCCACCTCGCCTGGCATGGCCGCCGGCGAAACCGGCTTCGAGGTGGGTCAGACCATCGCGATCGGTGCAGGTTCGGACCACATGGAGCTCGCCAGGATCGCGGCGATCGGCGACGACGGCCTGATCACGCTCACCGAGCCTCTGGAGTTCGACCACTCACCCGACGACGTCGTGGTCATGGTCGTCTCCGCGGCGGGCGTGCCGGTCGATCCCACCAAGGGTGTCGACCCACGCCCCGACACAGGAACCGGTGACGGGACCAACAACGGCGGCACAGGTGCTCCGGCACCTTCAGGCAACGGCACCGGCTCGAGCGGGAGCATCCCGCCTGCGGTTGGCGACACAGGCGCCCAGGGCGACACAGGTGCCCAGAGCGACACAGGTGCCCAGGGCGACACAGGTGCCCAGAGCAACACCGGTGGTTCGGGGAGCTCCAACGGCGCACCGCTTGCCTACACCGGGTCCAACCCGATTCGGATCATCTACCTCGGCGCACTCGTCGCATTGCTGGGGATCGGGTTCGTGCTCACCTCACGCACCAAGCGCCTCCGGGACGCAGTGGCCACCACCGAGCACACACGCCAGGGGGAGTAGTCGACGCTCGATCTCGTCGCTGGGGCCCAGCCGGTCCCACCCGAAGAGCCCCAACGGCCGGTAGCTTGCACTGATGGCCACGCCTTCGCCCAGCGCGCCCGCTGCGCGTGCCCAGGCATGGCTCGCGGTGGTGCCGGTGGCGCTGGTGGTCCTGGTGCCGTTGTTCTTCCTGCCGGGCGCGTTCGGGCCGTTCCACGTGGCGAAGTGGCTGCTGGTCGCCACCCTGGTCCCTACCGGGTTGGCGGTATGCGCGGCGTGCGGCACCCTGCGCTGGCCCCGCTGGCAGTGGTTCATGCCGCTGCTCGCAGCAGCGGTCCTCTCCACGATCTTCGGGGTGGCTCCGTGGATGTCGGTCCTCGGCTCACCCAACCGCAACGCGGGCCTGGTGGCGGTGCTGCTCGGCGCGGGGGCCTTCGTACTCGGTGCCAGTGTCGGGGCGGAGTCGAGCGTGCAGCGTCGTGTGCTGCGTGCAGCGTTGGTCACCGGCGGGATCGTCGGTGTGCTCGCCGTGGCGGAGCGCTTCGGTCTCGACATCGCCGGGCTCGGCGACGCGGGGGAGATCTCCCGTGCCCGCAGCACCTGGGGCAGCGCAACGTTCGCGGCCGGCTACTTCGTGATCGTCGGCCCGATCGCCGTCGCCCACATCCGCAGTCGCGACCCGCTCTGGCGGACGCTGGGTGCGGTGTGCAGCGTCGCGATCGCGGCGGGCCTGCTCGCCACCGGGACGCGTGGCGCGTGGCTGGCCGCACTCGTAGCGGCGGCCCTGATGCTGCGGGCATGGTTCGCCGGGCGCGATGTAGGCCGAAAGGGATCGAAGGGTTCCGGATCGCGTACCAGCGCCTCCACGATCGCCGGGATCGTCGTCGCGGTGGTCGCCCTCGTGGTGGTGGTCGTCGTGGCGGTGCCACAACTCGGGCGGGCCAGCGGGGCCGGACGCCTCGACCTGTGGGGAACCGTGCCCTCGGTCATAGCCGACCGGCCGATCCTGGGCAGTGGACCCGACACCCAACGCGTCGTCCTGCCCTCGGGCATCGACGAGAGCTTCGAGGTGCAACACGGAAGCGACGAGCTGCACGACAGGGCCCATTCGCTGCCACTGGACATACTCGTGACCGGCGGTGTGCTGGGCCTGGTTGCACTGGCGGCGCTGTTCTGGGTGCTCGGCCGCGACATCGCGTGTGCACTGCACCGCGAGCTCGTGCCGACCGCGATCGCTGCCGGGCTGGTGGCCTATGTGGTCACGCTGTTGTTCGCTTTCGGGGATCCCGTGATCGACCCGATCCCGTGGATGCTCTGCGGGCTGTTGTGGGTCGCGGTTGTTCCAGCCGGCCGTGGCGGTGCCGGGTCGGGTGAGGACGAACCGGTTCCCAGCCCGGCCGCGGCGAGGCGTCTCGTCCCCGCTGTGGTCTTCGGTGCTCTCGCTGTCGCCGGGCTGCTGTGGTCGGGTGGGGAGGTGCTGGCCGAATACCGGCTACAGGAGGCGATGGATCTGCGAGCGAGTGGCGACATCGCAGGTGCTCTCGACGAGCTCGATGCCGCGGCGTCGAGGGCACCGGGGCGCTTCGACCTCGACCAGATCTACGCCCGTCTGGTCACCACCTCGCTTACCGAAGGTCCCGAGATCGCGAACGGCGCGGCACGCGACGAGCTCATCGACGACGCGTTCGACCGGCTCGACGCGGCCCAGCGCATCGCGGGAGACGACCCCGACCTGATGATGGATCGCGCCGAGTTGCTGAACGCAGCGGGCCGTCCGAGCGATGCCCTGGCCGAATATGACCGGATCGTGGTGCTCTACCCCAACAGCTACCGGGCGCAGCTCGGCCTGGGGCTCACCGCTTCACAGCTCGACGACCTCGATCGGGCCGAGGTGGCGTGGAAGGCCGCTGTGGTGCTCGGACCGAACGACCCGCGCGCCCTGGTGAACCTCGGGATCCTGGCCGAACGCTCGGGTGAACCTGAGCTGGCAGCCGACTACTTCGCGCAGGCACTGGAGATCGACCCCGACGACCAGTCCGCGCTCGCGGGTCAGGCCCGGGTCGTCGAAGCTGACGGAGGCTGAAGCGGCCCGGGTCACTCCGGCAGTCGGCTTGAATCGTGGCTAGCTCCGGTCCCCACGTCGCCGTACGCTTGCGCGATGGCTGACTCCCCAGGCAACCCGAAGCTGAAGATCCACTCCGAGGATGTGACCGAGGGTCCCTCCAAGGCGCCGGCAAGGGCGATGTTGAGGGCGATCGGCATGACCGACGACGACTGGGACAAGCCCCAGGTGGCGGTCGCGTCGAGTTGGAACGAGGTCACCCCCTGCAACATGCCGCTGAACCGGCTCGCGGCACGGGCCAAGGGCGGGGTGCGCGCCGGTGGCGGTTATCCGATCGAGTTCAACACGATCGCGGTGTCCGACGGCATCTCGATGGGCCATGAGGGAATGCACGCGAGCCTGGTCAGCCGCGAGGTGATCGCGGATTCCGTGGAGACGGTCATGCACGCGGAGCGCATGGACGCGATGGTCACCTTCGCAGGGTGCGACAAGTCGTTGCCGGGCATGATGATGGCCGCCGCCCGGCTCAACGTTCCGTCGGTGTTCGTCTACGCGGGGTCGATCCTGCCCGGCAACCACAACGGTGTAGCGCTCGACATCGTGTCGGTGTTCGAAGCGGTGGGAGCCCATGCGGTGGGCGAGATCGACGACGAGGAGCTCGCCGCGATCGAACACAACGCATGCCCGACCGAGGGTGCGTGCGCGGGGATGTTCACCGCCAACACGATGGCATCGGTCGGCGAGGCGCTCGGGATGTCCCTGCCCGGGTCGGCCTCGGCGCCCGCGGTCGACCGTCGCCGCGACGACTACGCGTACGCGTCGGGCGTGGCGGTGGTCAACCTGCTGCGCCAGGGGATACGGCCCCGAAACATCATCACCAGGGGATCACTCGAGAACGCCATAGCGGTCGTCATGGCGCTCGGTGGCAGCACCAACGCGGTGCTGCACCTGCTCGCGATCGCGGCCGAGGCCGAGGTTGAGTTGCACCTGGAGGACTTCAACAAGGTTGCAGCGAAGGTGCCCCACATCGCCGACACGAAACCCCACGGCAAGTACCACATGGTCGACATCGACCGCATCGGCGGGGTGCCCGTGGTCATGCAGATGCTCGCCGAGGCGGGACTGCTGAACCTCGACGAGATCACCGTCACCGGCAACACCGTTGCCAAGAACCTCGAGCTCATCAACGCCCCGGCACCAGACGGCGAGGTGATCCACACCCTCGACGACCCGATCCACGACGTCGGAGGCCTCGCGGTGCTACGGGGGTCGCTCGCACCCAACGGATCGGTCGTCAAGGTCGCGGGCATCGACTTCGATCACTTCGAGGGTCCCGCACGGGTCTTCGACGGTGAGGCCGCTGCGATGGATGCCGTGCTGGGCGACAGGATCAACAGCGGCGACGTGGTGGTCATCCGCTACGAGGGTCCGAAGGGCGGCCCGGGGATGCGCGAGATGCTCGCGATCACCGGTGCGATGAAGGGTGCCGGCCGTGGCGGCGACGCTGCGCTGATCACCGACGGTCGCTTCTCGGGGGGCACCCACGGCTTCTGCATCGGTCACGTCGCCCCCGAGGCGCTCGACGGTGGACCGATCGCACTCGTAGAGGAGGGCGACCGGATTCGCATCGACGTGCGGGGTCACACGATCGACCTGCTGGTCGAGGAGTCCGTGCTCGAGGCACGCCGGGCGAACGTGAAGACACCCGAGCCCCACTACACCAAGGGTGTGCTCGCCAAGTATGCAGCGCTCGCCCAAGGTGCGGAGATGGGAGCGATCACCCGCGCTCCGACACGCTGAACCCACAGGTCGGCCTTTCGGTTGTGGGGTTGGCAACCGCCGGCGCCCTGGGGCACACTTGTGCGGTGCGAGAAGCGACCTTGATTCTGGTAGTAGGCGCCTGAGGCGTCACACCGGTCCTCTCCGCGTGTTGCGCCAACGGCCTCCTTCGGGAGGTCGTTCCGGTTTTCCGGCCCGGGCGCAATGCTCACCCGGGTGGCGTTCCAAGTAGAAAACAACCAGCAACGATCACAGGAACACCATCATGACCACCACCAACGGCGGCGCTGCACTGATCAAGGCCCTCGAGCTAGAGGGTGTCGACACCATCTTCGGGCTCCCCGGCGGGGCGATCCTGCCGGTGTACGACCCGATCCTCGACAGCCCGATCCGCCACGTGCTGGTCCGTCACGAACAGGGTGCCGGGCACATGGCCGAGGGCTACGCGCATTCGACTGGCCGCCCCGGTGTCGCGATGGTCACCTCGGGGCCGGCGGCCACCAACATCGTCACTCCACTGTGCGACGCCTACATGGACTCGGTGCCGATGGTGGTGATCACCGGCCAGGTGGCGACCGCGGGCTTGGGCACCGACGCGTTCCAGGAGTGCGACACGGTGGGCATCACCCGCAGCGTCACCAAGCACAACGAGCTCGTCACCCGAGCGCAGGACATCCCTCTGGTGATCCGTCAGGCGTTCCACCTGGCGACCACCGGGCGACCCGGGCCGGTGCTCGTGGACGTGCCCAAGGACATCGTGGATCCCAACAACCCCGCGGCGCACTTCGAGTGGTACTGGCCGACCGACGAGGAGGTCGTCGCGTCGCTGCCCGGCTACCGCCCCACGATCAAGGGCCACCCACGCAAGATCAAGGACGCGGCCGAGGCGATCCTCACAGCGCAGCGCCCGGTGATCTACGCGGGTGGGGGGATCCTCAAAGCCCGTGCGGCCGAGGCGTTGCTCGAATTCGCGGAGCTCACCGACATCCCGGTGGTCACCACGCTCATGGCCCGGGGTGCGTTCCCCGACAGCCAC
>JBKEAI010000269.1:0-10587 GCA_047972145.1 Microthrixaceae bacterium
CGAGCTGCCCGCTATGGCGACCGGCGTCGTCTCGTCGCGCGTCGCACCCGCATCAAAGGCGCCCAACCAGCCTTGTACGACACCTGGCGACACCACGCGGATCGGTGGATCCAGGCTCAGCCACCGGAGGGAACTGCGACCGCTTCACCTACGAGGCTGAGCTCGTCGGGGTCCTCCAGCCAACCCTGGGGCAGTGCCACGCGCTTGAGTGGGTTGGAGTGGCTCCGGTTGAAACCGGCCGCTCCCTCGGGAGCCGGAGCGTCGCGATCGAGCCTGCTCAACAGGTACTCCACATCTGAGACTGTCTCTATCCCGGAAGCCTGCCGTCGGAGTTCGGGGCCGACCGGGTAGCCCTTCAGGTACCAGGAGAGGTGCTTGCGGAAGGCGGTGAAGCGGTGGTGCTCGCCGTACCACTCCACGAGCAGGTGCGCGTGGCGACGGATCACCTCGCCAACCTCTCCGAGTGTGGGCGGCTCCGGAACAGGTTCCCCGCGCAGCGCAGCTTCGAGCTCCGCGAACAACCACGGCCGGCCGAGCGCACCCCTGCCGATCACCACTCCGTCACAGCCGGTGCGTTCCATCAGGGCGAGGGCGTCGGCCGCGCAGAACACATCGCCGTTTCCGAGCACGGGAATCGAGGTGACCTCGGCCTTGAGGGTTGCCACCGCCTCCCAGCGCGCCGGGGGCCCGTAGTGATCGAGCGCCGTGCGGGCATGGAGCGCCACGGCCGCCGCACCCGAGGACTCCGCGATCCTGCCGGCGTCGAGGTACGTCAGGTGGTCGTCGTCGATGCCCATGCGCAGCTTCACCGTGACCGGCACCATCCCGGCCGATTCCCGCTCCGCTGCCTGCACCGCGGCGATGATCACCGATTCCAACAGGCGCCGCTTGTAGGGCAATGCCGCGCCGCCGCCGTTGCGGGTGACCTTGGGTGCTGGGCAGCCGAAGTTCAGGTCGAGGTGGTCGACCAGGCCACCTCCGACGAGCCGGCTGACCGCCTCTGAGACGTAACGCGGCTCGGTGCCGTACAACTGCAACGATCGGACCCGTTCCCCCGGGTGGAAGCGGGCCAGCTCCCAACTGGTGCGGTGACCCTCGACCAGAGCTCGCGCTGTGATCATCTGGTTGACGAACAAACCGCCCCCGAAAGACCCGCACAGCACCCGGAACGGCGCGTCGGTGACCCCCGCCATCGGGGCGAGCACCACCGGAGGGTCCACCTTCAGGGACCCGAATCGCAGTTCGGTCACCGCAAGAGGTTGCCAGCATCGGTAGATCGAGGCCAACGCCATAAACGCCATAGCCGGGATCGGGCCATCGCCGGAGCCGTCTACGCAGAGACCTCTGTCACGGTCTTGCCCTTTGCGTCGGCAAGCTCCTCGGCGGTGAACGCGACCGGCTTCCACTGCTTCTGTGCGAAGGCCTGCACACCGGCGATGAACCCGGGTAGTCCCGGATCGCCGACCTGGCCGTAGGTCAGGATCGTGTGGGCCTGCGGCCCGTCGTCGGTGTACTCGACGGCCATCAGGAAGCTGGTCCCGTACGCGATCGGGTATCCGTCCGCGGTGAGCTCCGAACCCTCTACCAGTAGTTCGGCGAACTCGGGCTGTTCCTGCATCGTGGCAGCGGAGTCGCGTCCGTCGCTGACCGCGTTGGTGATGCCCTCGCTGCCGAAGCCACCGGGAACAGGTAGGCGTTGGTCGGGGGTGCGCCCGTCGTACTGGATCTCCCCCAGCGGTACATCCAGCGCGAAACCCGCCTTGGTGAGCAGGGCGACCGCGTCCGCGAGCGCCTGCATCGAAGCGCTCTCCTGGGATCCCGGCGCCGGTGGCCCGGCCACGTAGCCCGACGGGGTGGTCGCCGGGCTCGCCGGATCGAACTGGGTGGCCCAGATCTGGTCGTAGTCGACACGCTCGGTGAACTCGCGCCACAGCGCAGCACCTTGGCTATCGGTGTTGTAGAGCCCGTCCCAGTTCGCGAGCACCTCGCAAGCCTGGGTGATGTCGACCGGGCCTGCGGCGACGTACACGCCGCCGTCACGGTCGGCGATCTCAGTGCTCTGCACGGGGCCGTTGGCCGCCCGGGCCCGACAGTCAGCCACGACGCCGTCGCGCCACTGGGTCTCGGTGTACGCCTCGTCGTTGAGCGCCGCTGCCATGAGCTCTTCGAGGGTGAACTTCGCGTCGTCCCCCGACGGGCCTCCGGCTGAGGAGTCGGAGAGCACCGCGAGGTTCTGGCGGGTGCGCACCGAGCGGGCTGTACCGGAATCCCCTTGCAGCGGCGAGAACTCTCCTTCGATGGTCACCTCGGCGTTGGGGACCCAGTAGCTGTCGTTCGCGTTCATCACGTAGTCGGTGCGTTCGATCGAGGGCAGCTTCGACCACGGGAGCACGCCGGGCCAGGGAGCGTCGGGATCATCCACCCAACGGTCGCGGGACGTGTTGCCCTCCAACAGGACCGCACCCGACTCGTTGGCGAGCGCTGTCAGTCCACCCTGGTCGAGCCGGGCCTCGAAGGCCGCGATCGCCTCGGGCGAGAGGTTCGGGGTGGCGGCCGTGTCGGCATACCAGGCGGTGCCGTCCGCGTCGACGGCGATAGTGTTGAACAGGGGTATTCCCTGATACTCCTCCTGGGCGGCTTGGAGCTCTGCGAGGGACTCGGCGCTGTCCATCGCGAGGAACTGCGACAGCAGACGGTCGTTGTCGATGTTCGCGTCGCGGTAGGAGACCGTCGCCGAATCGGTCCAGCCCACCCCGGGGAAGTTGATGACGGGGCCGAACTCCGTGGACCAGTAGGTGCGTGTGACCTCCTCGGTGGTGCCGTCGTCACCCAGTACCCCCACGGTGATGTCCCTGGAGGTCATCGGAACAGCCTCGCCGTCCATCATGTAGCTGGTGGGGTCACCCGGTGCGAGTTCCATGTCGTACGCGGTGAACCGGTCTCCGTCGGAAACCGTGTGGGTCCACGCCACGCCCTCGGTGAATCCGATCCCCACCCCGGGCAGCCCGAGCAGCTGGGCACCGTAGACATCGAAGCCGTCGTCGGTGGTGAGCTGCACCTCGGAGAAGCGCAGCTGTCCCGTCCACGGGAAGTGCGGGTTGGCGATGAGCATCCCTCCCCCTCCCTCGGATCGGTCCGAGCCGACGGCCCACCCGTTGGATGCCAGGCTGTCGGCCTGCGAACCCGCACCGCTGCCGGTGGCGCCCTCCCCATTCGCCCCTTCCTCGGCGCTCGGCTCGGAACCCGGAGGTTGGGCGGTGGCGATGAAGTCGATCAGCTGGGCACCGGAGGCCAGCAGGGAGACGCTGCGGGTGTAGGTGTAGAGCTCCTCGGCTGTGATCTCGCGCATCCAATCCGCTCCGGTGCACCAGTCCTCGATGCCATCAGGCCCCTGATCGACGAAGGATGCGTTCCAACCCGCCACGAAGCCCTCCATCACCGCCCGCTCGTCGCCGTCGACCTCGGCCCAGTCCGCGGCGCCGATGTCGGCCACCCCGAGAGCCGCCCATCCGAAGTCGCTCTCGATGTTCTCGTCGTCCTCACCGGGACCGAAGGTCGCCGCTCGGCGCGAGGTGACACGGATCACCTGGTCGACGACGTCACATGGATGGTCCTGCGCTGATGCCCAGCCCTGCCCGAACACGACGTTGGGAACATCCGCGGCACGGATGTGTGGAACGCCGTCCTGCGTCCTGGTGATGACGGCGCCGTAGCCCTCGGGGCCGACCTTGATCTGCGAGTTGTCCCCGCCGTCACCGTCGGTACCCCCCGACGAGTCGTCAGCGGAGTCGGTGCACGCTGCGGCCACGAGCGCCACGCTCGCGACGATCCACAGGAAGGTCATAACTCGGCGGTGCAGCGACATGTCCTGAGCTTTCCACAACACCGACGGCGACGACGGTGATCCCTGACGGTCGACCATCGCAGCGAACCGGGTTCCACCAAGAGGCAGATCTCACCGCGGGCCCGGTCTCATTGCACCTGGTCGATCAGGTGTCGGTGTGCTGCACCGAGGCCCGCCGAGCCTCTTGCTCCCAGCCGGGCATGCCGGCGATGTAGGAACCCGCGGTCCACCCGGCATCGACCACGAAGTCCGCCCCAGTGCACATCGTGGACTCCCCCGAGATCAGCCACGCGACCATCGCCGCCACATCGTCCATGTCGGTCTCGCGCGGTCGGCCACGTTGCACCAGGGCGGGTTCGGGGCTGGTCCGCGTGAACTCGTCGAAGTCGAACTCACCGACGAAGGGAGCGAACATGTCGGGGTTGCCCATCGACGGGCACACCGCGTTTACCCGGATCCCGAATCGCCCCAACTCCATCGCTGCCGCCTTGGTCAGGCCGCGCACACCCCACTTCGACGCCGAGTAGACGACCGTCGCGTTGCGACCCTCCAGACCCGCCACCGACGCGATGTTGACGATCGAGCCTCCACCGTTGTCGCGCAGCGCCGCTGTGGCTGCCCTGATACCCAGCGTGGGGCCGAGAAGGTTGACCCGAAGCAGCGATTCGATGTGTGACGGCTCCATGTCCTCGAGCACACCCAGGTGCAGGATCGCGGCGTTGTTCACCAGCGCGGTGAGCCCACCCATCTCCCCGACGGCCTCAGCGATCGCGTTCGACCAGGACCGCGCGTCCGTCACGTCCAGCCCGATGGCGTTCGCGCAGTGACCCGCATCCACCAACTCACTGGCAACATCGGCAACGCCGACCTCGTTGATGTCGGCCAGCACGACCGCGCCACCTTCGGTCGCGATGCGGCGTGCGGTGGTCGCACCCACCCCCTGGGCCGCGCCGGTCACCAGTACGCGCTCGCCCTCCAGGCGGACTTGGGGGTTGGCGGATGCGGCAGTCGAGGAGTCCATCGGCCGATCATTACCCAACCAGAGCGCTGTACCCAGCCTGCGGCTGTACCCAGCCCGGGCGCGGTACCCAGCTCTGGCAGATCGTCGGATCTGGGATACTGCTCCGGTGAACAGCGAAGTACCGGCGAACAGCGAAGTTCCCCCAGAGCCCCGTCCCGTGCCCCTTCCCGGTGGGTTCCACGCGCATGTGGGCAACGCCGGCATCAAGGATTCGAGCGACGACTTCACGATCATCGCCGCTGACCGACCGTGCCGGAGCGCTGCGGTGTTCACCCGGTCGCGCTTCAGTGGACCCAGCGTCACGCTGTCTCGCGAACACGTGGCCGACGGGGTGCTCCAGGCGGTCGTCGTGGTCTCGAAGAACGCGAACGTCGCCACGGGTGAGGTGGGGATGGCCGACGCCGCCGAACTCGCGCAGCGGGTGGGTGAGGTCGTCGGTTGTGAACCCGGCGACGTCCTGGTTGCCTCCACCGGGGTGATCGGCAGGCCCTATCCGATGGACCGGATCCGCTCGCACATCGAGCGCATCGAGGTACCCCTCGACGAACTCGACGCCGTGTCGGTCGCAACCGCGATGATGACCACCGACACCCACCCGAAGGTGGCCTCCGCGAAGGTGCGCACCCTCGACGGCGGTACCGCCACGATCGTCGGGGTGGCCAAGGGCGTGGGGATGATCGAACCCGACATGGCCACGATGCTGGCGTTCGTGCTCACCGACGCGGAGGTTCCCCTGATGGAGCTCCGCTCGGGTTTCGGCGAGGTGGTGGACCGGACCTTCAACAGCCTGTCGGTGGACAGCGACACGTCCACCTCGGACACCGCAGCGGTGCTCGCATCCGGGGTGGCCGGAGAGGTCGATCCCCGCGGGTTCATGGTCGAGCTCCAGGCGGTGTGCACCGACCTCGCACGCCAGTTGGCCGCCGACGGCGAGGGTGCGACGAAGCTGTTGGTGGTGGAGGTGACCGGAGCACGCGACGGCGCCCAGGCGAAGCGGGTCGCCAAGTCGGTCGTCAACTCACCGTTGGTCAAGACCGCGGTGCACGGGGCCGATCCCAACTGGGGGCGCGTCGCGATGGCGATCGGCAAGTGCAGCGACGACCTGGACATAGACGAGTCCCACACGAGGATCTCCTTCGGTGACACCGAGGTGTACCCCGGGGATTCCGGGGTGGACCTGGCGGCACTGGAGATCTACCTCGGTGGCGACGAGATCCACATCGGTGTCGACCTCGGTATCGCGGAGGGACACTGGACGGTCTACGGCTGTGACCTCTCCGACGGATACGTGCGCATCAACGCCGACTACACCACCTGAGCCGCACCCCCTCCGCCCACCCGGACGGCGTCAGCCCACCCGGACGGCGTCAGCCCACCCGGACGGCGTCAGCCAATCCGGACGGCGTCAGCCCATCGACACGGCGTCAGCCCATCGAGACCGTCGGATCACCCGCCTCGAGGGTGAAGTTGGCGATCGGCTGGGGCAGCGGCGTGCGGTACGTGGCGTTGTTGCCCATGAAGGTGACCGACAACTCGTCGTGGGTCGCCTCCAACAGCCCGTAGCCGTTGAGCTGGCCCTCGATGAAGTTGAACGCCGGCTGGTACGGGCCGTACTCGGCCTGGCCGAACAGGATGTTCTCGTTGATCGCTCCACCACCAGAGGAGATCGCACCAGCCGCGAACTCGTTCGCCACGAAGGGTGCCGCGGAGTCGTCGTAGTCGGTGCTGAGCGTCGACTGCCAGAAGCTGTGGTAGTCGCCGGTGACGAACACGGTGTTGTCGATGCTGTGCTGCGCGAGGTGTCCGAGGAGGAGGTCGCGCTCCCAGGTGTAGCCGTCCCAGGAGTCGAACCCGGCGTTCGTGTACCACCCGGCGTGTGTGGGCAGGTCGGGATCGATAGCCCGCAACTCGGGGGAGTCGAGGTCGAGGACACGCAGCGGGGCGATCATCACCGGGTTGCCGATCACCTTCCAGGTGCTGGCCCCCTGCGCGGCGGTCAGCCCGTCGAGCAACCAACTGCGCTGGTCGACGCCCAACAGAGTGCGTCCCACCTCCGTCTCGAAGGCACCGATCGGGCGTGCACCCGCGGGCAGCGAGCCGTCGCGGTGCGGATCACGGTACTGGCGACCATCCAGCATGAACAGGTGACCGAGGTTGCCCCAGGACAGGTCGCGGTAGATGCGGGTGCCGTCGACCGGCCACACCGGCTGGTACTCGAACCATGCCTGGTAGGCGCCGGCGGCACGCACGGGTTCCTCGACGAACACCCTGCGGTCGTAGTCGTTGAAGATCTCGTGGTCGTCCCAGATCGGAACGAACGGGTGGGCACTGCGCGCCGCCTGGAGATCGGCATCGGCTGTGTAGAGCCGATACTTCGCGCGGTAGTCCTCGAGGGTTTCCGCTGTCGCCAGCGAGTCACCCGAACGCGAGGACCCCAGCACGTTGATCAGCGCCGCCTCGTAGATGTAGTCGCCGAGGAACAGCACCGCGTCGACGTCGCGAGCGGCCACGTCGCGCCACGCGGCGTAGTACCCCGCGTTGTAGGACTGGCAGCTCCCGAACGCAAAGCGCATGGAGGTCTTGGCGGCACCGGGAGCCGGCAGGGTGCGTGCCCGACCGATGGGTGAGTCCTCTGCACTGTGGCGGAACCGGTACCACCACGAGCGGTCCGGATCGAGCCCACCGACGAGCACCTTCACCGTGTGGTCGGATCCCACCTGTGCCGACGTTGCACCGCTGGCGACGACGTTGGCGAACGTGTCGTCGTCGGCCACCTCCCAGGTGAGCCCAACGTCGCCGCCGGCGCGCTCGGGCGCCACACGCGACCACAGCACCACCTCGCTGTCGCTGTGCAGGCCCGACGCGACACCCTGGTCGAACACGCGCCGTGCGGGCGCGGGCTCGGGGCTACAACTGCTCGCGGCTCCCACCGCCGCGACGAGTCCCCCACCGGCACCCAACCGCAGCACATCGCGCCTACGCATGTTCACGTTTCCCCCCGGGTGGACTATCCGTTGTCGGTGACGGTCCAGTCGATGTTGATGACTCCGAACAGCTTCGGCCACGGCAGGGACTTGAGCGACACCGCGCGCCCGCTCATCGTCACGGCTCCGTCTCCGTCTGTGGAGATGTTCGGGCTGCCCAGGTACACACCGGTGGTGCTCACCCCCGACGCCCGGTCGGTCACCGAGACCTGACCGACCCACAAGTCGAAGAACAGCACCCTGTCGAGGCGGAACCCGACCCGCGCAGTCCCTCCGTCGGGACCCTCGAGGGAGCCGGCGCCACGCAGGGACACCTGGCGCCCGTCACGGCTGACGACGCTGACGTCACCCGAGTCGAGCGCGCCGGACACGGCGTAATCGGTCGCCCCGCTGAGGGTCACCGTTGCGGCATCACCCCCCGACGTCGGCGTCGTGGTCGTGGTGGTCGGCGCAGTGGTCGACGTCGTCGTCGGAGTGGTCGTCGAGGTGGTGCTCGTGGTCGACGTCGTCGTCGGTACGGTCGTCGACGTCGTACTCGTGGTCGATGTCGTCGAGGTGGTCGTCGGCACGGTCGTCGACGTCGTGCTCGTGGTCGTTGTCGTCGTCGGAGCCGTGGTCGAGGTGGTGGTCGACGTGGTGCTCGTGGTCGACGTGCTCGTCGTCGTGGAGGTGCTCGTTGTCGAGGTGGACGCGGGCGGACCGACCATGACGATCAACCGCTTGGTGGCCACATCCCCGTCGGCATCGGTCACCGTGAGGTCGACCGCCCTGGTGCCCTCGGTGTCGTATGTGTACGACGCCTGTTGACCGGTCTGGATGCTTCCGTCGTGGAACTTCCAGCTGTAGGTCGCCGGGCCCTTGGTGACAGCGGTCCCCGCAGCACTGAAGGTCACCTCCAGGGGTGCGCTTCCGGTAGCCGGCGTGGCGGCGGCAACGATGCGGATGCCGGCCTGCGGAGCAGGTTCGACCGTCCCGCTCAGCACCGCCGTGTTACGGCCCGAGGCCGATGGGAGCCCGACCTGGCCGTTGACGATTCCGGTCAGCCCGTAGAAGGGAGCATCACCACATGTGCTCGCTCCGGGCACCGCGAACGTGTTGTTGACGACGGTGACCCTTCCGTTCGAGTTGTACGGACTGCCGTAGATCGTCGTGCCGGAGCTGTTGGTGCTGGCTCCGGAGGTGAAGGTGATGTCGAGCGGGTTGTTCGTCGTGCCGATGCTGCACTGCGAACCCAGCGACAGACCCGCGACGCTACCGGTGAGACCGACCTTGAGGCGGACTCTCAACTGGGCCGCGCCGGTGATCGGGTTGAGGGTGCCGGTCGCTGGATGGGTCGCCGAGATGGTCGCGGTGATGACCCCGGAACCGACCGGCGTGTTGACCGCCAGGTAGACCTTCGGGAAGATGACACCGGCGACCGGGATCGAGACGTTGCCGTCGGAATCGATCGTGCCGTTCAACTCGGTCTGCACCTTGGGCTGGAAGCCCGCTGCGGTCTCGCTGTCGTCGTCGGCTGCGGGTTCGCCGTTGGGTCCGGCCGCGCACTGGGGATCGACCAGATCGATACGCCCATCGGTGTCGTTGTCCTCGCCGTCGGAGCACTCTGGAACCGCACTCGGGGTGAGGTCGAAGCTGGTGTCGCCCAGCGTGATGCTGCCCGAGGAGGGGATGATGGAGAACGGCCCCGGTGTGTCCACCTTCTGGGCGCCGACGTTGGGTACCAGCACCGCAGCGAGCAGCCCCGCTGCCGCGACTGCCACGAACGCGCGTGTCCTTGTTCCGAAACGGCTCATCTGGTTCCCTCCTACGGCCCGAGTTCGCCACGTCGTGCCACCCAACAGTCTGCGGGCCGCGGCACCCGGTGGTCAACCTGGCGATGGTTCGACAGGCCAAGCGGCGACCCAGCGCTACCCGATGATAGGTCGATCGGAACCGTCGGGTGGGTGCAGCACCGCGCAAAGGGGCGGGACCCGCAGGCCCCGCCCCTCGTGAGCTCGTAGCTGGTCTGCTCAGGCGACCACGACGTTGGTCACGTTGCCGGTCGCACCGTTGTTGCCACCGGTACCACCCGCACCACCGGCACCGCCGGTGAAGGTGGGGGTTCCGCTCGGGGAGCTCCCTGCGTCGCGGCTCATGCCGATGGCTGCACCGCCACCGCCGCCGCCACCGGCTGCCGATGCGCCACCGGTACCGCCGGTACCACCGGCTCCACCGGCACCACCGCGGTCATAGGCAGCCCCACCGGCACCACCTGCACCACCGGGCTGGCCGGCCGCACCTGCGCCACCGTTGCCACCGGTTCCACCGGTGCCGAGGGTGATCTGGATCGCGTTGAGCGTCGGGTTCGAGTTCTCGATGCGCAGTCCGATCGAGGCGAGCCCGGGCTGGCCGCCCTGGCCACCAGCTGCGGCACGGGCGCCACCCGCACCACCACCGCCGCCGCCTGCTCCGGCGTCATCGATGTTGCAGTCGTTGGCGCCACCGCCACCGCCGCCACCACCGGGGAGGCCGTTGGAGCCGAGGCCGCCGGTGCCACCAGCGGCGCCGGCAGCACCACCTGCGCCAGCGGCACCTGCGGTTCCGGCTGCGCCGTTACCACCCGCTGAGCCATCGACCAACGGACCTGAACCGATCGTGCAGATCCCGGGAAGGCCGTCGGTGCCCGCAGCACCACCAGCTCCACCGGAAGCCCCACCCGAGCCGGCCGATCCGGCGTTGCCTGGACGGGCGTTGAAGTC
>JBKEAI010000110.1:0-24831 GCA_047972145.1 Microthrixaceae bacterium
ACTTCGACCCTGCGGTCGGGCTCAGCGAGGCGGACCTCGAGATGCTGGCGGACTTCGCGGTCGTGGTGCACGTCGAACTGGATCGCTGAGCCGGGCACCTGTTTGTGTGGCTCTGGTTCGGACGGCCCTGGTTCGGACGGCCCTGGTTCGGACGGCACTGGTTCGGACGGCACTGGTTCGGACGGCACTGGTTCGGACTGCCTTGTTCCGGGGCTTGGGCACGGGCCACAGAGCGGGATTGCCCATTGGACGGCCCGGGTCAGGCTTCACAGGTCGTATTACTCACGGCAGGCAACACATCGACGCTCCACCGCTGCGCTCGTGCAGTCGGTGGCCGATCCTCAGGCGGGGAGTGCGACCGGGGGAGGCCGTCATGTACAAGCGCACTGTGGGTGCTGTGGCCGTCACAGCCCTCGTGTCGGTGATTCTGGCCGGCTGCGTACCGCCGACTCCGACCGATCCACCGCCACCTGTCACGGGTGCGTCACCTGGGTGCGGCACCACCAACCGGGGCGCGGTCTTCGAGCGACCCGAGACCGTCACCGTCGACGGTCGGGTACGTGACTACGTGATGACCGTTCCCCCGGTGCACCAGCCTGGAACGACCGATCCGGTTCCGCTGGTGCTGGACTTCCACGGCCTGCTCGAGGGCACGGTGCGCACACACCCGTTTGCAACGCAGTTCAGTGCGCTCGCCCGCGCCGAAGGCTTCGCTGTTGCCTTCCCGATCGGCTCTGAGAACGGTCTGTTCTGGGACATCGCACCCACCGAGTCCAACCCCGACCTGCGCTTCATCGACACACTCGTCGACTCGCTCGGCGACACGATGTGCATCGACCGCTCACGGGTATACGTGACGGGCTTGTCGTTCGGCGCCGCGATGACCTCGATGCTGATGTGCATGCGACCCAACACCTTCGCGGCCGCAGCGCCTGTGGCGGGGATGTTGGACCTCTGCGGTGCCACCGAGCGCAAGGTCCCCTTCGTCACCTTCCACGGCACCGCGGACTGGATCCTGCCGTTCCCGCTGTTCCAGAACACGCCCGCCGGTGTCGCCGCCAAGTACGGCTGTGAGGGCGGCCCGAGCGTCGAGACCCTCACCCCGAACCCCGACCCCGGTACCGGTGCGCCGATCACCCGTACCACCTGGGACTGCTCCGGGGTCGACTCGGCAGCGGAGTTCTACACGATCGGAAACGGCGGTCACTCCTGGCCGGGCAGCGACTTCTTCACCTTCATCGGCTTCATCGTCGGACCCAACGCCACCTCACTGGATGGCACCCGCACGATCTGGGAGTTCTTCGAGCGCTTCAGCCTCTAGGGAGCACGGCGGGAGCCCATTGGGCGGGACCGGGCCGTTGACCGTCTCTTGGACCGCTGGGATGCTGCCGGAAAGGGGCACCGAGTGCCCTGCAACGACGACGGCGAGCCGGAGAACCTTCGATGCCCCAGACAGCTGAAGTGGCGGCGTACTACGACCCATACGACGTCGACATCAACCGGGATCCGTATCCGTCGTTCAAGGCGCTGCGCGACGAATCACCGATCTACTACAACGACGTTCACGACTTCTGGGCGCTCAGTCGCTTCGAGGACATCGACCGCGCGCTGCGCGACCACGAGACCTTCATCTCCGGGCGCGGCGGGATCCTCGAGCTGATCAAGCAGGGCATCCAGATGCCGCCGGGGATCCTGATCTTCGAGGACCCTCCGACCCACACCGTGCACCGCCGGCTGCTGTCGCGGGTGTTCACCCCCAAGCGTGTCGCCGAGCTCGAACCCAAGGTCCGCGAGTTCTGCGTGCAGTCACTCGAGCCGTTCGTCGGCGAGGAGGACTTCGACTTCATCGCACACCTGGGCGCGCAGGTCCCCATGAAGACGATCAGCATGCTGTTGGGCATCCCCGAAGCCGACCAGGAGTTCGTGCGCGACAAGGTGGACCGCAGCCTGCGCACCGAGGCCGGCAAGCCGATGGAGATCAGCGAGAACTTCGTGAGCGGCCAGATGTTCGCCGACTACATCGACTGGCGCGCGAAGAACCCGTCTGACGACATCATGACCGACCTGTTGAACGCGACCTTCGAGGACGAGACCGGTTCGGTCCGCTCGCTGAGCCGCGACGAGATCCTCACCTATGTCAACGTGATCGCCGGCGCGGGCAACGAGACGACCAACCGCCTGATCGGCTGGACCGCCAAGGTGTTGTCGGACCATCCCGCCGCGCGTCGGGAGCTCGCGGCAGACCCCTCGCTGATCCCCAATGGTATAGAGGAGGTGCTGCGCTTCGAACCGCCGGCACCACATGTGGGGCGCTGTGTGTCCAGCGACGTCGAGATCCACGGCCAGACCGTGCCCGAAGGGGCGGCGGTCCTGTTGCTGTTGGGCTCGGGCAACCGCGACGAGCGTGTGTTCCCCGACGCGGACACCTTCGACATCCACCGCAACATCGCCCAGATGCTCACCTTCGGCTACGGCATCCACTTCTGCCTCGGAGCGAACCTCGCACGTATGGAGGGCCGCGTCGCGTTCGAAGAGGTGCTCACCCGGTTCCCCGATTGGCGTATCGACGCGGAGCGCGCAGTGCTGTCGAACACCTCGACTGTGCGCGGGTGGGACAGCCTGCCCGCGAAGTTGGGCGCAACGGACTGACGGACAAGGGGGAACGAGATGGCACTCACATCCATGACCGAGTACCCCCAAGGTGGGCTCGGTGCACCCAAGGACCGCGAGCCCGGCCGGGTCGTCGAACTCGACGTGCCTGCCGGCTTCGAGGTGTTCTCCGCGGACGACCACATGAGCCTCGCGGATGACATCTGGTACGAGAACTTCCCCGCCGAGCGGCGCGACGAGGCGCCACGGGTGATGAAGGTCGACGACGGCTGGGTGATCGGTAGCGGCGAATCCACCTACCTGCCCAAGGCGTTCATCGCAGTGTTGAACCAGTACGACCCGGTGCCGGGATCGCACTCCGGTGACATCGACGCGCGGCTCGCATCGCTCGACGCCGAGGGGGTCACCGCCGAGCTGGTCTTCCCCAATGCGATCCTCGCCCTGTTGATGTGGCCCGACAAGGAGATCCGTGAGCTGTGCTTCCGGATCTACAACGAGTACCTGGCGGGCATTCAGGAGCGCTCCGCCGGGCGGATCTGGGGGGTCGGGCTCGTCAACTGGTGGGACCCGGCAGGCGCCGAGGCGATGCTCGACGAACTGCGCTCATTCGGGATCCGCACGTTCCTGTTGCCGCTCAACCCGGGCAAGGACGACGACGGCAAGCCGATCGACTATGCCGGGACCGCCATGACCGGCGTGTGGGAGGTGATCGCGGACTCCGGGCTGCCCGTGTCGCACCACATCGGGGAGACCACGCCGGGTATCCCGAGCGAGTTCAACACGGTCGGGGTCGGCATGTTGCAGTCGGTGGCGCCCTTCCGGGAGGTGTTCGGCAAGTACACCCTCGGGGGGATCCTCGACCGCCACCCGAGCCTGAAGCTCGGCTGGTTCGAGGGCGGGATCAACTGGGTGCCCTCGGCGATCCAGGATGCGACCCACATCGCAGCATCGTTCGAGCACATGGGCAACCACGAGCTCGGCAAGTCGATCCAGGGTTACTGGGACGACCACATGAGCGCCTCGTTCATGGTCGACCCGCTGGGCCTCGACCTGATCGAGCGAATCGGGGTCGGGCGTGCGATGTGGTCGTCGGACTTCCCCCACAACGAGAGCACCTGGGGCTACACCCCCGAGGTGCTCGCGTCGGTCGTGGGCCAGGTGGGTTCCCAGGCCGCCCAGGCGATCCTCGGCGACAACGTGCGCGGCTTCCTGCGCCTGGAGCGCTGATGCCCGCGGGGCTCATGGAGCGTGCGTCGGGCGGTGTCATCGCCGAGGTCCCGAACCTCGATCGGATGCGCACCGGTCGCATCGAACGGGTGCGCGCAGAGATGCGCTCACAGGGCCTCGATGCGTTGGTGCTGATGGCTGGCTCTTCGTTGACCGGCAAGGGTGTTGCCGGAGCCTCCACGGCCGAACGGCCGGGCACCGATTCGCTCACACCGATGTTCGCCCGACTCCTGCCGATGGCGTTTCCCGAGGCCACCATCGTCGACGGCGGTGCACCGATGCGCCGCGCCAGACGGACCAAGCCCTCCGAGGAGGTGGCGGAGATAGCGGAGTCGGTAGACGTGGCGCGCCGATGCGTCGGAGCCGCACTCGCGGAGGTGGTACCAGGTGTGACAGAACGGCACCTCACCGGTGCGTTCATGGCCGAGATGGCCCGCTGTGGTGTCACCACCCCTTCCAACCAGGACGTCGCATGGGTGACCTCTCCAGCTGAGCCGTGGCGGCGGGCCGACCGCGACACCGAGCTCACCGAGGGCGACCTGGTGGCACTGTGCGGAGGGGTTGTTCGCGGTGGCTACAGCGGGGAGGTGGGTCAACCGGTCGCTGTCGGCGGCGGCCATGGAGCACTGCTCGAGCGTCGGGTCAGGACCGGAGATACTCACAGGAACCGACGAGAGCATCGCGAGGCCCCTATGACCAGTGGATCCTGTCTGCCCAGTGGATCTTTCCTGCCCAGTGGGTCCTGTATGACCGGAGCGAGCCTATGAGCGACATTCCTGCACCCGAGGAGATCGTGCGCTACGAAAAGGACCGCACGAACCGCATAGCGACGATCACCTTCGACCGACCCGATCAGCTCAACGCTCCCACGATCGGTGCCCGCCGCCGGTATGGCGACCTGATCTTCAAGGCGAGCCTGGACGACGACGTGAAGGTGCTGGTGATCCGCGGCGAGGGGGCCGACCTCGGCTCGGGTGCGGACCTCGACGAGCTGATGGCAAAGCGCGAGGGCGACGAGGCTCTGCGCGAGGAGTTCGGGCTCACCGATGACGACGACGTGACCCTGCCCCCGCCGCGCAACTACCGCAACGGAGCGTCGCTGGTGCAGTGGTACGCGGATCCCCGCTCGGGGTGCCGCAGCCTCCAGGACTTCAAGAAGATCAGCATCCTCGAGGTCAAGGGCTATTGCTACGGATGGCACTTCTACCAGGCCGCGGACGCGGACCTGATCGTGTCTTCCGACGACGCGCTGTTCGGCCATCCGGCGTTCCGCTACGTCGGTTACGCGCCACGGATGTGGCAGTGGGCCACGATGATCGGGCTTCGCAAGTTCCAGGAGATGGTCTTCACCGGCCGGCCGTTCACCGCGGCGGAGATGGAGGACCTCGCGTTCGTCAACAGCGTGGTGCCGCGCTCCGAGCTCGAAGCGGAGACCGCCAAGTACGCGATGGCGTGTGCGAACAACCTGCCGACCGACACCGTGTTCGCCCAGAAGGTGTTCTTCGAGATCATGAAGCAGCACCAGGGTGAGCACATGGGCAGTCTGATGAGCGGTTGGCTCGAATCGATGCGCGGCCCGCTCAAGCCCGACGCCGAGCGGCCGGTGGTGGGCCTCGACCGCGAGACCATGGAGTCGGGGCTCAACAACGCGGTGAAGGGCAACGATGCGCAGTTCCCACCCGAATGGCGCCTCTCCAAGTCGGCCAGGGAGCAACCCGAGTGACCGAGCGGGCTGACGCCGGCTTCACGCCCTTGGAGGGCCTCGAGGTGCTCGACATGTCGGGGTGGATCGCCGGCGCGTATTGCAGTCGGCTCCTCGCCGATTGCGGAGCGACGGTCACCCGTGTCGACCCCGACGGAGGGCACCGGCTGCGGCACTGGTCGGCTTCGGGGGCATGGTCGGCTTCGGGGGCATGGTCGGCCTCCGGGGATGAACCAACGGGGGAGGGTCCCCTGTACCGGCATCTTTGCGGTGGGCAGGAAAGGGTCGGCTTCGACGACCTCGATGCCACCCTGGGCGCAGCATCGGTGTGCATCTGGTCACCCCGAGCCCACCTGACGCCACGTGCGATCCGTGAGGCGTACCCGCACCTGAGCGTTGTGGCGATCACACCGTTCGGACTCAACACGCCCTGGAGCGGTCGGGCTGCGACCGAGTTCACCCTCCAGGCGTGGTCCGGGGCGATGATCGGGCTGGGCCGCGGCGATCCGGATCGGCCACCGGTGCACGTGGCGGGTCAGGTGGGGGAGTGGCTCGCGGGCGCGTGGGCGGCGGTCGGGCTGCTCGCATCGCGCCGCTGTACCGCAGAGGGTGAGGGCGACCTGATCGACGTGTCGATGCTCGAGGTGCAGGCGCTCTGCCTCACCTACTACCCGGTCACGTTCCACGACGCGTTCGGGCGCCCCATGCGCAAGCGCCGAGCACTCACGGTGCCCGGCGTGGCCGAAGCGTCCGACGGACTGGTCGGCCTCGGCGTCGGCACGGGTCAGCAGTGGCTCGACTTCTGCGCGATGTCGGGTCACCCCGAATGGGCCGAGGATGCCTCCCTGTTCAGCGACCGCGGTGCGCTCGCGGACGCGATCGACGAGTGGGTCGGCGCACAGACCAGCGACGAGGTGCTCGGGGTGGCGAGCGCGTTCCGGATCCCCAACGCCCCGATCGTCCACGGCGCGAACGCCGTCGGGATCGGGCACTTCGCCCAGCGCGGGTGCTTCGCCGAGGGTGCGGGACGAACCGATGGCGGGGGGCCGTTCGCTCCGAGGTCTGCGTTGCGGGTGACCACGGGACCGGAACCCTCATCGGCGGCCAACGCAACAGCGGACCCTTCACGCCGGCTGCCCTTCGATGGCCTGCGGGTGCTCGACATGACCGCCTACTGGGCCGGGCCATCCGCGTCTCACATGATGGCGCTGCTCGGAGCCGAGGTGATCCACCTCGAATCGCCGGGTCGGCCCGACGGTGCGCGGCTGGTCGGTGGGTTGCCCCAGTCGGAGGACAACTACTGGGAGAAGGGCCCGATCTTCGCGGCGCTCAACACCAACAAGTCGAGCCTCACGCTCGACTTCACCAAGCCCGAGGGGCTAGCGCTGTTGAAGCGACTGGTGGGCACCTGTGACGTTCTGATCGAGAACTTCACCCCCAGGGTGCTCGACGCGATCGGCTTCGACTTCGAGTCGTTGCACACCCTGCGCGAAGACCTCGTGGTGGTGCGAATGCCCGGCTTCGGCCTCGACGGCCCGTGGCGCGACAACGCGGCGTTCGCGTTCGTCATCGAGGACGCGTCGGGGCTCACCTGGTTGACCGGTCATCCCGACCAGCACCCGGTCGAGCCGTATTGCGTAGGGGACTCCAACGCGGGTCTGCACGCGATGTATGCGGTGCTGGTCGCGTTGGCTCACCGTGACCGCACGGGTGCCGCCTGCCAGGTGGAGGTGGCGATGGTCGACGCAGCGTTGTCGATCACAGCGGAGCAGGTCATCGAGCATTCGATCAACGGCGTGCGCTTGGAGCGTGCGGGGAACCGTGGCCCGGCCGGGGCACCACAGAACCTGTATGACTGCGAGGGAACCGACGAGTACGGCCGCGAACCGCAGCGGGTGGCCATAGCGGTGGCCGACGACTGGCAGTGGAGGTCGCTGTGCGAGGTGCTGGGTGAGCCCGAGTGGACGACCGCTGCGGCTCTCGAAACCCATGCCGGGCGGATCGAGGCCCACGACGTGATCGACGAGCACCTCGGCGAGTGGTGCGCGCAGCGGAGTGCGGACGAGGTGGTGGCGCTGCTGTGGCAAGCCGATGTGCCGGTCGGCAAGGTCATGCAACCGCACCGTCAGGTGGAGCTCACACCGATGATCGACCGTGGCTTCTTCGAAGAGCTGGAGCACCCGCTGATGGGGTCGGCCCGCTACGCCACGGTGCCGTTGCGCAGCGAGGTCCTTCCCGAGCGGGTGCACCGGCGTCACGCGCCGCTGCTCGGCGAGCACACCTTGGAACTGCTGGGCGAGCTCGGCGTGGATGAAGCGACTCTCGATCGACTCATCGACGAAGGTGTGATCGGCAACGCGCTCGAGGCCGTCCCATGAAAGGACGGTCCCATGAACAGGGCAGTCTCATGAGCAGGACAGTCCCATGAACAGGACAGCCACATGAGTGGAACCGACGGCCGGGAGTTCGACGTCGTGGTCGTCGGCTCCGGTGGTGGGGGCATGGTCGCGGCACTCGCGGCCGCCGATGCCGGCGCCTCGGTGGTGGTGCTGGAAAAGCGTGACCTGATCGGGGGTTCGACCGCCATGTCCGGCGGTGTGGTTTGGGTGCCCGCCAACCCGCTCATGGCGGCCGAGGGGGTCGATGACTCCTACGACGCAGCGATGACCCACTTCGAGGCGGTGGTGGGCGACGTGGGGCCGTGTTCGTCACCGGAGCGCCGCGAGGCCTTCCTGCGCTCTGGTCCCGAGATGATCTCGTTCCTCACGCGCAAGGGCGTGCGCTTCGAGCGCTGTGAGGGATACAGCGACTACTACTCCGACGAACCGGGTGGCAGCGCCAGGGGTCGGGCGGTGGAGCCGCGACCGTGGGACGGTCGGGAACTGGGTGATCTCCTGCCCAAGCTCCAGCCGGGCCTCGCTGCGGGGGTGGGCCTGGCGGTCAAGACCAACGAGGTGCGCACGCTCGCTCATTGGAACCGCTCTCCGGGGGCGTTCGTGACCGCCACGCGGGTCGTGTTGCGCACGGCGCTGGCGAAGCTGCGCCGCAAGCGGTTGCTCACCAACGGCGCGGCATTGATCGGCGAGATGCTCGCGATCGCCCGCGATGGCGGTGTGCAGGTGTGGACCGGGTGCCCGATCACAGACCTGGTCATACAGCAAGGCAGGGTCGTCGGCGTTGTGGCCGAACGCGACGGTGCGACCGTGCGGATCAGTGCGCGCCGCGGCGTGATCCTCGCTGCGGGCGGCTTTGCCCACAATGCAGCGATGCGTGAGGCCAACGCGCCCGGGCGGCGGGTGCAGCCACGCTGGTCGATCGCGAACCCCGGCGACACCGGCGACGCGATGCAGACCGCCATCGCTCTGGGTGCCCAGGCCGACCTGATGGACGAGGCCTGGTGGCTGCCCACACCGCGGGGTGGCAAGTTCGGCCAGTCCACCCTGGTCGATGCACGCTTCCGTCCGGGTGCGATCTTCGTGGATGCCTCGGGGCGCCGCTTCGTCAACGAGGCCAACTCCTACATGGAAATCGGCCGTGCCATGTACGAGCGTGACCACGAGGTGCAGGCGGTGCCGTGCTGGCTGGTCTTCGACGACGGCTACCGGCGTCGGTACTCCCACGGGCTGTCGCGGCCGGGCAGGTTCCCCCAGGGCCTGCTCGACAGCGGGACGTTGAGGAGGGCCGATACGCTCGGGGAGCTGGCCGAGGCATGTGGTATCGACCCTGGCGGCCTCGTATCGCAGGTCGAGGAGTTCAACCGTGGGGCACGCTCTGGCAGTGACCCCGAGTTCGGGCGCGGGGCGACTGCGTACAACCGGACGATGGGTGACCCCGGCCACCGACCCAACCCTTCGATCGGTCCGCTCGAGCGGGCACCGTTCTACGCGGTGGAGGTCGTGCCATCGGACATCGGCACCTGCGGAGGGTTGCTCACCGACGCGGATGGTCGGGTCCTCACGGGTGCCGCTGAGCCGATCGAGGGCCTGTACGCGACGGGCAACATCACCGCCACGGTGGTCGGCCGTCACTACCTGGGCCCCGGTGCGAGCATCGCGAACACGATGGTGTTCGGCTACCGGGCCGCCCTGCACGCAACCAAGCCTGCAACCGAGCCTGCAACAAAGCCCGCACACGATCCCGAGACAGCTGGACGGAACCATGACTGACACCACGACCGACGATCTGACCGGGGAGAACTACTTCCGTTCGGGTCGCCTCATCCGTGACCCGCATCCCTACTGGAACGCGATCCGAGCCGAGAACCCGGTGTACCTGGAGCCGCACTACGGCGTGTACATGGTCACCGGCTACGACGAGGCCCTCGCGATCTACCACGACCAGGAGAACTTCTCGTCGGTCAACTCGGTGATCGGACCCTTCGCTTCGTTCCCCGTGCCCCTCGAGGGTGACGACATCGGCGACATCATCGAGGAGCACCGCGATGCGCTGCCGTTCACCGACCAACTCCCGTCGTTCGATCCGCCCAGGCACACCGAGCACCGCGGCCTGTTGATGCGCCTGTTCACACCCAGGCGCATGGAGGAGAACGAAGAGGAGATGTGGGGCATCGCGAGCGGGCTGATCGACGCGTTCGCGGATCGTGGAACGACCGAGTTCGTCGGCGAGTTCGCATCCCCGATGGCGCTGTTGGTGATAGCCGATCTGTTGGGGGTTCCCGAGGAGGACCGCAGCCGGTTCCGCGAACAGCTCGCCGCTCCCGCGACGAGCGGCAAGGCGGGAGTGGACCACTCGCCACTCGAGTTCCTCTACGACACGTTCCGGGCATACATCAGCGACCGTCGCGCCGAGCCACGCGGCGACGTGCTGACCCGGATCGCCGAGGCGAGGTTCCCCGACGGGTCCACCCCGAGCGTCGACGAGGTGATGCTGCTCGCATCCAACCTGTTCGCTGCGGGCCAGGAGACCACCGTGCGTCTGATGACGTTCTCGTTCCAGAAGCTCGGCGAGGAACCGGATCTCCAGACCCAACTCCGGGCCGATCGAGCAGCGATCCCCGGTTTCGTCGAGGAGTGCCTGCGCTTCGACGGGCCGATCAAGGGTGACTTCCGCCTCGCCAAGCGAGCCAGGACCGTGGGCGGTGTGGACATCCCGGTGGGGGCGACGGTGATGCTGGTGAACGGTGCAGCGAACCGCGACGAGCGGCAGTTCGAGTGCCCGCACGAGTTCCGGGCGGATCGCGACGATGCCCGTGAGCACCTCGGATTCGGCCACGGGATCCACTTCTGCATCGGAGCCGCGCTCGCTCGTGCCGAGGCGAGGATCACGATCGAGACCATGCTCGACCGCCTGGTCGACATCAGGGTCTCGGACCAGCACCACGGACCCGCGGGTGATCGGAACTACCGCTACGTGCCCACCTACATGTTGCGCGGGCTCACCGAGTTGCACCTTGACTTCGCGGCCGTCACCACATGACCGGCGAAGGCACACCCGCACCCGGTTCCGGTGCCCGCGGCGAGCTGGCGGGCAGGGTGGTGGTGATCACCGGTGGTGCCAACGGCATCGGCCGGGCGACCGTGGAACTGTTCTGCGAACAGGGTGCGAGCGTCGTGATCGCGGATCTCGACGAGGCAGCGGGTGGGGAGCTGGCAGCCCGGCTGGGTGACAGTGTGTCGTTCTGGCGCACCGATGTGGGCGAGCGCGACTCGATCGAAGGGGCGGTCGCCCACGCGGTGGAGCACTTCGGCGCACTGCACATCATGTACAACAACGCGGGGATCTCAGGGGTGCCACGCCGCTTCCTGTCGGACACCCTCGCGGACTTCGACGAGGTGATCGGGGTGTCGTTACGAGGTGCGATGCTCGGCTGCCAGGCCGCGGCACGACAGATGGTCGAACAGGGCACCGGAGGGTCGATCGTGAACACCGCATCGCTCGCGGGCATCACCCCCGGAGCCGGCGTGATGGCCTACAGGGTCGCCAAGGCCGGGGTGATCCACTTCACCAGATGCCTGGCGCTCGAGCTCGCTGAGCACGACATCCGGGTGAACGCGGTGGCGCCGGCCAACATCGCAACAGCGATCAACGCAGGGTTCGACATGGATCGCACGATCGAGATGACCCAGCCACTCACCAGGCACGGGACCCCCCGCGATGTCGCCCGGGCGGTGCTCTACCTGGCCGGCGATGCCAGTGCCCAGACCACCGGCACGGTGCTACCGGTCGACGGAGGCACGTCGGTGGGCATCCCGGTGGCGCGCATGGCCGAGATCATGAAGCCCCGCGGTGGTGCGGAGTCGTAGTGCCGTGACCTTCCGAGCCTCTCCCTACGACGTGGTCGACGCCTCCCAGCGGGTCTGGCTGGAGCACTGGGATCCCCAATCGGCCTCGGGCAACGCCGTCTTCACCGCGATCCTCCGCTCGCATCAGATGCTCATGGCTTCTGTGAACGAGGTGATGAAGGCACACGGGCTCACCTTCGCCCGCTACGAGGTGCTCGCCTGGTTGGCGGCCGAGCCGCGCTCCGCGCTCACCTTGAGCTGGATCAGCGAGGTGCTCCGCATCCCTCCGGCGACGGTGACCAACCTGGTCGACCGTCTCGTCACCGACGGCCTGATCCTGCGTGTGCCACATCCCACCGATGCCCGGACAACCCTCGCCCAGCTCACCCCCCGTGGCCGCAAGCTGTTCCACGCCGCCACCGACGACCTCAACGCGGAGGTCTACCGGCCGCTCGCGCTGTCTGAGGCCCGCCGTGGCGATCTTGTCGAGGTGCTGCGCGAGCTGCGGGCCAACGCTGGCGAGTTCGACACCGAACGATCCTCTGAGCGGATCTCCCGACTCGCTGCGCGCGGCGGCGGGGAACCCGCCGATGGGGACTCTGTGGGCAGGGAACCCGCCGGCGGGGAACCCGCGGGTTAGCCGGAGGGCCGCTCGAGGATCGGATCCGCCCGCTCACCCCAACGGTCGAGGAAGGTGACCTCCGATGGGGGCCGCCGCCGCAGGGGGCCGTGTCGACCCCGGGGCCAGCCGATGACGATGTGGCCGGCCATCAGCCAGTCGTCGGGTACCCCGACCGCCTCGCGGATGATCGACTCGCCGTAGGAGGCCCAACTCGTCATGCACGCCCCGAGTCCCAGCGCCCTGGCGGCGAGCAGGAAGTTCTGCATCGCCGGGTAGACCGAACCCCCCAGGAGCAGCTCCGACGCGCTGTCGAACCCCTTGGTGGTGAACAGCACCGATGTGAACCTGCCCGCACGGTCGTGGAACTCGTAGGTGGCCCGGTGCGACCGGGCGATCCGCGAGTCGTCGTGCGGATCGGGGCGCGACATCGAGTACAGCGGCTCGATCGTCTCGAGTGAGATCACCGCCGCCTCGGCGACGGCCGCTCGCACCGCGGGGGAGCGGAGCACCACGAAGTGCCAGGCCTGCCAGTTGCCACCCGAGGGTGCCCACGTCGCAGCCGTGAGGCACCGTCGGAGGGTCTCGTCGTCGACCGGTTCGTCGGTGAAGCGGCGTATCGAGCGCGCGGTCGACATCGCTTCCCAGACATCGAGTGGAGGAAGATCGGGTGGAGTAAGGGGTTCGCTCACCGTCCGAGCGGCTCCGCGCCAGTGCCTGGAACACGGCCGTCGATGGCATCAGTATTGCCACAGAGGTCGAACGGGATGCCGGTCCACTCCTCGGAGAGCTCCCACAGCCGGGCCATCAGCGCGCGGTCCTGGGTGCGCGAGCTCGAGCGCACCACGATCGGGTGTCCGCGGGTCTCCGCGAGGCGGTCGGGGCCGAGGTACTGCCCGCCGCCGACGGTCGGGTCTGTCGCCGCGCGCAGCGCCGGGAGCATCCCGGACGCAGCGGGTTGGGCGAGCGCGGAGAAGTGACGGTGCATGAACTCCATCCCGGGCAGGTGGTCTGCGATCGCGGTGTCTGAGTTGCCGGGGTGCGCAGCCACCGAGATCGTCGGTGCACCCGCTGAGCGGAGCCGCCGGTTCAACTCGTAGGTGAACAACAGGTTCGCGACCTTCGAGCGTGTGTAGGCCGCGAAGCGGTTGTAACCGCGTTCGCAACGAACGTGATCGAGGTCGAAGTGGAACGGGAACCAGTGCCCGAGGCTGGCGATCGTCACTACCCGCGACCCCTCCACGTCGAGCATCGAGCCGATCAATCCCGCGGTCAGCGCGAAGTGACCGAGATGGTTGGTACCGAACTGAAGTTCGAATCCGTCCGCGGTCAGGGTGCGCTGGGTGAAGACCACACCGGCGTTGTTGATCAGCACGTCGATGCGGGGATGCGACGAGCGCAACTGCCGGGTCGCGGCGCGGATCGAATCGAGGGAGGCAAGGTCGACCTGTTGGAGTGCCAGGTCGGCTCCGGGCACCGCCGCGCGCATCTCGGCGATTGCGGCCTCACCGCGCTCGGGGTTCCGTACAGCGAGCACCACGGTCGCTCCGCTGGCTGCGAGCTGGCTGGCCGTGGCGAACCCGAGCCCTGCGTTCGCTCCGGTCACCACCACCACCCGACCGCGCTGGTCGGGTATGTCGGCTACATCCCAGCGGTCCTTAAGGCGGCGGCCGCCGAAGCTAGACACGACCCGTGGCGTCGATTCTCGGGAATGCGTCGCTGTCGGCGAACAGCTGACCGGGTTCGAGGTTGAACTGGTCGTAGTGGGGATGTGTGAGCCCGATGTTGATCGTGTCGCTGCGGATGTAGCGAAACGCCACAGCCTCGCGACGGCCGGGGCCCTTGTTGCGCGCGGAGCCGTGCAGTGTGAGCTCCCAGTGCGCCTGTGCGTCACCGGCGGACATCGCCTTGCCTCCCACGATCTCGCGGTCGCGCAGATACGGATAGGCGTCGCGGATGTCTCGCTGTTCGATCAGCCCGAGCGGACCTTCGAGGTGGGACCCCTTGAGGTAACGCAACGGACCCATCTCGGCGGTTAGGTCGACCAGCGCGATCCACAGGGTCACGCAACCCTTGCGGTCGAAGGGCCAGTACGAATAGTCCTGGTGATAGGGGATCGCGTTGGCACCCTCGGGCTTGAAGAAGCTGATGTCCTGGCAGAACAGGGCGTCCGGTTGTCCGGTGAGGGCTACGACCGCACTGGCGAGGCGCTTGGAGGTGGCGATCCGTCGCACGAACGGGTCGCGCCAGGCGACACCTTCGTGGCTGAGCAGCGCCTTGGGATCGGCTGCCTGCTTGGTAGGCCCGCTGATCGTGGTGCGTGGCTCGGCAGCGAGGAGCGCGTCGCGCACGGCGGTCGCAGTCTCGGCGTCGAGCAGCCCGGGTAGCGAGGCCCAGCTGTCCTCGGCGAGGCTGCGGACCTGTTCGGCGTCGACCGGATAGGGCGTGTCGAGGATGGCGTGGTCGACATCGCTGGTGGTCTCGGTAGTGCCCATTGTGGCTCCCCCCGGTAGGCGGCTACAGGCGTAGGTGCGCCGCGGCCGCAATTCGCAACGTAGACCTGCGCTTCGGAGCGGTCAAAGGTGCTGTGGAGCTCTGTCCCGCCCACAGGGACAGGTGCTCGGGGGGCGGATCAGCGGGGATCATCGGTGGCCCCGGCACAGGCTGTGGCGAACTCGACGACGTCGGCCAGGGTCGAGCGGGCCACGTCGGGGATCGACCCGAAGTAGTTGTTCTCCGCCGCGTGGAATGTACCGAGCACGGTGCGCGCCCTCGTCGGGACGCCGGCGGCGAGGAGCTTGCGGTAGTAGGCGAGGCCCTCGTCGCGCAGTGGATCGAGCTCGTTGAGCGAGATGACGTGTGGAGGTAGCCCTCGGAGGTCCTCTCCGGTGGCGTGGTACGGCCACGCCAGGGGATCGTGCAGATCGGCTGGTTCGGGCGTGTAGGCCTTGGCCATCGCCCCCATCATCGACACCGACACCAGCAGGCCGTCGTTGTCGCGCAGGGAGGCCAACTCTGGGGGCGGGTCCGAATAGGCGCCGGAGATGTATGGGCACAGCGCATAGGTGCCGTCGATCTGTTCGATGTGTCCCTCGCGTGCAGCCCGGATGGTGGTGGCGAGAGCGAGGTTCGCGCCCCCGGAGTCCCCGGAGACCACGATCGCCGAGAGTCCGAGTGCCTGCCGGCCTTGGTGCATCCACTCGAGAGCTGCAATGGAGTCGTCGAGCCCGGCGGGGAACGGGTGGGGCCCCAGGGCTCCGGCACCGTTTCGGAACTCGACGCCGACCACCACCAGCCCGCGTGCTGCGAGCTCGTCGCGCCAACGGACGTAGTTCACATCCGCGGCCGACATCATCACGCAGCCTCCGCCGTGCAGGTGCAGCACGCCCGGCAGCGTTGCGGGACCGGGCCCCCGCTCCGGCGGCTCCACCGGCCGGTGCAGGTACAGGGTGATCTCGTTGCCATCGGGCCCCGCGATCGTCTCGGTCGAACACTCGACGCCTTGCACGGGGCGCAGTCCCGCAACGCCGGCGGCCATCATGTGCGCCGAGCCGGCCTCGATCCTGTCGAGTGCGCTTCGGATGTCCTCCAGCGGTACCTCGGCGGTGAGTCGCGACGGCGGCAGCGGGTCGGCCAGGCCGAACGGCTCAACCGCCGCGACGAGCCGCGGGTCGATCCGAGGATCGTCGCGCAGCGCGGGTGTGGAGGGTGCGCGCCCGGTCATTCGCCCACCGGGGCGTCGGTCGACCTCGCGAGTAGCAGCGGTGCGTAGTCCGCAGAGCGAGCCTCGTCGATGAACTTGAACAGCATCGGTCGGCCCCCCGGGTTGAGGAGGTTCTTCACGGGCTTGCCGGGGATGTTGGAGCCGAAGAAGTAGCTGACGTCGGTGAAGGGGACGTAGCGGGCTTTGTCGTCGATCATCTGCGTGAAGGAGTCCTGCATCTCTGTGGGTACGTCCACGATGTCGTAGCCCTGTCGTCGCATCGAGACCAGTAGGTCGGCGACGTAGTCGACCTGATCGGTGTTGTAGCGGGGGATGTTCGCGCTTGCGCCGTGGGGTCCGCCCGGGAAGAAGAAGTTGGGGAATCCGGAGGTCTGCACCCCGAGGTAGGTGAGCGGTCCGTCACCCCAATGGTCCTCGAGGCGTTGCCCGCCGACGCCGCGCACACCGAGGTGGCGCAGGTGGCCGGTTCCGTAGTCGAACCCGGTGGCCCACACGATCACGTCGAAGTCGCGCCGGCCGTCGGTGGTCTCGATCCCATGTGCGTCGATGCGCACGATCGGTGTCTCGGTGAGCGACACGAGGGATACGTGTGGCTCGTTGAACACCTCGAAGTAGCCGGTGACGAAGGGAGGACGCTTCGCCCCGAAGCGATGGTCGGTGGGGATGAGTCGATCCGCGGTCTGTGGGTCCTTGACGACCTCACGCACCTTGGCCGCGATGAACTCACACCACTCCCCGTTGACCTCGGGGTCGCTCATCAGGTCCTTGTAGTTGTCCAGCAGCTTCGCGAAGCCGGGGCTGTTCCACATCCGCTCGTAGAACTCCTGACGTTCCCGCTCGGAGTGCTCGGTCGACATGAGCTCCGGCGGCGGTCGCAGGAAACCGGTGGGTGAGGTGTTGAGGGTGTTGCGGATCTGTTCGAAGTCGTCTCGCAGAGCTTCGTAGTCAGCGGGGGAGATCGGCGAGTTGTTGAGCGGCGTGCACCAGTTGGGGGTGCGTTGGTAGACCACGAGTTCTGCGGCGTCGCCGGCGATCGGGGGGATGACCTGGACCCCGCTCGACCCCGTGCCGATCACCGCAACGCGCTTGGCGCTCACGTCGATGCCCTCGGCCGGCCACAACCCCGTGTGGATCGACACGCCCCCGAAGTCGTCGCGACCCTCGATTTCGGGGATGTACGGATACGACAACATGCCGGTCGCGGCGACCACGTTGCGTGCCACCCAACTTCTGCCGTCCTGCGCGGTGACGGTCCACGTGCCGTTGGATTCGTTCCACACGACCGCGTCGACCCGGGTGCCGAACTCGATCATCGGGTACAGGTCGAAGCGCTGTGCGAAGTGCTGGAAGTAGCGTTCGATCTCCGGTTGTTCGGCGAACAGCTCGGTCCATTCCCACTCGCCGAACAACTCCTCGGAGAACAGGTAGGCATAGGTGAAGCTCTCGGAGTCCAGGCGGGCTTCGGGGTAGCGGTTCCAGTACCAGGTGCCGCCCACGTCGTCACCCGCTTCGACCAACAACGCCGAGAAACCGTCCTCGCGGGCCCGGTAGAGCTGGTAGAGCCCGGTGACTCCCGCACCGATGACGAGCACCTCCACATCCACGGTTCCGTCGGTCGACGCCCCGTCCTGCGTGCTGTGCGTGTCGGTCATCGTCCCCCCGTGGGTCATCGGCCCCCCGTCAGTCGGTGTGGGCCATGGGACCCGTCACCTCGGTACGGTCCGAGATTAGACCGGTCGGTACAAAACGCAAAGCAGGTTCTCCATCGTCCAGAATCTCCCTCGCGGAGATGTCCAGGAGCCCTCTGGCTAGATCGCCACGAGTCGGCGCAACGCGTCGGCGATGTCGGCCCGACCGGGCAGCCATGCTGCTTCGAGGTCCGGTGCGTACGGCGCCGGAGTGGCTGCCGCCCCGATTCGCTCTATGGGTGCATCGAGGTCCCAGAAGGCCTCCCGGGACACCACCGCCGCGATCTCCGCACCGATCCCGAAGGGCACCACCGCTTCGTGTGCGATGAGCAGCCTGCTGGTCCTGCCCACCGATTCGAGGATCGGGTCGAGGTCGAGCGGTGCCACCGTGCGCAGGTCGATCACCTCCGCCGAGATCCCCTCACCGGCGACCTCCTCGGCAGCGTCGAGCGCGTCGCCGACCATGCGCGAGACCGATACCAACGTGATGTCCGAACCTTCGCGGAGCACCTTGGAGCGTCCGATCGGCACCACGTGGTCCGCGGCGGGGCGCGGGCCCTTCATCCCGTAGGTGAGCCGGTTCTCGATGAACACCACCGGGTTCGGATCCTGGATCGCCGCTCGCAGCAGGCCGTAGGCATCCGCGGGATTCGACGGCATCACAACCGTCAGGCCGGGGATGTGGGCGAGGAGCGCCTCGAGGCTCTGGGAGTGCTGGGCGCCCGAGGAGCGGCCCGCACCGAACTGGGTACGGATCGTCAAACCCATCTGCGCCGTGCCCCCGGTCATGAAGGGCAGCTTCGCTGCCTGGTTGATGATCTGGTCGAGGCACACCGCCACGAAGTCGAGGTACATCACCTCCACCACCGGGCGCATGCCAGCCATCGCCGCGCCCACACCGAGGCCGACGATCGCGGTCTCCGATATCGGGGTGTCGCGCACCCTGTCGCCGAACCGTTCCCGCAGGCCGCGGGTCAATCCGAACACGTTGCCGCCGTCGCCTACGTCGATCCCTGCGACGAACACGCGGTCGTCGGTGGCGAGCTCCACTTCCAGGGCGTCGTGGATCGCATCCATCATCTTGAACACCGGGGCATCGGATCCGGCACCCGGTGGCTCGGGCAGCGATGGCTCGGGCAGCGGTGGCTCGGGCAGCAGTGGTTCCGGCACCGTTGGGCGCTCCCGGAGCACGAAGTCGTGCAACGTGGCTGCCGATGGTGGTTGTGCAGACCGTGCCGACTTCAGGGCGCGTTCGAGGTGCTCGTCGACCGCTCGTTCCAACGCGTCGAGGTCGGTCTCGGGGACACCGGCTGCCAGGAGCCGGGCCCGGTGCACTACGAGTGGATCGCGCTGCTTCCAGCGGTCGAGCTCGTCGGTGTCGCGGTAGCGCTGCGGGTCGCCTTCGTAGTGGCCGTGCCAGCGGTACGTGGCCGCCTCCACCAGGACCGGCGGGTTGCCGTCGCGAACCGCTGAGGCCGCGGAGTCCATCGCGGCCGCGCACGCCACGACGTCGTTGCCGTCGACCGCTGTGTACGACACGCCGTACCCAGCCGCGCGCTCCTCCAGCGACACGGCGTGCTGGTCCACCGCAGCGGAGAACTCGGCGTAGCCGTTGTTCTCGCACCACAGCACCAGGGGCAGGTTCCAGACCGCTGCGAGGTTCACAGCCTCGTGGAACGCTCCGTGTGCAACCGAGCCGTCCCCGAAGAACGCAACGGCGATCGTGCCGTCGCGGCGAAGCTGTGCCGCGGCGGCCGCTCCGGCGGCGATCGGCAGGCCGGCCCCGACGATGCCGTTCGCCCCGAAGATCCCGAGGTTGGGATCGGCGATGTGCATCGAGCCACCCCGCGCCCGGTTCGTCCCGGACTCCCTGGCCAGGAGCTCCGCGAACATCGCTTCGGGGTCGAGTCCCTTGGCGATGCAGTGGCCGTGACCCCGGTGGGTCGAGGTGATCACGTCATCGGCGCCCAGGGGCCAACACGCGCCCACCGCAGATGCCTCCTGACCGGTGGACAGGTGTACGAATCCGGGCACCTCGCCGTCGCGGTACAGCGCGGAGACGCGCTCCTCGAAGCCCCGGATGACGAGCATGCGACGCTGCATCTCCAGGTCGTCGGCAACCTTGTTCTGGGCAGCCGTGTTCTGGGCAGCCTTGTTCTGGGTTGCGTTGTTCTGGGCTGCCTTGTTCACGGCAGCATTCCGGAGAGGAACATGTCGCCGAACTGCTCGGCGACGTCCGCAGCGGAGAGCTCACCTTCGGGGCGCAGCCAGAGGTAGGTGTAGTCGTGGATTCCCAGCCACGCACGCGATGCGATCTTGGGGTTGACATCGCGGAACTCACCCGAGGCGACACCCCGCTCGATCGTCGATTCGACGATGCCCTCGAACGCATGTCGCTTGGCGTGGAGCCGCACGGCGTCTTCGCCGGTCATGTTGGGGAACTCGTGGAGGAACACCCACACGTGGTTCGGGTAGCGGGTGATGATGTCGAGCAACTCCCGGCCCAGCGCCATGAGGTGTTCCGAAGCGGTGCTTCCCCTCTCCAGCGCCGCTTCCGCGCCGACGAGGACCTCGTCCATCACCCGGTCGTTGATCGCGACGAGCAGGTCCGACTTGGACCCGATGTAGTAGTAGAGAGCCCCTTTGCCCAGTCCGTTGGCCTCGCACAGCTCGGTCGTGCTGGTCGCGTGGAACCCCCGTTCGGCGAACACCGCTGCGGAGACGTCGACGATCTGCTCGCGCCTGCGCAACCACTTGGCGCTGCGCGTCTGGTCATCTGAACCCACCTCGTGACCCTAGTCTCTGTACCGATCAGTACAACTTCTGTGGATCCGCCGGCCCGACCTGTGGACATGACGTTGAGAGGGGCTCACGATGACACCCGAATCGATCGTGCCGACGCTCGACCCAGCCGACCTCAACTGGGTGGGCGTCCTCGAACACCACGCCGCACGCACACCGGATCACTCCATCGCCGTCGGGCCCGAGGGCACCGTGACCTACGCCGCGATGTTGGGACGTTCGCTGCGTGTCGCAGGTGCCCTGGACGCCCGGGGTGTCGGGCGCGGCGACGTGGTCGGCCTGCTCGCCTACAACAGCGTGGACTTCCTCACCACCGTGTTCGCCGCCAACGCGCTCGGGGCGATCGCCATGCCGGTCAACTGGCGCCTGGCGGCCGCGGAGGTCCGCTACATGTTGGAGCACTCGCGCGCCGCGGCGTTCGTGTGCGACGCCGAGCTCGCCGAGGTGGGGGCCGAAGCGGCCAGTGGCCTGGATCTCGCACGGGTCTCGATCGAATCGCCCGGCCATCGGGCCCCGTCGGGTTGGGAGGCCTTCGACGCGCTCGGGGAGCACACACCGCTCACCCGGGTCGCCACCTCCGGTGACGACATCCACCGCCTCATGTACACCTCGGGAACCACCGGGCGGCCCAAGGGTGTGATGATCACCCACGCCAACCTCGCGTGGAAGAACTCCGCACACGTGGCCGAGCTCGGGTTCACCGTGGACGACGTCGGCCTGGCCTGCGGACCGCTGTATCACGTGGGTGCGTTCGACCTGATCACCACGTCGCTGATCTCGGTGGGCGCGACAACGATCGTGCACCGCGCCTTCGACGCGGCCGCGGTGCTCGACGAGATAGAACGCTCCGGGGTCACGTGCGTGTGGATGGCACCGGCGATGCTGCGCGAAGTCCTGGACCAGCCAGGGGTGCAGGATCGGGACCTGTCGTCGGTGCGGCTCATCATCGCCGGTGGCGAGAAGCTGCCGATCCCCTTCATCGACCGACTGGAACAGGCGTTCCCCTCGGCATGGTTGGCCGATGCCTACGGGCTATCCGAGACGGTCTCGGGCGACACCTTCCTCGACCGGGCCGCCACCCGCACCAAGCTGGGGAGCGTCGGGCGGGCATGTCTGTACCTAGACCTGGCGGTCCACGACCCCGAGGGCAACGAGGTTCCCCCCGGTGAGCGCGGTGAGGTCGTGATGCGGGGCCCCAAGGTGTTCGCCGGGTACTGGCGTGACGAAGCGGCCACCGCGAAGGCCTTCGAGGGTGGCTGGTTCCACACCGGCGATGTGGGGATGAAGGATGCCGATGGCTACCTCTTCATCGTGGATCGCCTGAAGGACATGATCATCTCGGGTGGGGAGAACATCGCCAGCTCCGAGGTGGAGCGCGTGCTCGATGAGCACCCAGCGGTGCTGGAGGTGGCGGTGGTCGGCACGCCCCATGAACGCTGGGGCGAGGTGCCCGTCGCCCACGTGGTCCCACGGCCGGGGACCACCCCCACAGCAGACGAGCTGATCGAGCACTGCCGCGCACAGCTCGCGAAGTTCAAGGTACCCACGGCGGTGCACTTCCTCGACGAACTTCCGCGGAACCCTTCGGGCAAGGTGCTCAAGCGCGAACTGCGCGCGGATGCACGGTAGCGGGCGGGCTCAGCGGGGCACCCAGCCCTCGTCATGCCAGTAGGTGAGCAGCTCGGGCAGCGGTTCGGGCCAGGTCTCGATGTAGGTGACACCCTCCGCGCCGGCGGTCATTGTGTAGGGGGTGCCGGCGCGCGACAGGAAGTACTCCCCGGGGTGGATCACCACGGTCTCGCGCGGGGTGTCCGCTGCCCCGGCCTCGAGGTCGTACTCGATGCTGTAGGTGCCCTGGAGAACGATCACCATCTCGTCGAGGCTGTGGTGGTGCCTCGGAACCACGAAGTGGGGTCGCACCCGTAGCGGGTTGCGGTTGAAGCGACGGATCCTGATGGGCTTCGCACACATCCACATCGAGTCGCGAAACGTGGCTGCGAAGTCCACCGGCGCTTCGGTGAAGGGGCTGCCGTCGTGCCAGAAGTAGGTCGGGTTGTCCTGTTGGTCGAGCGCGAGGGGCACCCAGTCCGCACCGTCGAGCAGGTCACCTGTCGCAACGCCCATGCCCAGATCATGTCCCAAAGCCACATGCGCTTCAGAAGGCCCATCCCGCCCATCAGGACATCCCGCCCATCAGGACAGGTGCTCGACAGGTGCCGACCCCGACGGCAACCTTGGGCGGTGCCCATCGAGTTCCTCGACCTGTTCGACGACCACGGCTGGGCACCGCTCGCCCCCGACCTGCGATCGACGGTGTGTTCGTGGCGCGACGGCGCGACCCTGGCAGATGCGCCCGTGGATGTCGCAGCGACGTTTCAGGACGCGGCTTGGCGTTCCACGGCCATAGACCGTTCCTTCGGGCTCACCGGGGTGCGATTGCGGGCCGGGTTCCGGGTACCGATGCGCCACCACAACGCTGCGTTGCAGATGATCGTGTTCGGTGGCAGCGTCACCGTGCACACCGCCGAGTCGTGTGAGGACCTGCGCGAACGCGACAGCTTCACGCTGGTCTCGGGCCAGTTCTGCGTGATCGACGAGGACACACCGTTCGCCGTGGAGGCAGGCCCCGATGGGGTCACCTACGTACGGTCGTGGCCGCTCCGCTCCGACGACCTCACGACCTGTTGGCATCTCGACCCTGCGTGGGTCCGGAGGAGTACCTGATGCAGAGGGGTAACTGATGCATGAACAGCACTTTGACGTGGTGGTGGTCGGCTCGGGTGGCGGGCTGATCGGTGCGTACGCGGCGGCGAGCCGCGGCCTGTCGACCGTGGTACTGGAAAAGAGCGAATGGGTCGGTGGCACGACCGCCTATTCGGGCGCCGGGATCTGGTTGCCGGGCAACGCCGCGATCCTGCGGGCAGGGATCGAGGATTCTCCGGAGGCGGCCCGGCCCTACCTCGATGCGATCGTCGGCGACGACGCACCGGTGGAGTTGCGAGACGCCTACCTTCAGGCGGGTCCGCCGATGATCGACGAGCTCGAACGCGATCGCGCCTTCGGGGAGTTCTGGTGGCGCAGCATCCCCGACTACTTCGAAGGGCAACCTGGCTTCCTCAAGCAGGGGCGCACTATCTTCCCCGCGGACATCACCCGGACCGAGCTCGGTGCACTCGAACCGCTCGTGCGCCGGCCACTGTGGACCGACCGCTGGGGCATCGAGGCACCCGAGGAGATGGTCGGCGGGCAGGCACTCAGCGCACGGTCGCTTCTAGCGGTTGTGAACACCGGCAACGCCGAGGTGCACACCGCTACCACACTGCGCTCCCTCATCGTCGAGGACGGCCGGGTTGTGGGTGTCGTCGCGGAACGCGACGGTGCGCAGGTGCGCTATATCGCCGAGCGCGGGGTGCTCCTCGCAGCCGGTGGTTACGAACGCAACCGGGAGCTACGCCAGAGGTACCAGGCGCCGCTTACCGACGAATGGACATCGGGGGTACCCGAGAACACCGGTGATGCCCTCGAGGCCGCGATGGCGATCGGAGCCGACACGGCGCTGCTGGACGAAGCGTGGTTCGCCCCCGGGATGGTCACCCCGACCGGCGGCCCGGTGTTCTACACGATGGTGTGGGCGGGCGTGTGGGTGAACGACGCCGGCGAGCGCTTCATGAACGAGCGCCTTCCCTATGACCGCGCCGGCCACGAGCTGATGCGCGCGCACAACTCCGGCGGACCGGGGTGCATCCCGGCGCACTGGGTGTTCGACCAGCGTCAGGTCGATCACGACGGGTTCGCGATGCTGCCTGTCGACCCGCAGGTGCCCGACTGGTTCGACGTCGATCGCTGGCTCGAAGCAGGTGTGCTCAAACGGGCCGACACGCTGGAGGACCTGGCCGGGCTGATCGGTGTGCCGCCCGACGCGCTGGTGGCGACGGTGGATCAGTACAACGGGTTCGCCCGCTCCGGGACCGACGAGGCCTTCGGGCGTGGAGAGTCGCCGTGGGACCGCGTGATAGCCAACGTGGTCGAGCCGTTCACCGACGGTCCCAACAAGTGCCTCGGTGTGATCGGCTCCCCGCCCTACTACGCAGCGCAGATCGTGGTCACCGACCTCGGCACCAAGGGCGGCGTTCGCACCGATGCCCACGGCCGTGTGCTGCGCGCGGACGACACCGTCATCGACGGGTTGTACGCATCGGGCAACACGATGGCGCCGG
>JBKEAI010000302.1:0-10545 GCA_047972145.1 Microthrixaceae bacterium
GGTCCTGCGCAAGTCGATCCCGACCACGGCTGCACCGCCAGTTGTCACCACTGCCAGCTGTCACTCCCGGTCCCCGGGCGCATCCACGTGCGACCCAGTGGATCCAGGCTCAGTAGTCGAAATCGTCGCGGGGCTTGGCCACGCAGGGCTTCTCCTCGCACACGTCGGTGACGAGGCCCTCGGTGCTGTAGAAGGCGTCCTTCTGGGCGATCACCGCAGGCTGACGACGGGGGTCCTCGTGGGGATCGTCGCACAGCACGGTGTCGTCGGCTCCGGGGGCGGTGCAGTTCTGCTCCCAGGCCTCGGCCATCTCCGGGGTGATGTTCCCGGTGGGTGGGGCGAGCGTGCCCGAGTACCAGTAGAACAGCGCCGAGCCCGGATACGGAAACTCGCGGATCGGGTCCAGGTCGTAGAACCGAGCGGACGTCTCGACCTCGTCTGCGTCGTCGGGCAGCGCCGGCTGGTAGAGCGGGATGCCGAGGGTCCGCGCGATGTTGTCGGAGGTGATCGTGGCCACCTGATGGTCACCGAAGGCGACGTCCATGATCACCTGGTGCGGTGGCGTGAGACTGTAGGGACGATCGGTGAGGTGCTGCACGTAGCCGGAGGTCTCGCCTCGGTCCCAGAGCATCTGCATGAGCCCGAACGCGATCTGCTGGTCGACCGGATCGGGGTACGAGACCTTCATGAACTGGAAGAACGGATCGAAGTCGACGCTGCGTGACAACAGCGTGGAGTAGTTCATGCCGCCCACCCCGAACACGGCCTTGGTCCAGTCCTGAGCCACCGCGGTAACAGCTCCGCCGAGGATCGCGCCCTGGCTGTTGCCGTCCCAGAACGCCTCGCCGTTGTTGAGGATCAGCGCACCGCTGTCGTTGACGAACTCGTCCGACGACGGGAACCCGTCGAGGTTCACGAACAGACGGCCGAGGTACAGGTAGTTGAGGATCGCCTGTTGGAGGCGGTCCGCCATCGCGGGGAACGCGCTGATGTTGCCCGCGACGGTCCCGGCATACGCGGTATCGGGATCAGCCAGACCGATCGCGTCGGTGGCGCAGTACACGGCGTTGAGCGCAGCCGCGGTCACCTGCACGTGGGCGCTCCGCACCTCCTGCGCTCCCCCGAGCAGGCCGTGGCCATAGACCACCGGCCGGGCCTCGCCATCGGACATCGCCTTTTCGGGGACTGTACAGATGAAGCGTGCCTCGTAGGTGCCGGTCGCGACGGGGTCACCCTCGGCGTTGAAGGTCATCCGCGCGCCGGGCTCGTCGCCGTCGAGGTAGTTGGGTACCTCGTAGGTGCCCTCGATGATCTTCGCGATACCCGGGCGCAGGGTGACTTCGTCGTCACTGCGCGTACGAACCTGGTCGATCTTGTACTCGGGTGCCCCGCCGTTGAGCTGACCCATGGCGTCGTCTCGCATCGACAGCACGTTGCCCGCGAGCGACTCGGGTGACCCGACGGTGAACCACCAGGACATGTAGAGGTCGGCCCGGTTGACGCCGTGCTCGGCGAGCGAGTCGAACACCGGTTGGTAGTCGGCGCGCATCTCCTCTATCGCCGGCGACGTGGTCGTCACGTTGTCGCGGATGACCCGGAAGCCGATCGGGGCCTCCATCGGGGCGCCGCCCGACGCGTTGACGTTGCGGATTGCGACGGCGAAGCGGTGGGTCTCGGTGAGCGACATCGCCGGGCGGATGATCATCGAGGTGCGCTCCGCGTCGCTCGCACGCTGGTCGATGTCGACCCAGTGTGGAACGAGCAGACCTGTGTCGAGGTCCAACAGCACGGTCGCCGAGTCGGAGCCGACCGACACGTCGATGGTCGTCTCGGTCGGCAGAACGGTCTTTTCGGGATCGAGCCCCGGAACCAGCAGGATGATCGGGGTCGACGGCGAGAAGCCGTCCAGCGCGTTCCACGAGTCGAAGGTCTCGGCGGTGCCGGGATCGAAGGCGACCCCGGATGCGTTTGGCAACTGGCCCTGCGGGAAATCGACCCGCCGCCCGGTGGGTGAACTCGGATCGTCGACCGTGTTGAAGTCGCTGGGGAAGGGAAGGAAGCAGCTACCGGTGTCGATCAGGTTGCAGCCCTCGGGCGAGCCCTCCAGCGCGGCGTCGAGCTCCAGGCTCTCGGGTCCGGTGAGCTCACGTGCGGTGGGAGCATCCGCGGACGCGGTGCCCTCGTCGTCCTGTTCGGTCGTCGGGTTGCCCGCGGAGAGGTCACCGCTGAACTGCGGCGACGGTGGTTCGGCCTCTGCACAGGCGAGGGCGACGATTGCAACTGTGGCCAGGACGGCTGGAAGTCGAAGTCGGGCGATCACGTGGTTCCTCTTGCTCCGTTGCGACACGGCGTCTGTGTCACACATCCGGCTGCGACCCTAGCCGTGTCGGCGGATCGCCCGGAAAATGCTGGTCACGCTGGATCGCTGGTCACCCGGGAATCGCTGATCGACCGGGAGACGGCGATCACCCGGAAACGCAGGGGAGGTGATCAGTGGCAGTTCGGCCAGGGCCGGGTGCCGCGCTGGCGCAGCAGCAGCAGGGCCCGGTAGTCCTGCTCGGCAGGCGAGGCCGCCGCTGGATCCCCCGAGCCGCCCACCGCGGCCCACGTGCGGGTGTCGAACTGGTAGGCACCGCGGTAGCGGCCGCTCGAGGACACGATCGAGTAGTTGCCACGGCTCTCACAGCGGCGGATCTTCGCGAGCTGGGCCGATTCCGCGGCCGTAGGGCCACCGGCACCCGGTGACGCACCCCCCGAGGGTGCCGGCGACGGCGCGGGTACGGGCGGTGACGGCGAGCTCTGGGGGCGTGGTGCGGCAGTGGGCTCCGCCGTCGCGCGAGGGCGTTCACCTTGAGCCTTGGAGCGTACAGCTGCGGCCTGTTCACGAGCGGTGGCATCGCGGGCCGCCTGCTCGAGCGCAGCCGCGGCGCGACGTTGCGCCTCGGCCTGGGCTTCGCGGAGCCGGGTGAGCTCGGCCTCTGCGTCGCGCTCGTACGCCGCCGCTTGGATCGCATCGCTCTGTGCGGTGTCGACCAGGGCGGTCGCCTCGTCGAGTCGTGCAGCGGCCGCCACGCGTTCGGGATCGTTGGCACGCTTGAGGGCGTCGTAGCGGTCCACCGCCTCGGCTGTTTCCAGGGTCCGTGACGCGGTCAACTGGGTGTGCCACGCGGCTTCGGTGCTCTCGCTCGGATCGAGCGCGGCGCCGACGATCGCGCTCTGACCCCCGTCGATGTAGGCCTTGACCGCGTACTCCCGAACCTGCGCCCTCGCTTCTGCGAGGTCCTGTGTGATCCGCGCTGCGCCGTCCTCGAGGGAACGCAGCTGGGCTTCGACCGCTGCCTTATTGGCCGATGCCTCGGCCAGACGGGTCTCGGCCTCCTGACGTCGGGCCCGGGCCGAGTCGAGCTTCGCCTGGGCAGCCCCGATGCCCCCATCGGCCGCGGCCGCGGCGCCGGTCGGTACGGCTCCCGCCTGCGATGGCACGACGGGAGCGAGGACCGCGATCGACAACAGGAGCGCGCAGATCGCGAGAGAGCTTCGGTGGGTGGGGGCGGTGACTGTCTGCATGTGACGAAGACCGCAAAGCTGTGACGGTCTCGGCGCAGTCTGTCACGAAATCGTCATACTGCCAACCGGTGGCCCTTTCGGGCTCAGGAACGTCGGCGCCGCCAGACGAACAACAGCACCAGGAGCGCGACGGCGGCGGTCACAACCGCCGCTGGCACTTTGCTGCGCGGTGGTGGGCCGCTCAGATCCAGCCGTTCCGGCTCGACCCCTGCCCCTAGATGTGTGCCCGGCTGTTGTTGTGTGCCCGGCTGCTCCACCTGTTCGGTCGCAGCCGGTGCGCTCGCCTTCGGTGCGCTCGCTTTCGGTGCGCTTGCTTTCGGTGCGGTTGCCTCCGGTGTGGTTGCCCCCGGTGCGGTTGCCTCCGGTGCGGTCGGATCGGGCTCGACAGATCCACTATCGGTGGGTCCGCTCTCGGCCGGTCCGGCACTGTCCGGTGCAGTAGGCGCTGGTTCGATCAGGGCCTCGACCGGTGCGGGAGCGTCTCCGTTGGTTGCGGGCCGGGGTCGCTTGGGGTCGTAGCCGGCCATCAGAGCACCCCCACGCGGAGCGAACCCGCTACGTCGGCGTTGTGAGCTTCGGTCATGGGGCGATCTTCGGTCATACCGACAGAGCTCGGCGGCGAGCCTGTATCACCGGAAACGCCTGTAAAGCCCGGAGAGCCTGTGTCGCTGGGAACCTCGGTGTCGCTGGGAACCTCGGTGTCACTGGAAGCGTCTGTACTACCGGAAACGCCTGTACTACCTGGAGCGTCACTACCGGGAGCGTCCGTACCACCGGGTTGGACCGTGCCCGGTTCGGATCCGCCATCGGGCGATACCGGCAACGGCTCCTCACCCACCGCAACCTCCGACAGCGCGATTCCGAACACCCGCGCCGCGAGCGCATCGAACTCTCCAACCGCGTCCTTGGCACCCGAGCGGTGAAGCGCGTGGATCGGCACAGCAGCCGCTGCCGCCTCGGCCACAGCCGCCCGCAACCGCACAGGCGGGTCGAGCACTAGCTCGGGGTGAGCCGCCGCCAACTCGTCGGTCCAGTAGGACCCGTCACGGGTGCGGGCGAGTCGGTTCACGACTATCCCGGCGAGCTCGGGGGGTCCACCGCGACGCTGCGCTATGCGCTCGACGTTGCGCAGTATCTGCACCACACCGTCGGAGCTCCAAGCGGCTGGTTCGGTCACGACGATCACCCGATCCGCTGCGAAGAGCGCGTTCACTGTGAGCAATCCGAGCGATGGTGGGCAGTCGATGATCACCTCGTCGTAGTCGGCCTCGAGCCCCGACACAACGCCGGCCAAGCGGTCCTGGGCACCGATGACGTCGTTGACGAGCTGGTGTTCCACCTGGGCAAGCGAGGGCGAACTGGGAACGACCGACGGGATCTGTAGACCCTCGCCTTCCCAGCCGGCGGTCACCACAGCCGCTCGGGCACCACCGGGACGGTCCTCGACCAGCACCTGGTCGATCGTGTGCGACGCGTCGAAGATGCCGAGGCCGGTAGTGGCGTTCGCCTGAGGGTCGAGGTCCACCACGAGCACCGACCGCTGAGCGGCCGCGAGTGCGGATGTGAGCCCGAGGGCCACGGTCGTCTTGCCGACCCCGCCCTTCTGATTGACCACTGCGGTGACGCTCATGCGCGAAACGCTAGTGGGTTGCCCAACCGGCACAGCCGATGCCCGTGCAGTGCAGCCGATGCTCACGGCACGGTTCAGGTCGGCACGGTTCAGGTCGGCACGGTTCCGGTGGAATCAGGGTTCTGGCAGAATCCGTGCGTGCCCGAGCTCCCGGAGGTCGAGACGATCAGGCGACAGCTCGTTGGGGTGCTCGTCGGGCGGCGCATCACCGAAGCCTGGGCGTTCGACGCGGACAACTTCGCGGAGGCGACCGCCGCCATCGGCAGTTCGATCACGGCCGTGTCGCGGCGCGGCAAGTACCTGCTGATGGCGCTCGCCGACACGGCCGGTAACACCGGCAAGGGCACAGCCCGCAGCGGTGAGCGCGAGTTGGTGGTGCACCTCGGCATGACCGGCCGCCTCGCCGTCACCCCGTTCGGTGACAGCACTGCGAGCAGCGACAGCACTGCAAGCAGTGACAGCACTGCGAGCAGCGACAGCACTGCCAACTCCGCGGAACACCTGCGGGCGTGGTGGGCACTCGAGCCTCCGGGGGGTCCGCCGGGCTCCACCCCGCTCGAACGGTTGTGCCTGTGGGACATCCGCCGCTTCGGTCGCGTTGCGGTGGTGCCGGCCGGCCGCTACGACGACCTACCCACCCTCGCCGCAATGGGTCCCGAACCTCTCTCCGCGGACTTCACCGGAGCCGCGCTGCGCGGAGCCCTGTCGGGCCGCAAGGCGCTCAAGACCGCCCTGTTGGACCAGCGAGCTGTCGCGGGCGTGGGCAACATCTACGCGGACGAGGCGCTCTGGTCGGCGGGAATCTCGCCGTTGGTCCGCCGGCTCTCCCTCGATCGGGCGAACGTCCTGCGCGACGCGCTGGTGGAGGTGCTCGACGCTGCGATCGACAACGGTGGTACCACACTGCGCGACTACCGCGACGCATCGGGTGAGACCGGCAGCCACCAGTTCCGCCTCCAGTGCTACGGCCGTGGCGGCCAACCGTGCCTCCGCTGTGGGACGCCTCTTTCACAGCGGGTCCTCGACGGTCGCAACACGACCTGGTGCAGGATCTGCCAGCGCTGAGCTCCCCCCTGAGGTCTGCCACCCGAGCACTTCCACCCGAGCACTTCAGCCGAGTGTCCGAGCACCCGACCGCCGAGCGCCTGAGTGATCTCCAACCGAGAGTGCGCGATCGAGCGCTCTGTGTGGGCCAGGATTGCAAACAACCGACGTGCCCGACCTTGCCACGACATCGGACCGCTGTTAGATTGCGAAAACGTTACGACTCGTTACCGAGTCTTAGTCATAGCCGTTCGTCTCCCACCCGATCGCCCCCAGCACCCAACCGCCTCTAGAACCCGATCGCCCCGCCCGGAGCCCCCTCACCAGATGTTCTCCTTCCGAAACGGATCCGCACGTGGGGCCACGACCTTCCTGCTCGTGGCCGCAACGCTCGTCGCACTCCCCGCTCCCCAATCGGGCGCCGCACCCTCGCAGGAGGGTTCGTCGCTGTCGGAGTTGCAGGCCAAGCGCAGCCAGGTGCGATCCGAGAAGGCCAGCCAGGCGAGCAAGGTCAACGCCCTCGAAGCGACCGACGCCGAGGTCACCAACGCGCTCAACGCGCTGAACGCGCAGGTCAAGGCTCAACAGGACAAGGTCGAGGAATCCGAGCGGGTTCTCGCCAAGGCCGAAGAGGACCGTGCCGCGGCCGAGCAGGCCCAGGCGGAGGCCGAGGCCCAACTCGCGTCCATCCGTGAGGACATGAAGGAGTCCGCGGTCGAGGCCTACGTGAGCGTCGGAAGCACAGACCCACTCGCTGCGGTCGCCACCGACGACGTCAACGACGCGGTCAACAAGCGCGTGCTGCTCGACTCCCGGGCGACTCAGAGCACAGACCTCGTGGAGCGCTTCCGCGCAGTGCAGGAAGACCTGGAGATGCAGCGCGCCGCGAAGCAGGAGGCCGAGGACCGCGCGACCGCGGAGCGCGAGACGGTCACCGCCCGCAAGGCCGAGCTCGACGCGAGCTATGCGGAGCAACAGAAGTTCGCGGAGGCGGTGGACGCCCGCCTCGATGCCGCACTCGCGGAGGCGGCCTCGCTCGCACAACTCGACAAGGGTCTCTCCGACCAGATCACCGCAAAGCAACAGGAGATCGCCCGCCAACTCGCGGCCCAGCGCAAGGCCGAGGAACAGCGCGCCGCAGCACGGGCCGCGGCCAACAAGGCGGCACTCGCTCCGTCCTCGGGTGGGTCCTCCGGTGGGGGAAGCGGCAACGGCGGCGATGGAGGCGGCAACTACACCCCGCCGAACATCGTCGGTTCGGGCAGCATCGTGAGCGTCGGCGGGATCCGAGTGCACCAGTCGATCGCCGGCAACCTCCAGGCACTTCTCAGCGCAGCCGCAGCCGATGGCGTCCCGCTGAGCGGGAGCGGCTTCCGCGACCCCGCCGGACAGATCGCCGTGCGCCGCAGCAACTGCGGCAGCAGCAACTATGCGATCTACCAGATGTCTGCATCGTCGTGCCGACCCCCTACGGCCCGCCCGGGAACCTCACAGCACGAACAGGGCCTGGCGGTCGACTTCACACAGGGCGGACGCACGCTCACGCGGGGAAGCTCGGGGTTCGCGTGGATGCGGGCCAACGCCGGACGGTTCGGGTTCAGGAACCTGCCCTCGGAGCCCTGGCACTGGTCGACGACCGGCCGTTAGCCGTCGCCGGAGTCGAACACCTCGTGAGCGAGGGCCTGATCCGCGTAGACCACCTGATCACCGCCGAGGTCCTTCGCCCGCAACAGGCCTGCATCGGCCACACGAAGGATCTCCGCCACCGATCCACCCACAGATGAGTGGGTGACCCCGAACGAGCAGGTGAACGAACGTGATGCCGCCACCGCTGACTGCGACGCGAGCGCGGTGCGCAACCGTTCGATCGCCTCGATCGAGCGTTGCACCGACATCTCGGGGTAGACCACCACGAACTCCTCGCCGCCCACGCGGGCAACCACGTCGTGGCCCCGCACGTTGTCCTGCATCACACGGGCGAAGAGCTGAAGTGCCCGATCACCCGCCTCGTGGCCGAAGGTGTCGTTGAGCGACTTGAACTTGTCGAGATCCGCCATCACCGCGACGAACCCTGTGCCCTGGTCGAGAAGTGCCTTCATCTGCGATTCGAGGATCCGGCGGTTCGGCAGCCCCGTGAGACCATCGGTGCCGGCCTCCTGTCTCGAGCTCTCCAGCGCCCGCAGCGCGCCGAGCCGTCCACCGATGCGCCGCGACAGCTCCGCGAGTCGACCGGCCACCTCCGCGCCTGGGGGTTCGCGGTCGGGACCGGTCACGTGCAGCACCCCGGCGCTGACCCCATCGACCCCAACGGGCACGCAAACCGCGCTGCACGGTCCACCCGGCCGGCCCCGCAGCTGAGGACAGGAGTCGATCGCCTCGGAGCTGTCGGCGGGCACGACCTGGCCTCGGCGCATCGCGAGGCAGTCCCGCGGATCGCTCACCGGGCACGCGGGAGAACCGGTGGCCACGTTCGCGGCAACCGACTCCACGATGTTGGGGGCCTCGGCGCGGGTGATCAACAACTCGCTCGGGTGGCTGTCATCGGCGAGTGCCAGCGAGCGTGCCACCACCTCGAAAGCCGCTGGTTCGTCGTCGGCGAAGTCGAGCGCATCGAGTATGCGCCGGGAGCTGTCACCCCACTCGGCACGTTCCACCAGGCGGGCGGCACGCTCGTCGACGCTGCCCGCCGCTGACTCCAATGCCCGTGCGACCGGTTCGAACGGCCCGCCGTCAGAGGACCCGAGCACGGAGTCCGGTGGCTCGCCGACCCCGAGGCGAGCCACCGCTTCGCGCAACTCGTCGAGAGGTGCATCGACCTCCGAGCGGAGCCGGTGCGCGATCAGCCAGATCCCGAGGGCGCTGGTGATCACAGACACCGCCACGACCGCGACCACCACCGGAACCGGTACAGCGGCGGCCTTGAGCGAGAGCGACAGTGCGAGCCCCACGAGCGGTGCACCCACCGCCACTGCCAAGGGCATCGCCACCCGACGCAACATCGGAACCGCCGAGGCGGCCTCCGATTGCCGGGGCAACACCGCAGACCGCGGGACCGTCGACGGTGGGCCGGACGTGGGTGGGCCGGACGTGGGGGGGCCAGTTGTGGACAGAACAGCCCTGGCGGGACGCGCCGCAAACGGAGCTGTCGAGCGTTGGGCCGACCCGGGCGATGGACTCTCGGGCAATCGGACCGACCCGGGCGATCGGCTCTCGGGTGATGGGCTCTCGATCGGTGGCGCATCGGGCACGGCACCGCTGGTCGGCACAGCACCGCTGGTCGGCACAACACCGCTGGTCGGAGGATCAACCTCCGTCGACACGTCCTCCTTGAACGCCCTCTCCTTCTCCTTGGAGGTCCCCTCCTTCTCCTTGGAGGTCCCCTCCTTGTCCTTGGAGGTCCCCTCCTTGTGCCCCTCCCCATTCGATTCGGCCGAACGGCCGGATGCTGCGAGCCGACTCGGGCGTGCCACGGTTGCGGTCACGTCTGGATCGTCACTCCGTCCAGGATTGGTGGCCTCGCCCTCCTGCTCCCCGGTCAGGTCGATGGTGGCGAGCTGCTCGATCGCCTCCTGCGCAGGAGCCGGGAATGTGAGGGGAGCCGTCGGCGTACGGGGCGCAGCGTGCCCGTTCGCACTTCGCCCCACCGCCAGATCCTCGTGCACGGGTCGATCCTACCAACCACCCGGACACCCCCAGGGTTTGCGGTCAGCGCACACGCAGGGGTGGGCAATACCACCCGGTTCGACGATTCTGCTGGTGACGAACGCCATACCGTGACTATTCTTTGCGCACACTTCCTTCGGGAAGCCGCTCATCCTGGGCGATCAACGGGTGGGTCTACACAACCAACCACGGAGAGGCGCGGCGGAAACGATCCGCGGCAGCTGCGAAACAGGGGAAGTCATCATGGGATCGCTCGATTCAGTCAGGTCCAACAAGGCGGGTAGGCGTCGACTGTGGGGAAGCCTCGCAGTGGTCGCCATGATCGGAGCCCTGCTCGCGATCGGGTCCCAGCCCTCCGGCGCCGTGGTCACGCAGAAGACCATCAACGCATCTTGCACCGGTGCAGATGCCTATACCGCGGGTCTTCTGGCCGCGCTGCCCACCGGAGGTGTTCTCACCGCCCCAGTGAACGTCAGCGTGGACGCTCCGGCGTTCGTCGAGCCGGGCCAGACAGGTGTGGGGTTCACCGCTACCTTGTCGCTCGCACTCGATGCCGCAACGGTTGACACGGTCGCCGCGATCTCGCCGTCGATGACCGTGTCCAACGTCAAGGCTCCGCTGAACGTGACCGGGCCGACCTC